>DGFH01000081.1:17084-20724 GCA_002391565.1 Anaerolineales bacterium UBA3905
TCCTCTGCGCGCCCTACGAAGACAATGCGATTGCCGCGCACAGCAACGGCCTCTGCGCGTGGGTTGGCAGGATCGGCGGTGTAGACGGCGGCATTGGTGAAGAGAAAATCGACGGTGTGTGACATGCGGCAATCATAAACCAGGGTCGGCAACGCCAGAAAATTGAGAAGGTGGATTGAGCGTCGGTGCGCGTCGTTCGCCGGTGCTGCCGCCCAGCACCAGCCGACAAGGAAGCAGTCTTTCGGTTATGCTGACCGGACGGCCATCTAGTTGTTGGACGAGCAACTCCACGCCAAGTCTTCCCAGCTCCGCCGCCGGGGGCGCCAGCGTCGCCAGCGGCGGCATACTCATTTCCGCTACATCGGGCGAGGACACAAGCGAGATCAGCGAGATGTCGTCGGGCACGCACCAGCCGCGATCTGCTATCGCCTGCAACATGCCCGGAAAGCACCGTTCGTTCATCGCCGCAATGGCTGTAATTTCAGGCCGTTCGTCGATCAGAGCATTGAAGGTGGTGTAGCCGGCCTGAGCAGTTGGATGACAAAACCGGATAACACTGTGGATGCCAAGTTCTTGTGTGATGCGTTGGAAGGCGTCCGTGGTGCGCACCGCCGGGCCATATCCCGCATCGAAGACTTCGCGCGCATGATTGATAAAGGCGATGTCCGTGTGCCCCAGCTCGACCAGATGCTGTACAGCGGTGCGCACGGTCTGCTCGAAATCGATGTCGGTGTAGGCAAGCCCTGTGTTGTCGGCGCAGCGACCGATAATGCTAAAAGGGAAGTCGATCTCTTGCAGGTAAGCGATGCGCCGGTCGTTGAGATGCACTTCCATCAACACCACGCCATCGACCAGCCCCTGCTGAATCAGTTGGCGCAGTTCCACAGCGTCGTTGATATCCGATGTCCACAAGACGAGGTGATAGCCCAGATCGCGTGCTGTGTCCGCCGCACCAATGATAAATTCCAGATCGGTGGTGCCCATCCCGCGTTCGGAGGTGGGAAAGAGGAGCGCCAGGATGCGACTGCGCTTGCTGGCAAGACCACGCGCCAATGCGTGGGGGCGGTAACCAAGCTCCTCCATGGCGGCGAAAATTCGTTGGCGCGTCTCCTCAGAAATAGGGCGCGTGCCGTTGATGGCGTAGGAAACGGTGCTGAGCGAGACATTGGCGCGACGCGCCACGTCATGCATGGTTGGCATGCGACATCCTCATCAACATGGCATGGGCGCAATGATCAGCAATGCTAAGCAGTGTGTTTTGCGCAGGGATTCTGACATGCAACACAGAGCACGCAACACAGAGCACGCAACACAGAGCACGCAACACTGCGCCGTAAGGACTTTGACTGACAATCGGCAGAAAGATTCGGTGGATGCGCATCCTGCCTGGATGCATCCGACCGAATCTCTGCACTTGGATTATAACACCCTTCGGGAGCTATAGGCGCTGTGAGGCGTGGTCTGCAACACTCAATGGCTCATGCCGCATTGAGCAAAAGCGTCAGCGCGGTGGCGTCAGCGCATGGCGTCACAACTACGCCTGCGTCTTCCACCCGGACCGCGCCGCTATCAACCGATGCGATAGACGCAATACCGATCAGCTGCACGCGCCAGTTGCGGGGCGAACCTTGCCACCTTACCGTGATCGTTGCAGCATGGCGCTGGACGGTGAAGGCTACGGCGGCGGCGCCATCCGATGCAGGGATGAGCACCTGCGCAGCGGCGCCATCGGCCAATTGGTAGATGCGTAGCGTGAAACCGTCGCTGTAGTCGTAATCCGGGCGATCGTCGCAATCGCCGACGACGAGCGCAGTGTTTGGGCGCACCAACAGCGGCAGGCTCAGGAAGTCGTGTTGCTCCCGACGCCAGCGCCCGCCTTCGATCACCTCGCCGGTGAGAAAATGCGTCCAGCGGCCATCCGGAACGTAGTAATCCACCTCACCTTTGTCGGTGAAGACGGGCGCCACCAGTAGCGCTTCGCCCAACAGGTACTGGCGATCTAGCGTGTCGCACGCCGGGTCAGTGGGGAATTCTAGCAGCATTGGGCGCATCATCGGGAGGCCGCGCGTGTGCGCTTCGACTGCTGCAGCGTAAAGATAGGGCATTAACCGGCACTTGAGTTTGGTGAAGAAGCGCAGCACGTCGACCGATTCTTCGTCGAAGAGCCAGGGCACGCGATAGGATTGACTCCCATGCAGGCGGCTATGGGAGGAAAGCAGGCCAAATGCGCACCAACGCTTGTAGACTGCCGGCGGCGCAGTCTGCTCGAAGCCGCTGATGTCGTGACTCCAGAAACCGAAGCCGCAAAGCGCCAGCGACAGTCCCCCGCGCAGACTTTCAGCCATCGACTCGAAGGTGGCGGTGCTGTCGCCCCCCCAGTGCACTGGAAATTGTTGACCGCCGGTTGTGGCGGAGCGCGCAAAGACAAGGGCGTTGCCTTTACCGAATTTTTCCTCCAGCACACCGAAGACGGTCTTGTTATAGAGATAGGTGTAATAATTGTGCATCTTCACCGGGTCGGCGCCGTTGTGATACACAACATCGGTGGGGATGCGCTCGCCAAAATCGGTCTTGAAGCAATCCACCCCCATGTCGAGCAGGCGACGCAATTTGTCGCCATACCAGCGGCACGCGTCGGGATTGGTGAAATCGACCAGTCCCATGCCAGCCTGCCATAGATCCCACTGCCATACGTCGCCGTTGGGGCGCTTAAGCAGATAGCCGTTTGCCATACCTTCGTCGAACATGGCCGATTTCTGCGCCACGTAGGAGTTGATCCACAGGCAGATATGCAGCCCGCGCGCTTTCAGCCGCTGCAGCATCGCCTCCGGGTCGGGGAAGAGGCGGCGATCCCACTCGAAATCCACCCATTGAAACTCTTTCATCCAGAAGCAATCGAAATGGAAAACATGCAGAGGGATGTCGCGGTCGGCCATGCCCTGAATGAAACTGGTGACGGTCGCCTCATCATAGGAAGTCGTAAACGAGGTGCTCAGCCACAGCCCAAACGACCAGGCAGGCGGCAAGGCCGGGCGTCCGGTCAGCGCGGTGTAGCGTTCTATGACCTCCTTGGGCGTCGGCCCATAGATCAAACAATAGTCGAGCATCTCACCGGGTACGCTGAACTGCACGCGTTCGACCTTCTCGGAGCCAACTTCGAAGGAGACTTGCTCTGGATGGTTGACGAAGACGCCGTAGCCACGATTGGTCAGGTAAAAGGGGATGTTCTTGTAGGCGATCTCGCTGCTGGTGCCGCCGTCCTCATGCCAGAGATCGACGACCTGGCCGTTTTTGACAAAGGGCGTAAAGCGTTCGCCTAACCCATAAACGCATTCGCCCACGCCAAGATTGAGCTGCTCGTGGACAAAGCGGCCTTCCGGTGTATCGACATAGCCCATAGCCTTTGATCCGCTGCTGGTGATCACTTTGGCGCCGTCCATAAAGTCTACGCGCCAGTCGCCCGTTTTCGCCACGCGTACAGTCAGGGCGCCACTGGTCAGGCTGGCGGCTTCGGCGTCATTGTGGATTTCCACCGGCGCAACCTGACTGAACAACTCAAAATGCGGCGCGCGCGGACGTTGCCCTTTGAAGTGGACGATCTGCACACGCACAACATTGGGCCTGTCTCTTATACACATCT
>DGFH01000346.1 GCA_002391565.1 Anaerolineales bacterium UBA3905
GCGTCGGTGGTCAGGATCGTGCAGCTTTCGATCTCCTCGCCGTTCGGTCCATGCCAGCTTTCCCACAGCCCGGCAAACCCCAACAGGTCGCCACGCGCGGACGTAATGAAGTAGGGCTGCTTGCCGTTCTCTTTTTTCTTCCACTCGTAAAAGCCCGACGCCGGAATGATGCAGCGCCGGCGCTTGAAGGCGGCGCGGAATGAAGGTTTCTCGTCCACCGTCTCGGCGCGGGCGTTGATCAGGCGTGCGCCCAGCGATGGATCCTTGCTCCACGACGGGATCAGCCCCCATAGCATCAGCGCCCACGCTCGCGCCTGTCGCTGCGCGTCGATACGCACCACCCCCACCGGCTGCGTCGGCGCAATATTGTAACGCGGGACAAGCTGCGCCGGCCGCTCAGGCAGGTCAAAGTGGTCGGCCAGCGCTTCAAGGGTGATGTAGAGGGCGAAACGTCCACACATGCTGCACTAGCTCCTGAGAACGAAATAATCTTCCAGCACCATACGCCACTGCCTGTCGAGATTATATCACGCGCCCCAACGACACGCACCCATGCTTGAAATACCCCAAGAACTGGCGGGTCGGTTGGACACAGACGCCCTGCGCGGCGTCACTTCCGAAGATCGTATTACCCTCCCCGCGCGTTTTGCCGCTCTTTTCAGCCGGAAGTATACTGCCTTGACCTTGACTAACTTGCTAACCGAGCGCGTGGCGCTATCACCTACTTCACCACTTAAAAGGATCGCATGAGCGACGGCTATTACCGGTTCCCCACCATTCACCAGGATACAATTGTATTTGTTTCAGAAGATGACCTCTGGAGCGTGACGCGGCAGGGCGGCGTGGCGCGGCGGCTGACAAGCAATCTGGGCGAGGTCAACTATCCGGCGCTTTCCCCCGACGGGGAGTGGCTGGCCTTTGTCGGGCGCGAAGAAGGAATGCCGGAAGTCTACCTGATGCCGGCGGCGGGCGGCAGCGCGCGGCGTATGACCTACCTGAACCACACCTGCCAGGTCTTAGGCTGGACGCCCGACGGCCAACGCATTCTCTTCTCCACCAACTACGGGCACTTTCACCCGCAGGAGTTCGCGATCTACACCGTTGCCATCGACGCGGCGGCCGGCGAGGTGACGCCGGCCCCTGTGGGCCCAGCGCGCACCATTGCCTACGGCCCCGCCGGCGGCGTCGTGATCGGGCGCAACACTGGCGACCCGGCGCGCTGGAAGCGCTATCGCGGCGGCACAGCGGGGCATCTGTGGATCGACCGCAACGGCGACGGCGCCTTCGTGCGTTTCCTGCCCGACCTGCGCGGCAATCTGGCCTCGCCAATGTGGCTACCGGGCGAGAACGGCGGCCGCATTTACTTTATCAGCGATCACGAAGGCATTGGCAATCTGTACAGTGTGACGCCGGCTGGCGACGATTTACGCCGCCACACCGACCATGCCGATTTCTATGCTCGCAACCCCAGCACCGACGGCGTGCGCATCGTCTATCACGCCGGCGCCGATCTCTATGTCTACGATCCAGCGCTCGACCGCGCGGAGAAAGTGGCTGTCGACTATCGCAGCCCGCGCGTGCAGCGCAATCGCAAATTCTCGCCGGCCATCGCCTATCTCGACAGCGCGCGCCTCAATCCGACAGGCGAGGCGCTGGCTGTAACCACGCGCGGCAAAGCGTTCACCTTCTTCAACCACGAAGGCCCGGTCATGCAGATCGGTCAGCGCGATGGTGTGCGCTATCGTCTGCCCGACTTCTTAAATGACGATCAGTATCTCGTCATGGTGGACGACGCCAATGGCGAGGAGGAACTGGTGATTTTCTCCGCAGATGTGGCCGAAGCGCCGCGCCGTCTGGCCGGGTTGGATATTGGACGCCCCGTGGCGCTCAAGGTGTCGCCCACTGAGGACAAAGTCGCCCTGAGCAATCATCGTCAGGAACTGCTGATTGTCGACTTAAAAAGCAGTGAAGTGACGCGCGTCGACCGCAGCGAATGGCGCCCGATCGCCGGCATGGACTGGTCGCCGGATGGGCGCTGGCTGGCTTACGGCTTTGGTGTGGCGTTGAACGCCACCGAAATCCGGCTTTATCGTCTGCCCGAAGCGCAACCGGCGCCAGAAGTTGGCGGTGACCATGTCGCTACGCCGGATAGCGCGCCGCCGGTTCCGCCGCAACCCAATCCCATCGCTGTGACGCGCCCGATCTTGCACGATGTAGCGCCTTCGTTTGATCCGGGTGGCAAATATCTCTACTTTCTCAGCTATCGCGAGTTCAACCCCGTCTACGACAATCTGCACTTCGACCTTAGCTTTCCCTGGGGGATGCGCCCTTACCTGCTGTTATTGCGCGCTGACCTGCCCAATCCGTTTCTGCCGCGGCCAGATGGGGACGAGGAAGACGGTCATGAACACAATCACGCAGACGAGGATGAGGACGATGCGGATGACGATGCCAATGACGCCGACGAGCCTGACGATGCCGATGAGGATGAAGATCAAGACGACGCAGCGGACGATGAGGATGACGACGACGCGCCAGAAGATGGTGGGTGGCGTCATCGCCATTCGGCGCAACACACCTGGCGTGAATTGACGCCCACTGCCGCGCGCAAGCCTGCTGCCAACGAGGTCGATCACGCCAATCACAAACCCGGCGCTCATAAGCGCGACGAAGAGAAGCGCAAACCGCGCCCGGCGGAGATCGACTTGGACGGCATCGAGCGGCGCATCCTGGCCGTCCCCTCGCCCGATAGACGCTACAGACAGATAGCAGGCGGTCCCTTATATACATC
>DGFH01000345.1:0-6460 GCA_002391565.1 Anaerolineales bacterium UBA3905
ACAGCCTTCGATTCCAATCGAGGTTGAAAGCTGAAGTCGGTTCATGAAGATTAACAAAATGCTTCGGCAAGCGATGTTGTCGCCTTCAATGCACGCAATAGCCTCTCCCGTAGGTCATCGCCTCCGGCGTGACAGCGTGGCTCCCGTAGGTCATCGCCTCCGGCGTGACAGCGTGGCTCCCGTAGGTCATCGCCTCCGGCGTGACAGCGTGGCCGACCGGAAGCGTCCGGCTGGAAGCCGAACCTACCATTACCGAATCTATTTGTTAAACTCCATAATTCACCGATGCGACCGGAGAAAGCTTTGATGCTTCGACTCGAAGACTTGCAACCGCACCGACCAGTGCGCGGCATTCTGCCCGACAGCCTGGTGACCGTAGTCGCCGTCGACTGGTATGGGGACGACGCGCTGGCGCTGGTCTACAAAGATGCGGCGGGGCGTCTGGGGCAGGAAACGCTCTATCGCCATGACGAAGCGCGGCTAGAGATCGTGGAAGCGGGTCTGCCCTGGAGCTTCGACGGCGACGGCGCACGCTTCCGGCTGGTCTCCGAGGCGCACCGCATCCGCCTGGCGCATCTCTTCGACCCGCTGCTGGCGGTGCACACCTCGCTGGTCGAGCCGTTGCCCCATCAGATCACCGCCGTCTACGAGGCGATGTTGCCGCGCCAACCGTTGCGTTTTGTGCTGGCGGATGACCCCGGCGCAGGCAAGACGATCATGGCGGGGCTGCTGATGAAAGAGCTGATCGTGCGCGGCGACCTGCAACGCTGTCTGGTCGTCTGCCCCGGCAGCCTGGCGGAGCAGTGGCAGGATGAACTGCACCGCCGGTTTCATCTCCCCTTCGAGATTCTCACCAACGACAAGCTGGAATCGGCGCGCACCGGCAACTGGTTTCTGGAAAATCCACTGGCGATCGCCCGGCTGGACAAACTGGCGCGCGACGAGAATTTGCAGGAGAAGCTCAAAACGCCCGACTGTCGCTGGGACCTGGTCGTCTGCGACGAGGCGCACAAATTATCGGCCACCTTCTTTGGCGGCGAGATCAAATACACCAAACGCTATCGCCTGGGGCAGTTGCTCGCGCAGATGACGCGCCACTTTTTACTGATGACCGCCACCCCGCACAACGGCAAAGAGGAGGATTTTCAGCTCTTTCTGGCGCTGCTCGACAGCGATCGCTTCGAGGGGCGCTTCCGCGACGGCGTGCATCAAGTCGATGTCTCCGACCTGATGCGGCGCATGGTCAAGGAGAATCTGCTCAAGTTCGATGGCCGCCCCCTTTTCCCGGAGCGCATCGCCTACACCGTGCCCTACAAACTCTCGCCCGCCGAAGCCCGCCTGTATCAGGCCGTGACCGCCTATGTGCGCGAGGAGTTTGACCGCGCCGCGCTGCTCGACAACGACAAGCGCGCCGGCACGGTCGGTTTTGCCCTCACCATCGTGCAGCGCCGGCTGGCTTCCTCGCCGGAAGCGATCTACCAGTCACTGCGTCGGCGCAAGGAGCGGCTGGAGAAACGGCTGCACGAGCTGGCGCAGCACCTTCCCGGCAGCGCTAACCTTCCCGGCCGCTCTAAAGCTTCCGGGAAGGTGCTGGACCTCTACGTTGGCCCTCTCCTCGACCGCGACGACCTGGAGGAACTGGACGACGCCCCCGACCAGGAAGTTGAAGCCATCGAAGAGGAGATCGTCGATCAAGCGACTGCGGCGCGCACGATCCAGGAACTGCACGCCGAGATCGCCACGCTGGCGCGGCTGGAAAGCCTGGCGCTGGCAGTGCGGCGCAGCGGCGAGGATCGCAAATGGCGCGAACTCGCCAGTCTGCTGGACGAAATCTTTACGCCTGCTGCGCTGGCCGGGCGCATCGCCGACGCGAAAGCGCCCTACGGCGCTGGCCCCATTCCACCGCCCAAACCCTCGCCGCAGCAGAAGCTCGTCATCTTCACCGAACATCGCGACACGTTGAACTACCTGGCGGCGCGCATCACCACGTTGCTGGGGCGCAGCGACGCCGTCGTCGTCATTCACGGCGGCATGGGGCGCGAGGATCGCCTCAAGGCGCAGGAAGCCTTCAAGTTCGACCCCGCCGTGCAGGTGCTGGTCGCTACGGACGCCGCCGGCGAAGGCATCAACCTGCAGCGCGCCCACCTGATGGTCAACTACGACCTGCCCTGGAATCCCAACCGGCTGGAGCAGCGCTTTGGGCGCATCCACCGCATCGGGCAGACCGAGGTCTGTTATCTGTGGAACCTGGTGGCGGAGGAGACGCGCGAGGGCGACGTCTATCGCACGCTGCTCGACAAGCTGGAGCAGGCGCGGCAGACGCTGGGCGGCAAGGTCTTCGACGTGCTCGGCAAGCTGCAGTTCGAGGGCAAGCCGCTGCGCGACCTGTTGATCGAGGCGATCCGCTATGGCGAACGCCCCGACGTGCGCGCCCGCCTGGATCGCGCCATTGTCGACGCGGTGGCGCGCAGCCACCTACAGGAGTTGATCGAGGAGCGCGCGCTTGCCAACGACGTGATGGACGCCAGCCGCGTGGCGCGTGTCCGTGCGGAGATGGAACGCGCCGAGGCGCGGCGCTTGCAGCCGCACTACGTCGAATCTTTCTTCCTGGAAGCCTTCAAGCAGTTAGGCGGCGTCATCCGCCAGCGCGAAACCCGGCGCTATGAGATCGCCCACGTCCCTGCGCCGATCCGCCAGCGCAGCCAGCTCAGCGGCGTGGGCGAACCGCTGCTGGCGCGCTACGAACGCATCGCCTTTGAGAAGGAACTGATTGCACCGCCGGGTCAACCGTTAGCCGCCTTTGTCTGCCCCGGTCATCCGCTGCTCGACGCCGTGATCGACCTGACCCTGGAGCGCCACCGCGACCTGCTGCGCCAGGGCGCGATCCTGGTGGACGACCGCGACGCCGGCGTCGAGCCGCGCGTGATCTTCTACCTGGAGCACGCCATCCAGGACGCCAGCGCGACGCGCACGGGCGAGCGGCGCACCATCTCGCGGCGCATGCACTATGTCGAAGTCAACCGGCAGGGACAGACCCGACATCTGCACTATGCGCCCTATCTCGACTTTCGCCCGCTCCAGCCCGACGAACCGTCGCCCACCGACCTGCTGGCGCGCCCGGAGCTGAGTTGGATCACGCGCGAGCTGGAGCGCCAGGCCGTCACCCACGCCATCCGCGTCGCCGCGCCCGAACATTTGCAGGAGGTGCGCGACCGGCGGCTGGCTTGGATCGTCAAGACGCGCGCAGCAGTGCAGGATCGGCTGACCAAGGAGATCAACTACTGGGATCGCCGCGCCGAGGAGCTGAAGCTGCAAGAGCAGGCAGGGCGCCCCAATGCCCGGCTCAACTCGCAGGAGGCGCGACGCCGCGCCGACGACCTGCAGGCGCGGCTGCAGCGCCGCATGGAGCAGCTCGACCTGGAGGCGAAGCTTTCGGCGCTGCCGCCGGTGGCGCTGGGTGGGCTGGTCGTGATCCCGGCGGGGCTGTTGGCGCGCATCACGGGCAAGCCGCTCAGCCCGGCGGCGATGGCAGCCACCGACACACAAGCCGCCGCCGCCCGCGCCCGCGCCGCCGTGATGGCGCTCGAACGTCAGCTCGGCTTCGAGCCGGTCGACCGCGAGTTCGAGCAACTGGGCTACGACATCGAAAGCCGCGACCCCACCACGGGCCGGCTGCGCTTTCTCGAAGTCAAAGGGCGGGTGAGCGGCGCCGAGACGATCACCGTCACCAAAAACGAAATTCTCTACTCGCTCAACAAGCCGGACGACTACATCCTGGCGATCGTGGAATTCCTGGACGCGCAGCGCGAGCGCGTCTACTACGTGCATCACCCCTTCTTTCGCGAACCGGACTTCGCCGCGTCAAGCGTCAACTACGCGCTGGCGGAGCTACTGGCGCGGGCGGAAGTGATGGCTGGGTGAAATCTCTTCCCAGCAGATCGAAAGCTTCCGGGAAGGTTCACGAAAAGCAGTAGGTCACCGCCTCCGGCGTGACGATGATCGTCCGCAACATGGGGTTTCCATGCACAACGCACGGATGCGGTACAATCATCTGCGGCTGAAGTTGTGGCGGCAACGGAGGGTCAGCGTCAACATGAGATGGGTAAGGCTGAGAAAAGGCATTTGCGAATGTACACCGATGCAGAACTTGAACAGATGATGACCGACCTGGAGTCCGATCTGGTCGAGCGCAAGGAAAGTTGGCGCGGCAACGCAGCGGAGACGGTGCGCGAAGCGGTCTGTGCGTTTGCGAATGATCTGCCTAATCATGGTCGTCCCGGCGTCGTGTTCATTGGAGTTCGCGATGATGGCGCACCAACCGGGCTGACCGTCACGGACGAACTGTTGCGCACGTTGGCTGACATCAAAACGGACGGCAACATCACACCGCCGCCAACCTTGACCGTCGGCAAACATCGCCTGGCCGGTGGCGAGGTGGCCGTGATCACGGTCTGGCCCGCCGATGCGCCGCCTGTCCGGTATCGGGGACGCATCTTCATTCGCATCGGCCCACGCCGTGGCCTTGCCTCCGCACAAGATGAACGCATCTTGAACGAAAAGCGTCGTCATCGTGACAAGCCGTTTGATGTACATCCGCTGGCGCACTGCCAGTTGACAGACCTCGACCTGCGCCGTTTTGAGCAAGAATACCTGCCGTCTCTGGTGGCGCCCGACGTATTAGCCGCCAACACACGCACAGCCGAAGAACGCCTGGCGGCGGCGAAGATGATCGCCAGCCGCGACGATCCGCAGCCCACTGTCCTGGGCGTCCTGGTCATCGGCAAGGATACGCAGTCATTTCTACCGGGCGCCTATGTTCAGTTTCTACGCATCGCAGGGCGCACCCTCGGCGACCCGATTATCGACGCGCAGACGATCACGGGAACGGTCGCCGATCAGATCCGGCAGCTTGACGAGAAGTTGGTTGCACACAATCGCACCCATGTTGACATGATCAGCGCGTCCACCGAACAGCGCCGCGTCGATTATCCGCTTGCCGCCCTCCAGCAGTTGACGCGCAACGCCATCTTGCATCGCACCTATGAAGGCACAAACGCCCCCGCACGCGTCTATTGGTTCGATGATCGGATCGAAATCATGAACCCTGGCGGCCCCTTTGGTGAGGTGACGATGGAGGCCTTTGGGCAACCAGGGTTGACCGACTATCGCAATCCTAACCTGGCAGAGGCGATGCGGGTGCTTGGCTTTGTGCAGCGGTTTGGCTACGGCATTCCTCTGGCGCGCCGCTTGCTGCGCGAAAATGGCAATCCAGAACCGGAGTTCCAACCTACCACCAACCATGTGCTGGTTATTGTCAGGATGGCGCCATGAAAACCTTTGCCTTTCTCAACAACAAGGGCGGCGTGGGCAAGACCACGCTGGTCTATCACCTGGCCTGGATGCTGGCGCAGCGTAGCGTGGCGGTGCTGGCGGTTGACTTCGACCCACAGGCCAACCTGACGGCGATGTTTCTGGACGATGACAGGCTTGAGGCGCTTTGGAGTGATGGCGAACATCGTGACACCGTGTATGGCGCCTTGCGTCCTCTGATCGAGGGTGAGGGCGACATCGTTGCGCCTCACGTCGAGCCAATTTCGGAACGCATGGGATTGCTGGTCGGCGACCTGGCGTTGTCCCTGGTCGAGGATGAACTCTCGGCGCAGTGGCCCGACTGCCTGGATCGCAAGCCGCGTGCATTTCGGGTGATGTCGGCGCTCTGGCGTCTGCTCGAACAGGCGGCGGCGGAGACCGAAGCGCAGATCGTTCTGATCGATGTCGGTCCCAATTTGGGCGCGCTCAACCGCGCCGCCATGCTCTGCGCTCACCATGTCGTGCTGCCGTTGGCGCCCGATCTATTTTCGTTGCAAGGATTAAAAAACCTGGGGCCGACGCTGCGACGATGGCGTCACGAATGGCGCGACCGCAAAGATCGCCGTCCCCCAGAGGTGCGTTTTTCCCTTCCGCCAGGCGACATGACGCCAGCCGGTTATGTGGTCATGCAGCACGCCGTGCGCCTCGATCGCCCGGTGCGCGCCTACGATCGCTGGATGGCGCGCATCCCGACCGTCTATCGCGAGGCAATGCTCGACGAACCCGCTGCCATCATTCCCGACCCGGACCCGCAGCGGCTGGCGCTGCTCAAACACTATCGCAGCCTGATGCCGATGGCGCAAGAAGCTCGCAAGCCGATGTTTATGCTCAAGCCCGCCGACGGCGCCATCGGCGCGCACGTCGAAGCAGTGCGCAGTTGCTATGAAGATTTCCTTCACCTGGCACGCGTCATCGGCGCCATCGCCGGAATCGAAGTCACCTGAGCATCGCTCCTCAGACACGCGCCGGAAACCCGCAGGTCACTGAAACCCGTAGGTCACCGCCTCCGGCGTGACGGCGAGGGCAGAGCACCTTCGCGGAAGTTCGCAAGCTTCCGCGAAGGTTGCCGAACAGGCGCACCGGCAACCGG
>DGFH01000345.1:6660-9645 GCA_002391565.1 Anaerolineales bacterium UBA3905
CTCGCAAGCTTCCGCGAAGGTTGATGATCACGATGAAAAAGGACTGAAAACGCGTATGCGCAAAAAACTGATCGAAGTCGCCCTCCCCCTCGAAGCCATCAACATCGCGTCGGCGCGCGAAAAATCGATCCGCCACGGCCACCCCTCCACCCTGCACCTGTGGTGGGCGCGGCGTCCGCTCGCCGCCGCGCGCGCCGTCATCTTTGCGCAGATGGTCGATGACCCCGCCGCCCAGCCCGAAGCCTACCCGACCGCCGCCGCGCAGGAGGCGCGGCGCCAGGAACTCTTCGCGCTGATCGAGGAGCTGGTGCAGTGGGAGAACACCACCAACGAAAGCGTCCTGGCGCGCGCCCGCGCCGAAATTCGCCGCAGCTGGGCCTGGCAGTGCCTGGGCGCCGCCGCTGCGTCCCTCACCGACGCGGAGATCGCCGACCGGCTGGCCACGGGCGCACTGCCGCCGCTGCCCGCGTTTCACGATCCCTTTGCCGGCGGCGGCGCGCTGCCGTTGGAGGCGCAGCGGCTGGGGCTGGAAGCCTACGCCTCGGACCTCAACCCGGTGGCGGTGCTGATC
The DNA here is from genome assembly GCA_002391565.1 of Anaerolineales bacterium UBA3905. Lineage (GTDB taxonomy): Bacteria > Chloroflexota > Anaerolineae > Caldilineales > Caldilineaceae > Caldilinea. The sequence goes on from DGFH01000345.1 coordinate 7,232, forward strand.
AACAAAGCCATGATCGAAATCCCGCCCAAATTTGCGGGCAAGCCGCCGGTCAACCCGGCGGCGCGGGGCGAGGAGCGCGGGACGCAAAAACTGCTGACGACGCGCGACGAGTGGCAGGGTGCGCGCGGGCTGGCGGAGGATGTGCGCTACTACGGGCAGTGGATGCGCGACGAAGCCGAACAGCGCATCGGTCATCTCTACCCCAAAATCGAGATCACGCAGGCCATGATCGACGACCCCGCCGCCCCGCGTCCCGACCTCAAGCCCTACCTGGGTCAGCGGCTCACCGTGATCGCCTGGCTGTGGGCGCGCACCGTCGCCAGCCCCAACCCCGCCTTTGCCGATGTCGCCGTGCCGCTTGCCTCCACCTTCATGCTCTCCACCAAACCGGGCAAGGAGGCGTATGTCGAGCCGGTGATCGAGCGCGGCGGCTATCGTTTTGTGGTGAAGGTGGGCAAGCCGAAGGATGCGGAGGCGGCGAAGAATGGCACGAAAGCTGGTGGAAGTGGAAGCAGCTTCCTGTGTTTGATGTCGCAAGCGCCGATGCAGTTTGATTATCTTCGTGAGGAAGCAAAAGCTGGCAGGATGGGGGCGCGGTTGATGGCAATCGTTGCCGAGGGGGAGCGCGGGCGAGTTTACCTTTCTCCCACCGATGAGATGGAAACGATTGCGCTGAGTGCGCAGCCGAAGGATGCACCGGAGACCGACTTACCCAAGCGGGCGCTGGGTTTTCGCATCCAGGAATATGGAATGACAAAATGGCGCGACCTCTTCACCCCGCGCCAGCTCGTGGCGCTGACGACCTTCTCCGACCTGGTGCTGGAGGCGCGGGCGCGCGTGCAGCGCGACGCCGTCGCCGCCGGCTTGCCCGATGACGGCATCGCCCTCGACGCTGGCGGGACAGGCGCCCAGGCGTATGCGGACGCGGTGGCGGTGTATTTGGCGTTTGCGGTGGATCGCATGGCAATGACCGGCAATAACCTTGTTCGGTGGAATTGTGTTGGCGAGAAAGCACAACACAGCTTTGGTCGGCAAGCACTTCCCATGATTTGGGATTTTGCCGAACCTAACTTTCTTGCTACTGCCACAGGTAGCATTGATGCAGCGGTCTTTTACTCACACGATCCACTCAGGTGGATGTTTCCTGTCAGTTCAGGAGCCAGCAGGCAATTGGATGCTGCTACCCAAGAGATGTCCGTCCAGAAAATCGTGTCAACAGACCCCCCTTACTATTCAAATATCGGGTATGCAGACCTATCTGATTTTTTCTACGTTTGGATACGGCGTTCGCTTCGATCCGTTTTTCCTGATCTTTTTGGCACCCTTGCCACCCCCAAAGCTGAAGAATTGGTTGCAACACCTCATCGTCACGGTAGCAGGCTTGAAGCTGAAGTCTTTTTTCTGGATGGCATGACGCAGGCTGTGCGCCGGTTAGCTGAGCAGGCTCACCCAGGTTTTCCCATCACAATTTACTACGCCTTCAAACAAGCTGAGACCGAGAGCGGCGGTACAAGCTCTACAGGATGGGAGACTTTTTTGGAGGCAGTGATTCAGACTGGGCTTACGCTAGTTGGTACTTGGCCGATTCGCACAGAGATGAAGACGCGTCAAGTTGCAATGGACACCAACGCCCTCGCCTCCAGCATCGTCCTGGTCTGCCGCCGCCGCCCGGCGGATGCGCCCACGGTTGCGCGCCGCGACTTTGTCGCCGCGCTGCAGCGCGAGTTGCCCGTCGCCCTGGCGCATCTGCAGCGCAGCAACATCGCGCCCGTCGACCTGCAGCAAGCCGCCATCGGGCCCGGCATGGCGGTCTTCACCCGCTACGCGCGCGTGCTCGAAGCGTCGGGGCGCGCGCTCACCGTGCGCGAGGCGCTGGCGCTCATCAACCAGACGCTCGACGAGGTGTTGGCGCAGCAGGAAGGCGATTTCGACGCCGACACCCGCTGGGCGATCGCCTGGTTCGACCAGTTCGCCTTCGCCGACGGCGAATATGGCGTCGCCGAAACGCTCTCCAAAGCCAAAAATACCAGCGTCGCCGGCATGGTCAACGCGGGCATCATCGTCGCGCGCGGCGGCAAAGTGCGGCTCCTCCGCCCCGACGAACTCCCCGCCGCCTGGGATCCTGCGTCCGATCCCCGGCTGACGGTGTGGGAGATGGTGCATCACCTGGTGCGCGTGCTCGATCAAGGCGAGCTGGCCGCAGCGGAACTGGTCGCCGGGCTGGGCAGCCGCGCCGAAACCGCCCGCGAGCTGGCATACCGGCTCTATACCCTCTGCGAACGCAAAAAACGCGCGGCCGAAGCCCTCGCCTACAACGCCCTCGTCCAAAGCTGGCCCGAAATCGTGCGCCTGGCAAAAGACGTGCGCCCGCAGCAGGAGCGGCTGTTGTAACAAAGCCGCAGGTCACCGCCTCC
>DGFH01000127.1:0-11153 GCA_002391565.1 Anaerolineales bacterium UBA3905
AGATGTGTATAAGAGACAGGGCTCCACGGCTGGAAACCGGGGAAGATGGTCAGGATGTTGGTGTGGAAGGCGAGGGGTGGGTGAAAGCCGACAAAGTGTGACATGAGGTTATCCACTCTACCTGAACAAATCTGAGTGCGATCCGGTTCGTTCAAAGATGATCTCATCCGCCCGGGTTTTGTAGATCAGCAGCCAGTCCGGTTCAACGTGGCATTCACGCCGGTCACGGTAGTTGCCGATCAAAGCATGGTCGCGATGGCGGGGAGGTAGCGGCTCTTCGTTTATTAACGTTGTCATGACCAGTTTTAGCTTTTCCGGGTCTTTGCCACGCCTCAGCATACGCTTCAAGTCTCGCTCGAATTGCCGCGTGTACGTTGGGGTGAGCATCAGATGCCTAGCTTGGTGAAAAGGTCTTGCTCGTTTTCACAGCGCACCAAATTCTCTCCAGCATCCGTTTCCTCGAACGTCCGCAGGGTAACGTCGTTCGGTATACGCACATCAAAAGGTAGCCCGCGCGCCCACCTGACTTGCTGATAGAACAGCGTAATTGCCTGGGTGGCAGAGAGTCCTAGCGCCTCAAAAATGTCCTCGGCCTCTTGCTTGAGCGCAGGATCGACACGAGCACGAATCATGGCGGATTTTGTCATCTTAACCTCCATTCTTGATACGAAGTGTACCACAAATGGGATACAGCATCAAGTCATTAACTAGCAAGGGGTCTATTTCACGTTTGGGGCAGGAAGCGTGCGTCGCACTGGTCAGCAAGCGTTCCGTAGGCGAGAACGCATTGACCAGTGCGACGCACGCGCCCCCAAGTTGAAGTACACCCACCAGCAATCACCAGCGTTGAGTGTCCGCCATCCGTGCCCGTAGACGCCGCTCGCAGCGGCGTGATCTCGCGTCCCAACGCGCGCCACTCTCACACCAGGAATCTACGGCTGCCTTCACGCAACCCCAAACACCCCATCCATCCCCCCCGCCAGCACGCCGCGTTCCGTCGCCAGGAAGGTGAGGGCGGGCGGGAGATCGAGCGGCGTCCACGCATGACCGTCGGCTGAGCGCCAGATGCGTTCGGCGTCGCTGAGCAGCCAGCCGCCGCCGGGCAGCGCCAGCAGCGCGTTGACGACTTCCGGAGCGCCGGCGACCGGTGCAAAGCTGTAGCCGCCGTCATCCGAGCGCCACAGCCCGCCGCCTTCGGTGCCGGCCAGAACTGCGCCGCCCGCATGAAAATCGGGGGCGACCGCCAGCGTCAACACCGGCGCGGGCATCGTTGCAACCTGCTTCCAGCCGCGCCCGCCATTGGGCGAACGATAGACGCCGCCCAGTGCGCCGGCAAAAACGACTTGCACCGGCGGCCACGCACCAGCGGGCTGCACCGGCGCCCAGGCCAGCGATAGCACTTCGAAGTCGAACAGGCCGAAATTGCAGACGCTCCAATGACGTCCGTGATTGACGCTGCGCAACACGCCTCCGCCTGCCGTACCTGCCAACAGCACGCCGTTATGTTGATGATCCGGGTCGGCGGCCAGGCAAACAACGGGCGCTGTGACCCCGTCCAGCCAGCTCGCCTGCCAGCCGCCGTCGGGCGTGGTGTAGGCAAGTCCATACGTGGCGCCGCCAACAAAGAGACGTTCTCCATCATGATAGCAGCACGCAGGCTGCGCGTCGGGCTGGGGGACGGCGGTCAGGTTGCCACGATCGACAGTGAAGAGACCTTCCGGGCCAAGCGCCCAGATGGCGTCGTGAGCTTGAGTCAGAGCAAGAATCACAGGCATAAGATAGTTCAGGGCGTCAGGCTTTGTTGGGGTTTGCGATGATAGACAATGGTATCGGTGCTTAACATCATGGCGCCGCCGCTCACTGCAGCCTGTAATACGGCGATGAGCACATCGGTGGCGTCGAGTAGACCATGCTGTTGGGCATCGACGACGGCGGCTGTCGTCACGTCGTAGGACGCGGGCGCACCCAACTCGGCAAGCTGGTGAAGATAGACCGCTGGCGCAGTTACACCGCCATTGATCAGAATCTGCCGTTGCGGCGCGGTCAGCGCCTGCGCCAACACGCGCATGCCCAGCGCACAATCCGTTTCGCTTTCTTGCGCCGCTGCGTCCAACACAGCGGATTGGCAATGCAACAACGCAGCGCCGCCGCCCGCCACCACACCGCCACGCTGCACGGCCGAGAGCACCTTCCACGCGCGTTCAGCCTGGGCGCGGCGCAGGTCACGCGCTGGCTGATGATAGGCGCCGATCTTGAGAATGCCGATGCCACCCGTTAGCGCAGCCAGACGCCGCGTCAGCACGGGGCGTTCCTCGTCATCGTAGGGCAGCTGCGCCAAACGACCGCTCAGCTCAGCGATCTGCGTCTGGATAAGGCCACGACGGGCGCCTTCCATGGTGAGCACCAGGTTATTGCCGCCAAACTCCACGCGCTGCGCCGCGCCCAGGTCTTCGGCGCGCGCGGTTTGGGCTGTGCGCTCGCCCAGCTCCCCCAGGATGGCGGCGCCCGTCATGAGGGAGAGGTCTTGCAAGGCGAAGCGTCGTTCGTCGCCCACCGCTTTGGGCTTGACCGCCAGAATGGCCAGCTTGCGTTTGTCTGGGGGCTGCATGTGGTTGGCGACCAGCACGTTGAGCGCAGCGCCGGAGACATCGGGGGCGAAGATCAACAATCCCTTGCGCCCGGTCGCTACAGCTGCTTCCAATAGAGCGACAGCGTGCGCCGCCTCGGTGAGCGGCTTATCGAGCAGCGCTACTGCCGGCGCTGCGAGTACGGCGCGCTTGCGTTCTGGCTCCGAGTAGAAGTACATACTGTTGATCTCGGCGCCATAGTGCGCGCCGCCCAGGTACTGTCGTTCCAGGTAGGGCGCCACGTAGGACTCGATTTGCAGGTGGCCGTCAGCGCCAAGCAAATAGCTCATCTCACCCAGGACGGCGGCCAGGTCATCATCTTGCATCACCGTGCGGGCGACGGCGGCCAGGCTGCGCTCGCCTGTGACCGGGCGGCTTTGCCTGCGCAAAGCGGCGACAGCCACGTCAGCAGCGCGCCGAATGCCATCATTGAGCCGCATGGCGTTAGCGCCTGCAGCGATCTGACGCATCCCCTCTTCCACCAGCGCCCGCAACAGCACGACGGCGGTGGCGCCGCCGTCGCCCACCTGCTGTTCCAGGCGCCAGACTGTGCTGCGCAACAACATGGCGCCGATGTCGAGGTCAGGGCTGCCCAAGCCGAGGATGCGGCGCAGGGTGGTGGCGGCGTCGTCGAGGACTTCGACTTTACGCCGGGCGGCGTCGAAACTCATCACCGGCCCACCGGTTGGTCCCAGGGTGGGGGCCAGCATATCCGCCAGTTTCACCATACCGGCGAAGAAGTGTTGACGTGTGTCGGGTTGGAATGCAAGCGCGGGACGGGTTACAGCACTGGATGGTCGAGACGGACGTGACGTTCGTTGCATGGAATCAAAAACGACATGTTGAATGGATGATGCTCATGATCAGGCATGGTGGGCGGAGGCGACTCCCAACCTGCGCCATCCTACCGCAGCCAGTGGATTTCGTCAAACAATGGCGGGATGATTGGATCGTGCAATTGTGCGCCAGGAATCTCAGAAAGGGTTTGGCGATTGTCAACATTGACGCCAAGTCGCAGAGACGCAGAGATGCACAGAGGCAAGACAACAAGGAAGACATGAGCAGACGCCTGATGCGCCACACCTGACGGGTGATGTGTGACCTTTGGCTCCTCACGCCGCCAGTTGCCCAATGCGATGCAGGGCGGCCAGGAGTTTGTCTGGCTGAACGGGTTTGCTCACATAATCGTTCATGCCGCTTTCCAGGTAAGTGCGGCGTTGATCGTCGAAGGCATTGGCGGTCATGGCGATGATATACGGCTGGCGACTGGCGGGCAGGTTGCGACGGATAATGCGAGTGGCTTCCACGCCATCCATTTCAGGCATCTGCACATCCATCATCACAACGTCGTACTCCTGTCGTTGCAACGCCTCCACAGCTTGACGGCCATCACTGACCATGTCGGCGCGGTAACCAAGACGACTCAACATTGTCTTGATGACCTTTTGATTGACCAGGTTGTCTTCGGCCACCAAAATCCGCAGTGGCAAACGGTCTGCCATCTGACGATCCCAGTGATTGGCGTGTGTTGCTTTTGGCTCTGTTTGAGTTTGGCCCCACAACGACAACAAGGCATCGCGTAGCAAGGCGGATTTAATCGGTTTGCGCAGGTGAGCAACAATACCGGCGGCGCGCAGGGTAGTGGCGGCAACGTCCATCGAGGTCAGCAACAACAGTCTTGGCGCTGTCTCACCCAGCCGCCGCTTGATCTCCTCAGCCAGCATCACACCATCCATGTCCGGCATCTGCAGATCGAGCAGCACGACATCGAAGGGCGACTCTGCTGCCAGAACTTCTAGTGCGGCAGCGCCAGAAGAGACCGCCGTTGGCGCCATTTGCCACTGAAACAAATGGTGACACAAAATCTTCTGGTTAGTCAGATTGTCGTCTACGACCAGGACGCGCTTGCCCACCAGCGTCTCTGGGGGAGCAGTTGGAATCGACGCAGCCTGGTTCGGGGCGCCTGGCAATGTCAGCGTCACATGAAACGTGGAACCGCGCCCAACGCCTTCGCTTTCCACCCAGATCGCGCCGCCCATCAACTCGATGAGGCGGCGCGAGATCGCCAGCCCCAGCCCGGTGCCGCCAAAGCGCCGCGTCGTCGAGGCGTCCAACTGACTGAAGGACTGGAAGAGTTGCGCCTGGCGCTCCGGCGGAATGCCGATGCCGCTATCCTGCACCTCGAAATGCAACTTGTACTGCGGCAGGCCGCCGTTGACAGCAGGCGGCGTCGGCTCGGCATGTAGACGCAGGTTGACCTCGCCGTGATCGGTGAATTTCACCGCATTGCTCAGGAGATTCACCAATACCTGGCGCAGGCGCGTCGAATCACCGACCACCATCTCAGGCGGCTCACCTTGCGCGACATAGGTCAGTTCCAGTTGTTTGTGCGCTGCCTGCAGCGAGACCAGATCGAGCGCCGACTCGATACAGGAGAGCAGGGCAAAGGGATGATGCTCCAATTCAAGTTTGCCAGATTCGATCTTGGAGAAGTCGAGAATGTCGTTGATGATCGACAAGAGATTTTCACTGCTACTGCGCACAGTTTCCACGAAGTCATGCTGTTCGGCGGTGAGCGGTGTACTCAGCAACAGGCTGGTCATGCCGATGATGGCGTTCATGGGGGTGCGAATCTCATGGCTCATGTTCGCCAGGAACTCGCTCTTGGCCTGCGTGGCCGCTTCCGCCGCCTCCTTGGCCAGGCGCATCGTCTCCTGCGCTTCGCGTCGCACCGTGATGTCACGCGTGACGCCCAGGATGCCAACCGGCTGCTGCTGGTCGTACATCACTTGCAACGACGTATCAGTCCACACCTGGCTGTGATCTTTACGCTCCACGACAATTTCCAGGTCGAGCACTGGAGCCACCGCGCCGCTGCGACTGGCGTTCACCAATTGCGCCAGCGCATCGCGCACCACTGTGCGTGATGCGGCCGCGATCGGACATGGCATCGCCTGCCCCACTACCTCCTCAGCGGTGTAGCCTATCAATCGAGCCACAGACGGGCTGCAATAGAGCACCTTCAGGTCAAAGTCTAACATCCAGATCACGTCGGAGGCGTTCTCGGCCAGCAGGCGATAGCGACGTTCGCTCTCACGCAGGCGCTCGTCCATAGAGCGGCGTTCGGTGATGTCATTGAAGATGCTGAAGATCGCCTGCTCGCCGGCAAATTCAACAGGGATGGCAGACATCAGCACCCACAAGCGGCGTCCCAGCGCAGTCTGCATTTGCACCTCGACATTGAGGACGCGATGCTCGGTGCGCAAACGCTGCAAGATTATCTGGCGATCGGCGCTATTGACGTAGAAATCCTGAGCGACAAGTGCAGCGCGCGGCATTCCTGCCACTTCAAAGAGCGCCTCCGCCGAGGCATTGCTGTACAAAACTTGCCCGCTCTCTACAGATGTAACCAGGGCGGGGAAAGGAGCATGGTCGATCAGGGTGCGATAGCGGCGTTCACTCTCCTGCAACTTGCGCCAGGCCTGATTGCGTTCGGTAATATCCTGCATGACTGTCAGCGCACGGATGGGTTGGCCATTGGCGTCGCGTTCGGCAATCGCCGCCACCAGCGCCTCAATCACGGCGCCGTCACGGCGAATGAACTCATAGGGCAGTTCTTTGATAGGATCATCGGCAAAGAAGGCAGGCAACCAGCCTTCGCGCGCCCGCTGACGCGATGCCTCCGTCATGAATTCGGTAATCTGGTGGCCGATGACCTGGTCGGGCGTATAGCCCATCTGCTCCAACCAATAGTCGGTGACGCTGATGATGCGCCCCTTACGGTCGATGGAATGCAGCATAGCCGGCGTCTTGGTGTACAGGGTGCGATAGCGCTCTTCACTTTCACGCAACTCTTTTTCGGCGCGTTTGCGGTCGGTCACATCATGCAACAGCAGCAGGGCGCCAAGCGGGCGATTCCCATGCGCGCGCAGTACGGAGGAACGCACTTCCAGCGTCGCGCCGGAAGGCATCGTCACTTCAGCGACGGCGCCGGAACGGTTCACACGCCCGATCTGATGTGCAATCAGAGCGCCAGCTTCGCTGACATCGAACAGTGGGCGCCCAACGGCAGTCGCCGCGTCGACTTGCAAAAGAGCGGCGCCTGCCGGGTTGACATCGACCAGCACATTCCGCGTATCGACGACGACCATGCCTTCATTCATGTGCTCGATCAACTGAGTGCGCGCCACCGGCAGAATGTGCATTAGCCCCAGACGCAAGAGCGCCCATGCCAACAGGACGCCGGTCAATGAAAAGGCAATCGAAGTCAAGTCGAGCCATGGCCATGGCGTCAGGTCAAGGATATAGACCATGTTGGCGATCCAGGGGATGGCAGCAGCCAGCACCATCACCAACGCCTGCATTCGATAACGATGTACATTCACATACGCAGCGCGCAATAGCAACACGGTCGCCACAAGAATCAGGCTATACAAATAGATGGCTGCGATCCAGAACAGGATGCCGTGACTATAGTCATCTTCAAGGCCGTAAGAGGTTTTGACCAACGTCACATTGGTCCAGAACAGATGATGCCAGTCATTGGTCATCGCCGCCAACATCGCCAACACGGGGATGATCCACAACATGGAGCGCTGTCGTGCGGTTAACGCCGACGAAGCATTGGTAAAGCTCAGCACAAAGAGCAGGAAAAAAACCGGCACGGCCTGGATGCCAATGTGACTGATCTTGGAGAAGAAGATTTTCAACCAGAGCTGGCTGGCAGCCAACGCCATGCCATCGGCCAGCGACCAGAGCGCAGCGGCGATCATTAACAAGGTCAAATCGCGCGCCCCAGGCGTCTGCCGGTGCTGCCAGGTCTGGAAAGCCACAAAGAGTGACACGCCAACAGCTATCAGATAGATGGGCAAGAGTGGCGTGAATTGCAAGGTTCAGCTCCTCGACGCAGCAACTCACTGCATCTCGCTCATTATATGGACTGACCGGTTCTGATTCATCAGGAAAATGGCGTAACATTTTAAGGCAAAATCATCGGCCTCGGCTTGTACTGTCGGTGGATTGCTGTCGGTGGATTGCTGCCAGCGACTTCAGGGAGCAGATGAAGAAAACGGGTTGGGAGCGGATTGTCGTCAGCAGAATCGGGGAGCGGCTTGAGCAGATATCTATCCGCTGAAGTCGCTCCCAGCCTTCGTTAACAGCGTTTAGCGTGGCTGTGGGCCAATGACGTTGACTGTCAAGCCTTGCTCAGTCTGGCCGACGCCATAGGCGACCAGTTTGTACTCATACAGTCCGACAGCATCTGGACAATCCTGGGCGGAGCCGTTGCCCGGCCCGCCAGCAACGACGGCGCCGCCATTGCGCAGCAGATTGACGCCCTTTGTATTATCGGTGCGCCACTCGAAGTTGAGGCATTGGCCGCGCCCGATCTGATTGCTGCTGACCGAGAAGCGACGGATAACCGGCGGCTGTGCGGGTGGCGGCGGCGGGTTGTTGACGTTGATCGTCACCTGGCGCGCGTCCTGACTACCGTCGTATTTAATCACCTGCAGCGTATACGTTCTGGCGCTGCCAGGGCAGACCTCGCGGTCGCTGACGCCAGCCACCCCCTCGCCGTCGAGATAGACCGCCTGCACATTGCGCACATCCCAGCGCAGCCGCGTGCACTGTCCACCGTCAAGATTCGTGTTATCAGCCCAGAAATTGATGCTATAATCCGGAGCGCCGCTGACGTTGATCGTGATTGAAAAGTCGTGGCTGGCGCCGTTGCGATCCACCACGCGCAGGGTGTAGGTCGTCGTCCCACCGGGGCAGACATTGCGCGCATCGTGACCGGCGACGCCTTGCTGGTTGCCGCCATCAATGAAATAAACAGCACTAACGTTGTCCACATCCCAGCGGATTGTCGTGCATTGTCCTGATGCAATGTAATTGTTGTCAACACGCAGATTGGGATTGATATCCTGTGTCGGCGGTGGCGGCGGCGGCGCTGGCGGGTTAGGATCCGGCACCTGAATGCCAACCCACACAACCTCGCCAAAGTATTGCCCCAGCGTATTGCGCATCTGCCAAAAACCCTGGAAGGCGCCGTAGACCTGCGGTGCACGCAGGCTGACGGAGAGGTCGATCATATCGCCCGGCTTCACGGTGCGCCCCACCGGGACAACGCTGCCGCCCATCGACGCTTCGATGCGATTGCCATTCACATAAGCCAACACGTAGTCGGGCGTCCAGTCGCAAGTGCCGTTGTTGAGCACGCGCCAACTCTTCACGAAATCTTGGCCAGGCGCCATGATTGGCGGTGCGGTCATGTTTTTGTCGTCGTAGTTGAGGTCGGCGACAAAGGCCATGCTGTCAATGCACTGTGTTGGGGCGGGCGTGACCGTTTCTGTGGGCGGAACATTCTCAACGACAGCGACGTCCTCATCCGGCGTGACGCTGTTCGGATTCAACTGCAAGTAGCGTTCGACCAGTTCTGCAAAGGTGCCATCGCTTTGCAATGCGATCAGCGCCTGGTTCAGCGGCTCGATCACACTGCTGCCCTTGCCAGCGGCGATGGCAAATTGCTGCTGGTTGAACTGCCGACCGACGATCTGCAATTCGGGGCTGCGATTGACGGCTAGTTCGGCGGTGAGTTCGCCCATCAGCCCCACGTCGATAGTGCCATTACGCAGGTCGCGCACGATCTCGCTCGGCGTCGAATAAAGCACGAGATCGTCCTGGGCGATCAGGCCGGCCTCGACCAGCGTCTCCTGCGCCCAGGCCTGATAGGTGGTGCCCCGCTCCGCACCGATGCGCATCCCGGCCAGGTCGGCGGCTGAGGTGATGGTGGGGGTAAAACTCGTGGTCGCCAGCGCCACGCTGTTGCCGATATAGTATAGATTGGTGAAATCGACCACCATCTGACGATTCGGCGTCACGGAGATGGCGCCGATGGCGGCGTCCACGTTGCCAAGCTGAACGGCGTTGATTAGCCCGTCGAAGGCAAAGTCGTTGAACTCGACCGCCACGCCTAGTTTTTCACCGATGGCGCGCGCCAGCGCAATGTCGAAGCCGTCCAGCTCGAAGTTGCTATTGTAGAACTCGAAGGGTGGGTAATCAGCAGCAGTGCCGAAAACGATTTTCCCGGCGGCCTGAACGCGCGCCCAATCCGTCGCCGGCTCTGGCGTGGGCTGTTGTCGCAGCACAAGGCGGCCAGATGCCAGCAGCGTACCAGGCAGGAGAGCGACAAGCAGCGTCAGAGCCGCCAGCCGCCACACGCTTCGTAGCGATCGTTTCATACGCTTCGATCCTCCGTTGTTGTTGATGATCTGTGTCTGATTGGATGTGTTAGCGTCTGGGTGTTGCTGCGCGATGCAGCGCCAGGACATTTATGTGATTATGACTGCACTGTAACAAAAGGGCAACTCGATCAATAAGTTTGGTGTCTGCAAGACACGCAACTACAATCCCGTCATGACCCGCACACATCTGGAGCAATGCTCTGATTGTAAAGCCTGGCTGCCAGTGGTCGAGGGTGGGCGCCACGACATCGGACAACCATCGCCGGTTGGTGCAACCACCGGGTTGCAGGCGCCAACCAGCGACAACGCTTTGATTCTCACGTATGACGCGGCATTTCGGCAAGTCTTCAAATCGCGTCGTTCGGCATTACATCCTTGAAAACCGAAAGATCAAGTTTCGATTTTCAAGGAACCTATCCATCAGGAGGTGATTCACGATGTCAACCGAACCCATCTTCCCATTTGGTCAGGCCACTGCCTGGCATCCCAATCCAGTCTGGATGGCGGCCAGCAATCTTCAGCATTTCATGCAACGCCACGGCATCGCGGACTACGACGCGCTGCATGCGCGCGCCTGCGCCGACATCGCCTGGTTCTGGGACGCCGCCATCGCCGACCTGGGCATCGAATTCTACGCACCATATTCACAGGTAGTCGATCTCAGCGACGGCGTCGAATTTCCGCGCTGGTGTGTGGGCGGCAAGCTCAACATCATCCACAACTGTCTGGACAAGTGGCAGGCGACGCCCACGCGGGAACGCATCGCCCTGCGCTGGGAAGGCGAGGGCGGCACGGTGCGCACCTTCACCTACGCCGAGCTGCACGCCGAGGTCAACCGCTGCGCCAATGCCCTGCGTTCGCTGGGTCTGGGCAAGGGCGACGCTGTCGGGCTGTATATGCCGATGATCCCGGAGCTGGCAATTGCCTTTCTCGCCATCATCAAGATCGGCGGCGTCATCCTGCCGTTGTTCAGCGGCTACGGGCACAGCGCCATCGTGGCGCGGCTGGCGGACGCCGGCGCCAAAGCCGTCGTCACCGCCGACGGTCTCTTTCGCCGCGGCGCAGTCACACCGATGAAGCCGACCGTGGACGCCGCCTGCGAGGATGTCGCCAGTGTTCAGCATGTGATCATCGTCAACCGCACCGGGCTGACCGACACGCCGTGGACGCACGGTCGCGACCGCTGGTGGCACGACCTGATCGCGCAGCAATCCGCCATAGCGAACACCGAGATCACCGACGCCGAGGATGTGCTGATGCTCATCTACACGAGCGGCACCACCGG
>DGFH01000127.1:11453-23268 GCA_002391565.1 Anaerolineales bacterium UBA3905
ATGATGGGGCCGTGGCTCGTCTTTGGCGCGCTGCTCAACGGCGCCACCATGGTCTTTTACGACGGCGCACCCGATTACCCGGACATCGACCGCGTGTGGGCGCTGGTGGAGCGTCACCATATCACCCACCTAGGCATCTCGCCGACGCTGATCCGCAGCCTCAAACCGCACGGCGCCGACCCGGTGCAGCGCCATGATCTTTCCTCGCTGCGCGCCGTCGCCTCCACCGGCAGCCCGTGGGATCCGGAGAGCTGGCTGTGGACCTTCCACACCGTGCTCAACAGCGAGAAACCGATCCTCAACTACTCCGGCGGCACCGAGATCAGCGGCGGCATCCTCTGCGGCGACTTCTTCCGCCCGCTCAAGCCGTGTGCGTTCAGCGGCCCTGTCGTGGGTATGGACGCCGATGTGGTCGATGAAATCGGCAATCCCGTGCGCGGCGCGGTCGGCGAATTGATCATCCGCCAGCCGTGGATCGGCATGACGCGCGGCTTCTGGCAGGATCGCGAGCGCTATCTCGACACTTACTGGCGCAAGCTGCCCGGCGTATGGGTGCATGGCGACTTTGCCGCCATCGACGAGGACGGGCTGTGGTACATCCTGGGTCGCAGCGACGACACGATCAAGGTGGGCGGCAAGCGGTTGGGACCTGCTGAAGTCGAGGCGATCCTCAACAGTCACCCCGCTGTCAAGGAATCCGCCGTGATCGGCGCGCCGCATCCGGTCAAGGATCAGGAGGTCGTCGGCTTCGTGGTGCTGCGTGCGGGCGTCGAGCCGTCGGAAACGCTGCGCGCGGCGCTGATCGACCTGGTGACGGCGGAATTGGGCAAGCCGCTCAAACCGCGCACCGTACTCTTCGTGACCGCACTGCCCAAGACGCGCAATGCCAAAGTCATGCACCGCGTGATCCGCGCCGCCTATCTCGACCTGCCGCTGGGGGACTTGAGCAGCCTGGAAAATGCTGGTACAGTAGAGGTGATCCGGCAGGCGCAGTAAATGCGGTTGATTCAAGGAGAGAGCAAGATGATTGAAAGGTTATTGGCGCCAACGCTCGAAGCCGAACCAGCCTGGGAGGTTGCACAACTATTCTCTGCACAGGGACACTGGCCAGAGGAGAAATACCTGGGACTGACAACGAACCGTCTAGTCGAGTTCTCACATGGAGATGTGGAGGTTCTCCCGATGCCAAGCGAGCAGCACCAAGATATCGTCTTTTTTCTAGCCGGGTTACTGGCTGCATTTGTCCGCAATCACCGCCTGGGGAAAGTCACGATTGCGCCATTGCCGGTGCAGCTCTGGCCGGGGAAGTTCCGCGAACCAGATATTCAGTTCATGCGCGCAGAGAATGCTGCGCGCCGGCGCATGACCCACTGGATCGGCGCCGACCTGGTGATCGAAGTCGTCAGCCCCGACGACCCGCGCCGCGATCTGGAGATCAAGCGCCGCGAGTATGCGCAGGCCGGCATCCCCGAATACTGGATCGTCGACCCAACCACGACGCGCATCACCGTGCTGACGTTGGAGGGCGCCAGCGTCAACGAATTCCGGTACGCTGTACACGGCGAGTTCGGCGTCGGCGAACAGGCGACCTCCCTGCTGCTGCCCGGCTTCAGCGCCGACGTGGAGGCTGTTTTTGCGGCTGCGACGTAAAGCGGAGAGCCGTTCGTCAGATAAATCATACTTCTGTCGCATGACGACGCCGCAACTTCGTGCTATCCTGTAAGCAGATTCTGCGATATGCGTGATGCGGCAGTGTCAGGAGCCGAACCAACACAATCCAATCGGGAGTTCAGCCAGGCGGCGTGGAAGTGATAGCCCTCTCCGGGCAAGACCGAAGCGCCCAGCGGACACCCACCTGTTTCAAGCGGTTCATGCCCACACACCACACGGTAGGTGCGGAGTCAAACATCACTACAAAAAGCGCCTGCATGTGCAGGCGCTTTTTGTAGTGATAAAGGTTATGCGGCAGATAAATCTATCGCAATCGTACAGACCGATGCCGTCCCAGGTCTCTGCAACTACCGTCGTGCGCCTACCATGCTGATCTTCCAATAGCGAATGTCAGCCGGCGCGACCGCTTGCGTCCACGTCTCGCCATCGGTCGTCAACGCGATGGCTGCGGTCGGCTTGGATGGATCGGGAGGGACGCCTTTGGGCGCCACGGCCCAGGCAGTGCGATTGTCTACACAGCTGAGACCGCCAGGCGTGTAGCCGAACATCCCCGGCGGCGTAACAATGGTGTGCTCGACCTCGCCACCGACGGGCGCATGGACGCGGTGAACGCTGCCGTTGACGCCATCGCCGTTTTGCGCGCCCCAAACATCGGCAGCGCTGCTGCCACAGATGTCGTCGAGATGGTCAAGTCCTCCAACCGTGATCACTTTTTCCCAGGTGTCGCCGCCATCCACCGTGCGGAAGAAGCTCAGCGATTTGGTGCCCGACGCCCAGACCACATCGTAGCTGAACGCATGCACGGTGAGCGGACTCTCGTCCCTGCCTTGATTGGTCATCACCTCGCGCCGCCACGTTGCGCCGCCATCGGTGCTGTGAATGATGGCGCCATGCTCTGCGGCGTCGGCGATCCAGATGTGCGGGGGGATCACATCCATGCGGTTGACCTGCGTAATCGCCACGCCGGGGTGCGGGACGACCGTCCACATAGCGCCGCCGTCAGTCGTATGCAGAATCACGCCGTCGAGCGTGGCTGCCCATGCTTCGTCGCGGCTGAGGGCTTTGACGCTCTTGACACCCTGCCCGGCGCCGGCAGGCAGCGTCTGCGTAATCCAGGTGGCGCCGCCGTCACGTGTGTGCAGGATGTATGGAAAGGTTACGCCAGGATTAGCAGCAAAGGCGGCCCACGCAGTCAAGTCATCGACCGCGCTGATGTCACCGGCGTCAAGCCCCAACGTCGTCACCGGTGTGGCCTGGCGCGTCCAGGTCCGCCCGCCGTCGGTCGTGTGGATGATGCCGGGGAGACCGTCGTCACCGTTGCCCACCGCCCAGCCGACGCGCACCGTCGTCTGGCGGGTGATGAGGGGCAAGAAGATCTGTGGGCCGTGCCACTCATACGCGCCGATGTCTACGCGCGGGCCGAATGGTCGCGAATTACCATCCTCATCGTGATCGGGCGCGGGCGGCACGCCGGCCGGGTCGCCCGCGTCGCGCGCCGCCGAGCTGACCGTCAGGCGATAGTCCTGTTCCGCTGCATTGCGAAAAGCCGGCGGGCCGATCACGGGATGGGTGTGAGTATACACCCCCGCGCCGCCCACGTTCAGACCGTTGCCATCGAACAGGTTGTAGCTCAACAGGGTTTGGGCGTCGCTATCTTCGCTCACAGTGATGCCCACAGTGTGACTCACGACGATGTTGTTGATGATGGTCAGGCTGTCTTTGGCCAATCCAGCGATCACGGTGATGCCTGGCCCGTTCTGCCCGCCGACGACCGTGTTGTTCACAACCCAACTCTGCGAGCTGCTATCCGGATCTAGGGTCGTCCCGACAGTAAACATCATGACGCCGCTCTCGGCTGCGGCGTCCACCAATACATTGTTCGTGACGGTGTAGGCATCCACGAATTCTACTCTCAGCAGGCTGTCGTCGCGGCTCATCCCCGCCGGCGTCAGATTGCCCAGGATGACATTACGATCCAACGTGATATCGCGGCATAACCGCCAGCCGTGAACATAGACCGTTCCGCCTTTGCTGCAAGCGGCCTCGGCGCAGCCGTGATTGTCTGCAAAGCGATTGCGCACAACCTGGCTGTCCACCGCTCGCAGTTCGATGGCGCCGCCCCTCCCTGGGGAAGTCCCAGCCGTGGCGACATTGCCCTGCCAGAGATTGTCAGCCACCACCAGGCGCTCGGTGTTGTTGTCGTGAATATCGGGGCTGGTCGAGAGACCGCCGCCCTTGCCCTGGCCGGCCCAACTGCCGCTGTTGGCGGTGAAGGTATTCGTTGCGATCAGGCTGTCCTGAAGCACGACGGCATAGATGCCGCCGCCGTAACCGCTGGCCATGCCGCCGGTGTAAAGCGCAGCCACGTTCTCGGCGAAGGTGTTGCCCGTGATCATCAGGCCCGTCGCCTCGCCCAGCCCCAAGCCGCCGCCGCCCGCACCGTTCCGGGCATAGATGGCGCCCCAGTTCTTGTTGAACTGATTGTCCTGCACCCGGGCGTCCGACAGGCGATAGAGATACAGGCCACCGCCCAACCCAGACTGATAGAGGCTGCCCAGGTTGCGCTCAAAGAGATTGTCGGCAAAGACGATTGCGTTCGCTGCACGGGCATAGACGCCGCCGCCCATGGACGACGTGGTCAATCCGCTGCCCCCTGTGTTCTCGCTGAACGTGTTGCGCTCGACCTGCACGTTGTCGGCGTCGGCGATGTGCAGCCCGCCGCCAACGCCGGTGCCTGCGCTGCTGGCCAGGTTGTCGCCCACAAAGTTGCCTATCACCTGCACGCCGTCCGAGCCGATGATCATCAGCCCGCCTCCCAGCCCCAGCGCGCCTGCCGAGGCCAGGTTGGATTGGATGGAATTGCTGATCACTGTCCCGGCAACCGCCTGCAGCATAAGACCGCCGCCGGCGCCCTGGTCAACGATGGCGGCCACATTTTGGTTGATCCGATTGCCTGTCAGCGTCGCCTGGTCGCTTGCGATGTAAGCGCCGCCGCCCGCGCCTTTGCCGCCTGTCGTCCCCAGATTTTGGGCAATCTCGTTATCGGTAAGAATAGCGCCGGGCGCATCAGCAATGAACAGCCCGCCTCCATAATTGTCGCCCTGATCCGCCCCGACATTCTGGGCAATCGTGGTGTTGACCAGCGTCACCCCGCCCGGCGGCGCAGTCACGATGCAGACGCCGCCGCCATAGCCATCGCCTGTGCGGCTGGCCTGGTTGTAAGCTACATAGACCTGGGACAGGCGCAGGCTGGCTTGGGCGCTGTAGATGCCGCCGCCGCAATCCACCACATCGGCTTGCGCCTCAGCCTGACGGTGGGCTGGGACAGCCGGCGCCCGATCGCTCAGGACACTCCACTGCGCCAATCGTTCCGCTAATTTGGCCTGGCGCACGCGAACCTCCTCCGGGACGCTTGCTGGCAGGATGTCGGCCAGTCTCAGCGTGTCGGTTGGCGGGACGCCGGGATTACCGTAATCCGGAGACAGACCGGGCAGCGCCGTAATCGCCTGCCACCCGCCCAGCCCGGTTGCGTCGCCGCCGGTGACAATCAACGCCTCGATCGCCACGACCGTCGTTGAGTTGGCAGTCGTGACACTGATCGCGCGGCCTAACCCTTGCGCGTCCACAATCGTCGGATAGCCACCTGCACTTTGTTGGCTGAAGTCTGCTGACCACCCGCCAGAGAGGGTGATGGCTTTGGTGATAGTCAGGCGTTCAAAATACGTCGCCGGGCTGTTTGGGTCGGGTCCGCCCTGGATGCGGATTTCGTCGCCAGCCTGCGCCGCGTCGATGGCCGCCTGGATAGTAGCGAAGTCGTCAGGGACGCGTAGAAAGTTTCCATTTGCACTAGCCTGAGCGGCGTAACCGCTCAGGCTGTGAAGCAGCAAGAGCAACAAGCTAACGGTTGCGCCCAGTAGTGCAGCTAGATGGGCGCCGCACCGAGTAGAGCGGTTGATGTGCATAGCTACCTCCAATCAAGTGCTTACATTCCTGGGTAGTGGAGAATCCAGATTGGCTGTGATATTCAGTAGATATCAGTCCACTATGCCCGTCATTACCACCGATCTGAGCAGGACAGCGCGTTCAGCAACTTCGGTTGTCGGGATCAGCTACTGCGGCGCGGCGCTTTCCGGGGTAATCGCGTACCAGAATTCGGCAATGAACCCCTGATCATCGGCGTGGAACACCTGCTCGCCTTTGACCGGTGCAGCATTGGCGCAACTCCAGGCAAAGACGGTGGCGCGCCCGGTTGCGACCGATGGCACGACCTCAGCGTTCGGGTTTTCTTTGCAGAACGCCACGATACCGTCATTGGGCGTCTCGCTCAGGTCGGCTTTTGCCTCGCAGGGGAGGTTGGCGCCGACGAAGCACGCCTTGACCTGACCATCGGCGCAGCGCCAGAAGGTCCCATTCTTGTAGAAATCATCCGGCGTGTCAGCCGGCGCGTCGAATGCCTGGCGAATGCCCTCGATCACGGCGGCGGGCGGTTGCTCACCGGTGAAACGGGCGTCGGGCGCATCGATTGTGCCGACTGCGGCGCAATAGGCAAAGGGATCGTCGAAAGTGGCCGCTGCCTGCGCGCCCGGCTGGCACTCGCCGCGCATCAGCGCCCACTCTTCGCACTCGCTGCCGTCGGTAAAGACACAGTAGCCAACCTCGCCGCCGTCGCCCTGGCGGATGTCAACCGCACCGCCCTGCGCCACGCAGTTTGCGGAGGCCGGATTGGGCATGTTCGCCTGCGCCGCGCCCGGCTTGCACTCCCCGCGCATCAGCGCCCACTCCTCGCACTCGCTGCCATCGGCGAAGACGCAGTAGCCAACCTCGCCGCCTTCGCCCTGGCGGATGTCAACCGTGCCGCCCGCCTTGACGCAATTCTCCGAGGCCGGGTTGGCAATCGTCTCACCGGGCATCGGCGCCGTCACTGGCGTGCAGGCAGCAAGCAAACTCGACACAACAACAACTGTCAACCAGAGGGCCTTGTAGTTCATTTTCCATTCTCCTTGCAAAAGATTTTATCTTGTCAACTCACGGTGCATTCTTCACCGTGAGCAGATCCCCAAACCCATTGTCGAGGGGTGCAGCCTGCGCCACCCACGTAGCGCCGCCGTCATCCGTGAAAAACATGCTACTCATCCAACCGACCTTCCTGATCGCCGCTGTGTATCCAGCCTACCAGCGAAAAGGCCTCTGCCTATACGTCATTTGGCGCACCACGCGGCTGTGATGCGTCGAAAGTGACTCAACGCAGGTGTGTTTCATGTGCGGCGCGCCCAGTCTACGCTTCACATCAAAGCGAAAAACTTAACTCGGCCCATGGCATTTAATCACAGATTTCAGTTGGACGCCTTCGACCGACCACGCTGTCACGCCGGAGCGATGACCTGCGTGAGCGCCCGCTATGCAATTCTGGGCAACGAATGACTACAAGTTGAGCACTCAAAAAGCTGGCGATTGTACACCCGGCAGCCCTATTGTTGAGTCACGAACATGAAGGAACGGACACGAGGATGCTTATGCAGAACGATCACCAGGGGCGCCGCCTGATCATCATCCCTTTTCTCGTCTTGCTCGCTTTACTGGCGTCGACGACAAGCGTGCTGGCGCATCCACTCGGTAATTTTACGGTCAGCCAGTATGTGCGCATCGAACCAGGGCCGGAAGCGGTGCGCCTCATCTACGTGGTGGACATGGCCGAGATTCCGGCGCATACCGAGCGCGCTGCTATCGACGCCAACAGCGACGGCGCCCTTTCACCTGCCGAACGCGAAGCCTACAGCCGACGCATGGCACAGCAACTGGCTGCCGGCCTGCACCTGCAACTCGACGGTCAGCGCCAGTCGCTGCTGGTGGAATCCGTCGAGCTTGCGTTCCCGCCTGGTCAAGCCAGCCTGCCCACCTTGCGCCTGGTTGTCCACTACACCAGCCAGCAGACGCCAGGACGCGTGGCCGAGATTACGCTGCAAAACAGAAATTTCGCCGACCGTCTCGGCTGGCGAGAGATCGTAGTGGCGCCGCAGGAAGGTGTGAAGTTGCTCGATGTCGATGCGCCGCAGCACGAGATCAGCCAGCAGCTCACCGCCTATCCCCAAGAACTGTTGACGCTGCCACCCGATATGCGCCAGACGGCCTTCCGCATCGCCCTCAGCGCCACGCCGGCCGCATCGAGGCCGCACGCAGCCGTTGCGCCTGGGTCGGCAGCCACTGCACCCGCCGGTCGCGCCGTAGACGCCTTCGCCGATCTGGTGACGCAGGTGGAGGATACGCCGTGGGCGGTGGCGCTGGCGTTGCTGGCGGCGGCAGGTTGGGGCGCCCTACACGCACTCTCGCCGGGGCATGGCAAAACTATCGTCGCCGCCTATCTGGTGGGAACGCGCGGCACGGTGCGCCACGCCATGCTGCTGGGATTGACGACAACGCTCACGCACACGATCGGCGTCTTCGCTCTGGGTTTCGTCACACTGGCGCTGTCACGCTTTATCTTGCCCGAACAACTCTATCCCTGGCTGAGTACAGCATCAGGTCTGCTGGTGGCGCTCATTGGGGCGGGGCTGGTGCGCGACCGCCTGCGCCGCAGAGGCCATCAGCACAGCGAGGATCATCCTCACACTCACCCGCACAGTCCCGATCACCACCTTGCGCACAGCCATACTCACGACGGTCACTCGCATTCACATCTGCCGCCGGCGACGATCACATGGCGCGGGTTGCTGATGCTGGGCGTCTCCGGCGGTTTGGCGCCATGCCCTTCGGCGCTGGTGTTGATGCTGGGCGCCATCAGCCTGAATCGTGTTGGGTTTGGCCTGCTGTTGATCGTGATGTTCAGCCTCGGGCTGGCCGGAGTGTTGACAGCGATCGGCGTGGCGATGGTGCATGCCGGCCGCTGGGTGGCGCGCCTGCCTGAAAGCGGACGTCTTCTGACGCTGGCGCCGGTGGCGTCGGCAATCTTCATCGTCGGCGCCGGTCTGCTGATCACCGTCCGGGCGCTGGCGCAGACCGGGTTGTTCTCCCGGTGAATCAGGAGTGAAACATGACGACGCCAACCGCCTTGACTACCCGACAACGCCTGCCGCGCAAAGCGACGCTCTGGCTACTGGCAGCAATGCTGATCGCCGGCGCGACGTTGATCTACCGCAGCCTGAGCACAGCGTCTCGCTCCGCAACCATGACCTCGCACACCACGGCGATCGCAGCCAATGCACCGGCTGCTGTTGAGCAGGCGCAGGTCCGGCTGCAGCGCGCACCGGACGACCCCGACGCCCTGGCGCAACTTGGGATCGCCTGGCTCCAGCAGATACGGCTCACGGGCGACGCCTCGCTCTACGCCAATGCGCAGCGCGTCATCGAACGGGCGCTGGCGCTGGATGCACACCACAGCGATGCACTGGCCGCACGCGGTGCATTGGCGCTGGCGCTGCACGATTTCACGGGTGCGTTGACCTGGGCGGATCGCCTGCTGGCTGTCAATCCTTATCGTGCTGCGGCGTATGGCATCCGCACCGATGCGCTGGTGGAGCTGGGTCGCTATGACGCCGCCGCAACGGCGCTGCAACGCATGGTCGATCTGCGCCCGGATGCTGAATCCTACAGCCGCGTCTCCTACCTGCGCGAGCTCTATGGCGACAGCGACGGCGCCCTGACGGCCATGCAGATGGCAGTGAGCAGCGCCGTCCCTGGCACGGAAGCCTGGCTGTGGACGCTGACTCACGTCGGTCATCTTCAGCGCTCCCGGCAGCGTCTGGCTGAAGCGGAGGCGGCTTACCGGCAGGCGCTGACGCAGAAGCCCGACTACGCGCCAGCGCTTGCTGGGTTGGCGCAGGTGCTCGCAGCGCGCGGGGAAGAGCGCCAGGCTATCGACCTGCTGGCGCCGGTGGCTGCCCGCTTGCCGTTGCCCGAATACCTGGTTCTGCTCGGCGAATTGTACGCAGCGCAAGGCGACGATGCCCGCGCACAGCAACAATATGACCTGGTGCGTGTGGTGCAGCAACTGAACGCAGCAGCCGGCATGGCGGTCGATCTGGAGCTGGCGACCTTTGAGGCAGCCCACGGCGAAGACGCCGCGCTGGCGCTGACGCAGGCGCAGGCTGCCTACGCGGCGCGCCCGACCCTCTATGCCGCCGATACGCTGGCCTGGGCGCTCTATCGCAATGGCCGCTATAACGAAGCGCAGCATTACAGTGAGGAAGCGCGTCGGCTTGGCACGCGCGACGCCCTCCTGTATCTGCACGCCGCCGAGATCGCCGCCGCCCTGGGTGATGATGCAGGCGCCCGGGCCATGCTCGATCAGGCGCTGACCATCAATCCGCACCCATCGCCACTCGCCAGCCTGCAACTGGCGGCGCTCAACCGACGCCTGCACGCCAACAAGCCCTGAACATTCAAAGCAAAAGGAGACGCCCAATGACAACGAACCTGATTGCACAGACGCCCGCAGCTGCACTGGCGAATGTCCATCATCCGGCGCGGGCGCCGATGGCCGGCGCCCCGATAGTCTACAACGACGACGGCAGTGTGGCGTGGGAACGGATGTGGACGACCTTCTGCGAACTGGCAAGCGCTGGCGGGCCGCCTCATCGCGGCGCACTGTTGCAGGCGCCTACGTGCGCAGAGGTTGACAGCGCTGCGTATCGTCAGGTCGTAGACGAGATCATCCGGGGCATCCACCTGGTGAGCGGGCTGCACGCGACGCCCGCCACGCCGGGCTGGGTCGCGGTTGAGTGCACCTCCACTGCACAGGCGCGCTGGCTGAGCGAACAGATCAACCAGGAGAACGTGGAGAGCCGTTGGCGCGACAACGTGTTCTTTGTGCCGGCTGACGTCAACTTCACGCTCAAAGGGGAGATCAAGAATGTGATCACAGCTGTCGCCAAGACCACGCACTACTGGAACGCACACGTCAGGAAGGAGGTGAAACAGGCGCTGGCGGTCGAGACGACGCTGCAGATGGCTGCCGACTGGCTGCGCCGCTGCATCCGACGCTAGAGCAGAGTGACGGAACGAAGCGGAGACAGAGAACGACGACCGTTTCCTGCTGATGTCTTCACCGTATTGTACCCACCGTTTGTCAGATATCTTGAACTTGAAGGAGAAAACCCATGCAGATCAAACGAACCTTCCATCGGCTGCGGGCGCGGCTTGGCGCTGCGCTCACGCTCTTCATGGCCGCAGTGATGCTGCTGGCGGGCGCACTGGTTGCGCAACAGCAGGACGCGGCGGCCTCCAGCCATCGCGAGGCGCCGCTCATCTCGCAGGACGCCTACGCCGACAACACCGACACCTACGTCTTTGTCTCGCCGACCAACCCGGACAATGTCGTGCTGGTCGGCAGTTGGATTCCGTTCGAGGGACCGGAGGGCGGCCCGAATTACTGGGAATGGGGCGCCGGCGTGCTCTACGACATCCATGTCGACAACGACGGCGACGCTATCGCCGACTTCACCTACACGCTATCCAGCAACACCCAGGTGCAAAACCCGCTCACCTTCCTCTACAATGTCGGGCCGATCGGCGCTGACGGCGCCAACTGGAACCGGCAGCAGCGCTTCTCGATCACAGAGACTACCGCACTGGGTAGCAAGACGCTGCTCGACAACGTGCTGGCGCCGCCGGTCAATATCGGCAGCAAGTCTACGGCGAACTATGAAACGCTGGCCGACAACTTTATTTACACCGTCAACGACAACGGCGATGAGCTCAAAATCTACGCCGGTCAGGTGGACGACGCTTTTTGGGTCGATCTCCAGGTCTTTGACCTGCTGACGCTGCGCGGCCAGCAGCCGCCTATCGGCTATAGTCAGGGCAATAACAGCCCGGTCGATTCGGTGGCGGGCTTCAACAATCACAGCCTGGTGCTAGAGATTCCGATCAGCCGTCTGACGGCCAATGGCGACCCGGTGCTCGGCGTGTGGGCGACGGCGCGGCGCCCCTCGCTGCGCGTGCTCAATGGGCCGGCAGGTCTCGGCAGCCTGACCAACAGCGGCGACCCGGTGCAGGTTTCGCGCCTGGGCATGCCACTGGTCAACGAGGTCGTGCTCCCCTATGCCCTCAAGGACGCCTTCAACAGCATCACACCCGATGTCGATCTGGCGCTGTACACCGGTGCAGCCGGCGCACAGGTGCAGGAAATCTTACAGCGCAGCGTCGAGGA
>DGFH01000127.1:23302-25032 GCA_002391565.1 Anaerolineales bacterium UBA3905
ACAGCATCACACCCGATGTCGATCTGGCGCTGTACACCGGTGCAGCCGGCGCACAGGTGCAGGAAATCTTACAGCGCAGCGTCGAGGACCCGGAGATCGGGCGCCTGCTCTGCGGTCTGTACGGCGTGCCGCTGCCCGGCGACGCTGACGCCAACTGCAGCACCGACCTGACGGTGGGCAGCCCGCGCACCGGACGCGGCGACATCTTCGACATCTTCCTGACGGGCATGAAACTGGCGGCGCCCTTCACAATCAACACGCACAATGGGCCGGTCACGCTGCCCGCCGGTTTCAATGTCAACCAGCCTGCCAATGTGCGCCCGGCCGAGATGATCCGCATCAACACAGCCATCAAAGGCGACCTCTGCTCACCGACTCCCAGCCGCCTGGGCGTATTGGGCGGTGACGCCTGCGGGTTCCCCAACGGACGCCGTCTTTTCGATGATACGGTGGAAATCGAGTTGCTGGCGGTGGCTGGCGCAGCGTATGCCGTGCTCGATGGTCGCGATGCAGGCTTTCGTTTCAACCCGGCGCTGATCAACGTGCTCACAGACGGCATCGACTACAACGACAGGCCATTTCGTAGCAGCTTCCCCTACATGGCGCCTGCACAAAGCGGGCAGGAGCATATCCATCAGAACCCAATGCCGCCGGCGGCGCAGGTCAGCACCTACGCCCTGCTACAGGAGAAGCGCGACGACGCCGAGGAAAACGCCGCCGGCGCAGTGCGTCTCAACCGCAAGAACCTTGACCTCGGCGAAAGCGCCGGCGGTGCGCAGACGGTTGGGCTGCGCTTCCGTCAGGTCGATGTTCCGCAGGGCGCCACGATCGTCAATACCTACATTCAGTTCTACGCCGCCAGGGTGCAGAGCGGACCAGCCGCGTTCACTTTCCGTGGGGAGGCGACCGACAACGCCGCCAGCTTTGGCCCTGGCAACGGCAATCTGAGTGGGCGCACCAAGACGACGGCGAGCGTGACCTGGAACGACGCACCGGCGTGGGAGGCTGTGGGGCAGGCGCAGTGGTCTCCCAATCTGGCGCCCATTGTGCAGGAGATCGTCGGGCGCAACGGTTGGCAGGCAGGCAACAACCTGGCTGTGTTCGTCACCGGCCAGGGCACACGCACCGTGCGCGCCTACGATGGCGACCCGAACGCCGCCCCCTGCCTGACCATCGAGTACATCGACGCCGACGGCCAGCTGGTGCGCGTCGCCGTTGCCGCCGGGACGATGCCGACAGCCAGCAGCGCCGTCAGCCTGTCGCTGCTGACTGCCGGGCGCGGCATGACGAACCTCGACGCCGACGAAGCGGAAGAGAGTGAAGGCGCAGCGATCAACTCGGTCTATCTGCCGGTGCTCACGACCCCGTAAAGCCACACGCCGTCTGCAGGCACCTCTCCCGCACGCTTTCCTGCAAGCGGGTGTGCACCGAGTTCCGGCGTGCGTCGCACTGGTCAACCATTGCTCATCTTCCCGGAAGCTCAGAGCTTCCGGGAAGATAGGGGATGTGCAACTTTTGACTGCGTTATCAATGAACAACGCCGACGCACGCTGCCACAACCCACAAACTTCAGCGACGCCTTCCTGCGAGCCTGACGGCTTTTCAGGAAGGCGTCGCTGCGTGCTATAGTGCAGCGCAGCGAACCCGCACCACAAGCAACCGGGAGGAGCCGCCGATGTCGGTCGAACCAACCAAACGCAACCTGGCGCGCAACGCCGCTGCCGCCATCC
>DGFH01000127.1:25121-29515 GCA_002391565.1 Anaerolineales bacterium UBA3905
CCCGCACCACAAGCAACCGGGAGGAGCCGCCGATGTCGGTCGAACCAACCAAACGCAACCTGGCGCGCAACGCCGCCGCCGCCATCCACAGCGCCTTCGACGACTATCACAATGAATTCAAGGCCATCACGCGGCGCGCACGCGAGCGCTTTGAACGCCGAGAATGGACGCAGTGGCAGGATGACGCCGTCGCACGGCTCGGTCTGCGCGAAGAGATGGTGCAGCGCGTGGTGGCAGGACTGCGCATCATGTTGGGGGAACAGGTGCACAGTCACTACCTGTGGGCGGCGATCAAGGACGCCTACGCGCGGCTCATCAATCAGCGCAAGGATGTCGAGCTGGCGGAGACTTTCTACAATTCGGTCACACGGCGCATTCTGGCGACCGTTGGCGTCGAGCCGGCGCTGGAATTCGTCTGGTTTGGCGTCACGACCATTCCAACCGGCGACACCCCCATCGTGCGCGTCTACAGTCAGGTCACCACCCTCGAAGAGATGATCAAGGCGATCCTGCGTGATTATGCCTTTGCCGCACCGTATGAAGATATGGACGGCGACGCCCGGCGTGTGGCGCGCGTCATGGAGAGCCACCTGCGTTGCTATTGGGACACGCCGGATTTCGACGTCGTGGAGATGGTGAAGTCGGTCTTTTATCGCAACAAGGGAGCATACCTGGTTGGGCGCGTGCGCAAACGCAACCGCGTGATTCCAATCATCCTGCCGCTGCTCAACACCGACGCCGGCGTCATCGTCGATGCAGCGCTCTTTTCCGAGGAGGAAGCCAGCGTCGTCTTTAGCTTTACGCGCTCCTACTTCCACGTCGAGGCCGAAATTCCCGGCGACCTGGTCGGTTTTCTCAAGAGCATCCTGCCCCTTAAGCCGGTCGCCGAGCTGTACATCGCCATCGGCTACCATAAGCACGGCAAGACGGAGCGTTACCGGGCGCTCTATCGCCATCTCAATAATTCCAACGACAAGTTCGAGATCGCGCGCGGTGCTAAGGGCATGGTGATGACGGTCTTCACCCTGCCCTCCTACGACATGGTCTTCAAGATTATCAAGGATCGCTTTGCCTATCCCAAGACATCTACGCGCGCCCAGGTGATGGATCGCTACAAGCTGGTCTTCAAGCACGACCGCGTTGGACGCATGGTCGATGCGCAGGAGTTCGAGGGGTTGACCTTTAGCCGCGACCGCTTCTCGCCAGAACTGCTGCAGGAGTTACAGGACGTTGCCGCCAACACTGTCACCGTGACCGACGACGAAGTGATCATCAAACATCTCTATACCGAACGTCGTCTCTATCCGCTCGACCTCTACATCAAGGAGATGAGTTTTGAGAAGGCAAAGGCGGCGGTCATCGACTACGGCCATGCCATCATCGATCTGGCGGCGGCCAACATCTTTCCGGGCGATCTCTTTATCAAGAATTTCGGCGTCACCCGGCACGGTCGCGTTGTCTTCTACGACTACGACGAGTTATGTCTACTAACCGACTGCAACTTCCGCAAAATGCCGGAAGCCACACGCGATGAGGATGAGTTATCCGACCAACCCTGGTTTTCCGTAGCGGAGAACGATATCTTCCCGGAGGAATTTCGCAAGTTCCTCTGGTTTCCGGCGCCCTTGCGCAAAGTGATGGAGGAGCATCACAGCCAGCTCTTCACAGTGGAGTTCTGGCGCAGCCTGCAGGAACGCACCAGCGCCGGCGAAATCCTGGATGTCTTTCCCTACGATCAGGAAAAACGCTTTCGCAGAGAATAATCGGTTGAAGGAGCAGCAATTGTGGGATCGGTGGTCACATACCATACAATCTACACATCAACAGAATTCTGGATGAACCACATGCCATCTGTAGCCATGACATCGAAACACGAAACGTTTGCCTTCCCCCTATTTTCCCCACGCCGCGAACTCGGTCGCACCGGCTTCATCGCCAGCGTGCTCGGCGCTGGCGATCTGGCCGACCGCAGCCTGCCGCTGGAGACGTGCGTCGCCACGCTACGCCGCGCCATCGACGCCGGGTTGAATGTCGTCGACACCGCGCCCGGCTACGAGGACGGCTATTCCGAGCAGATCGTCGGGCAGGCGATCAAGGGCGTGCGCGAGCGACTCTTCATTGTCTCCAAGATTGACGATCTGCTGGCGCCGGTGGCGCCGCAGATTGAGGACTCGCTGCGCCGCCTGGAGTTGGAGTACACCGACGCCTTTGTCTTTCACGGGCTGTCGGACATGACGACATTAGAGAAACTGATGGCGCCCGGCGGCGGTTTCGACCAGCTTGCCGACTGTATCAAGGCGGGCAAGACGCGCTTCGGCGGCATCTCGTCGCACAATCCCGACGTGCTCAAGGTCGCCATCGAAGCCGGGCTGTGCGACATCGCCATGTTCCCGGTGGGGCCCTTTGTGGACGAACGCTACATCACCGAGACGCTGCCGCTGGCGAAGGCGCGCGGTGTGGGCAGCATCTGCTTCAAGACCTTTGGCGCCGGCAAGCTGTTGGGCGACACTGTCGGCTACAACCAGCCGCTGCAATTGCGCCCGCGCGGCAAGCTCTCCTCCGGTGGCGTGAATGACGCGGTGGCCGTGCTGCCGCGGCTGACGGTGCAAGAGTGCCTGCATTACACGCTGACGCTCGACCCGGATGTGGCGCTGCTGGGATTGAGCTTCCCGAACGAGCAGGATCAGGCATTCGCCGCGGCGCAGATGTTCCGCCCGCTCACTGCTGAGGCAATGGTGGATATTCGCACACGCGCCGTCGAAGCGCGGCAAGGCAAGGGGCCGTGCTGGTGGAACCCTGATCCGGAGGCATAAGGTGGAGGCGCCTGCCGATCGAGCATAGGGTGATCAACTCAAGTTCACTTCATCGGATAGACGGATGATGCCGTCCTTGGTGAGCAGATTGGCGCCGTAAAATCTTGCCGTGGCGGCAATGATGCGGTCATGGATTTCTGGAATCTTCTGGATACGAAGCGTCTCAGCAAAGATGTCAGCGTCAAAGCCAACAATCCATCAGGCAGCCGTTTGTTGCCGGTGAAATACCAGATGAGAACATGGGTGTCAATTACGTAAAGCATCGGTGCTGATTCGACACTCACAGATCGGCGAGATCGCGGAACAGGTCGCGTTTGGCTTCCTCGATCATCACATCAGTGATATCGCCAGCCTCAACGCTACCAAATAGCGAGGGTTTTGTGGAAGCAACCTTTATGATCTGGTCTGCATTTCGTCCAGGTGCATCGTTGTCAATGTGGCGAGTCTGATATTCAACGATGGCTTCATGAAGCTGATTGACGTTCAGTTGTCCATGTTCAGTGTCTGCCCATTCCTGGTAATCGCCCTGACGAGATTGCAAGAGCGCCCAGAAGCGCGCACTCTTTGCCGGGCCGAGATGCTTAAGCAGCAGATCGGCGGCTTCTTGCAGAATTTCAATATCGGACGGAGCCTGAGTGCTCATCATGGCCTCTTGCAGGACTGTGAATTACGCATGTCTCACCTGTGAAAAGTATACC
Organism: Anaerolineales bacterium UBA3905; assembly: GCA_002391565.1. Lineage (GTDB taxonomy): Bacteria > Chloroflexota > Anaerolineae > Caldilineales > Caldilineaceae > Caldilinea. The sequence continues at coordinate 28,633 of DGFH01000127.1, forward strand.
ACACCTCGCGAAACGGTAGATTCAATATATGACGACGAACATTGCAGACGGGATTGAAATGACTGAGCTTGCAAACCTCGAAGAATCTATACTAGGCGGCACCACGGCGCGGCGCAACGACACGGTGATCGCGCGCGGCGCGGGCTGCTGGCTCTATGACACGACGGGGCGGCGCTATCTCGACCTCGGTTCGGCGCAGGGGGTGACGCTGCTGGGGCACTGCCACCCGGCGCTGAGCAAAGCGATTGCAGATCAGGCGCAGACGCTGATCTCCTGCCCCAACTTTCTCTACAACGATGTGCGCGCCCGCTTCGGCGCCAAGCTGGTCGAGGTGCTGCCGCCGCATCTGAACCATATCTTTCTCGCCAACAGCGGCGCCGAAGCGATCGACGGTGCGCTCAAGTTTGCGCGACTCACAACCGGGCGGCTGCGCACCATTGCCTTTCGCTCCGCCTTTCATGGGCGCACGGTCGGCGCCGTCGCGTTGACGTGGGAGAAGAAATACCGCGAGCCGTTCCTGCCGCTGCTCGACGTGGTGCATTTGCCCTACAACAACCTGGCGAAAGTCGACGAGGCGCTGGATGAGAGCGTCGCCGCCGTCTTTGTCGAGATCGTGCAGGGCGAAGGCGGCGTCAACATCGGCGATGGCGACTTCCTGCGCGGGGTGGAGCGCCTCTGCCGTGAGCGCGGCGCCATGCTCGTCATCGATGAAATCCAGACCGGCTTTGGTCGCACCGGGCGCTGGTTTGGCTTCGAGCATCACGGCTTGCAGCCCGACATGATCTGCCTGGCAAAGGGGCTGGGCGCCGGCTTCCCGATGGGCGCCATCGCCTACACCGACTGTGTGCAGGAGAAGCTCTACGTCGGCGTCTTATACACATCT
>DGFH01000002.1 GCA_002391565.1 Anaerolineales bacterium UBA3905
ACGGTCTGGTGGGCTCGAGGATGTGTATAAGAGACGGGTGTACGCCCTGGGCATCAACAACTCGGTGGAAAACTATCTGGAAGCCATCGAGAAGCACAAGCCCGACATCCTGGGCATGAGCGCGCTGCTGACTACGACCATGCCGTATATGAAGGTCGTGATCGACGCGCTCAAGGAAAAGGGCATTCGCAAGGACATCATCGTGCTGGTCGGCGGCGCACCGCTCAACGAGGCTTTCGCCGAGGCGATCGAGGCGGACGCGTACTGTCGTGACGCCGCCGTCGCCGTCGATACAGCAAAAAAGTTCATGGCAATTCGACGGGGTGTAGCTGTGTGACGTGTCGCTGCGTGACAGGACGCAGCAAAGGAGGATGAGATGGTTGCAGCAACGGTGCAGGCTGCCACGGCTGCGCAAGTTGGCGGAGCGCCAAAAATGCCGCGCCTGGAAAACGGCGACCACCTGACGCGCGCCGAATTCGAGCGTCGCTACGCCGCCATGCCAGACGTAAAAAAAGCCGAACTCATCGAAGGAATGGTGATTATGCCTTCTCCAACTCGTCATCAACGTCATGCTGTGCCGCACAACGCTGTTGCCACCTGGCTGGGCGTCTATTCGGCTACTGTTCCGGGCACCCAGGTCAGCAACAATGTCAGTTTACGCATCGACCAGGATAATGAATTTCAACCCGATGTGCTGCTGCGGATTGTCGAAACGGCTGGCGGCAATTCCCATGTTGCCGACGATGATTACCTCGAAGGCGCGCCAGAATTGATTGCTGAAATATCTGCCAGTTCGGTTTCCTATGACTACAACGTCAAGCGCCATGTTTATCGTCGCAACGGCGTGCGCGAGTATCTGATCTGGCGCGTGGACGATGGCGCCATCGACTGGTTTTCACTCGAAGAGGGCGAATACGTGGCCCTGCCAGCCGATGACGCCGGCGTGATCCGCAGCAAGGTCTTCCCTGGCCTGTGGCTGGCGACCAAAGCATTGCTGGCAGGCGATCTGGCCGCCGTGCTGGCGACGTTGCAGCAGGGGCTGCAAAGCGAGGAGCACGCGGCGTTTGTGGCCCATCTCGGTCACGCCCAACGATAACGAAGTCAGACAACAGGGGTTCACTGTCTCAAGGCGCCGCGTCAGCGACACAGCGGAAGCCAACTGTGCCGCAGCGATCCAGGGACGGCGCCATCAACAGAAACTTGTGGTGGTAATTCACCGGCTGGGGGCCCCCTTCAGCGTACCAATGTGAGCCGAGCGCGGTGTAGTAACTTCCCCCCCGAATAAAACACCACTGATGCCAGCCATCGCTACAAACAACGTCGATCCATTCCCACACATTGCCAACCAGATCGGCTACACCGAACGGACTCACGTTCTACTGTCAGGACTCTATTGAATTGCACCTGGCAGTTCTCACGAAAGCTGCTGAATGTGAAATTGTTCTCTTGACAAATAACCAGTCACGATGTTACTATCATAATGCACTAAAGGTATATAGACGTATATAATCTTTTGGTAACGTATAGCGTTTGCATTGCAGTTCAGCGATGATCGCTGCCAGCACAATGCTGTTTGGGTGCAGCAGGGGTCATTGATGGATTCCTAGTCCATCACGCTATATCGCCCGCAATTTACCGAAAGCTCTGGAACTTCTGGTGCAAAAGCAGCTAACCTGAAGGTCAGCTAATGAGCAACCGTCGCTGTTAGCCAGCATGACATCGGTTGGCTCTTTGCCGCTATGTGAGATTTTTGGCGTCAGCAAGAGTGATGCAATATTCTGGGGAAACTTTTCTACGATGGCGATTATGTCATCATCATTGTTTCCTGTCTTGTATGGCCATCCTCTCAACAGTCTGACGGCAAACTCATCCGGGCAAGACGCGTAAAACGGACACAAGGTTCAAGCTGCGGAAACGTCACAGATAGACAAAGTTGAGAGGGGGTGTGACATGCACAGGATCGCATTTTCAGGAGACCAATCATGGACACACCTGCTTTGGATCGCACCGGACCCACACCGCTTCATGCACAGATCAAGACCTGGATCGAAGGACAAATCACCTCAGGCGCCTGGCCGCCGCGCTTTAAGCTCAAAGCCGAGGTCGATCTAGCGCAAGAGTTGAATGTCAGCCGCGGCACGATCCGCAAAGCCATCGCCGACCTTATCGCCGATGGACTGTTGACTCAGACGCATGGACGCGGCACGTTTGTCTCGCCGCACGTGGTGGAGCAACCGCTGGCGGATCGCCTGGTCACCTTTTCGGAGGATTTGATCAGCAAAGGCGTCCCCTTCGAGACGCAGGTGATCGAGCAGGCGGTCGTGCCCGCGCAGGGCAGAATTGCGGCACTGTTGCGCATTGCGCCGGGCACAGAGGTGTTCTATCTGCGGCGGGTGCGGCTGGTGGAGGGCGAGCCGCTGATTCTGCTTAACAACTACGTCGTCTATGCGCGCTGCCCAGGCATCGAGCAGTTCGACTTCACCATGGCGCGGCTCTTTCAGGTGCTGGAGGATCACTATCACCTGCGCCTGGAAAATGGCCGCCGCACCTTTCAGGCGATTGCCGCCAACCACGATGTGGCGCAACGCCTGGCGATGGCGCAGGGCGACCCGGTGATGCACGTGGAGCAGCAGGCATTTTTGGAAGACCACACCGTGATCGAGTGTTCGGACATCTGGCTCAGCGGCGATCGCTTCCGACTCGTGGCTGCGGTCAGCCGCCCAGGACGCGCTGGTCTCGGCATGACGGTGGCGGTTGTGCCCAATGATTCTTCGCCGCCAGATTGAGCTGGCGGCGCGTGAACAGAAAATAGGGATGGAACCATGCAACAGGTGTTTTTACCAGGAGATCATGCACGCGGGCAATGGATGCGTTTCGACGCCGCCCGCATCCTCAAGCGCTACTTCTTTTGTGAACGGTCGCTGATCATCAGCCAGGCGGGCTGGCTGGCAGCGATTCCCTCGTTCGATGGCAAGACGATCCTGCCCACCTTCTTCTGGCAGGATACGATGACGGCAAACGCCCTGCGCGAACGTGTTTTTGAATTACGGTATCCAAGTCGCCTGATGGAGATTGGCGAGGACGAACCGCTGATCGCCGTGTTCGACCAGGCGCGCAACGCGCCCAGCGCCGAGGCGTTTGTCCTATCGCTGGCGCGTTTGTTCAAGCCAGCGCTGTTAGCCGCCTACCGTGAATATGAGCAACTGGCGGACGAACTGGCGGATGGTCCCATCCTGCGCGCGCTGCGCACGGCGATCACGGAGAAGATGGAGCAGGTGGCGGCGCTGACCACGCTGGCGACAGCGATGCTGCGGGCTGCGCCGGAACGGCAGGCGGAAGCGGAGGCATGGGTGGCGGCGCTTGGACAGCGGCTGGTGGAAGTGGGTGGCGTTTCAGTGGCGCCGCCTGTGGCCGGCGCAAACGGAGACATCCCAGGCAGCCGCCCATTTGCCCTGCCGGACAAAGCGGCGCGCGATGAGCGCTTCCATTTGTGTCGCTACTACTGGCCCGATGTCGTCGATCCGCACTTTCCCTACGGCGAAGGCATTCGGCTACAGCTTCGCAGCGCGGTGAGCCATTTCAACGAGGTGTGGGCGGTGGAGACCGGCGGCGCCATTCTGCACGCCTTTGCCGATGACCTGGGCTGGGAGTTCATCTACGACGCCGCACGCTGGACTTACGACGAGAGCCGCCATGCGCGCATGGGCTACGAGCGTCTCAAGAGTTGGGGCTATCAGCCACAGGAAATCCCGCTGGGCAGCTACATCTACGACAGCGCGCGCGGACAAGACCCGGTGATCCGGCTGGGGATGCTGCATTATTTCGAGACCAAAAACATCGGCAAGAAGACAAAGCGCGCCGAAGCATTTGCCTCCTACCACGACAAGGTCAGCCAGCACGACATGGACTTTGACTGGGCAGACGAGACGATCCACGCCGCCTATGGACATCGCTGGCTCGATGCGCTGCGCGCCCTGCACCCCGACCGCGTGCCCGACATCGACGCCATCCGCCAGCGCTGCGACGAACTGGTGGCGCACGAGGTCAAAGCTGCGACGCAGCAGGACTGCCAGGAGATCGCCCAGATCGCCAATGCCATGATCGCAAAAGCGGAACGCATCACCCACAGGACAGAGTGAAATGGCGCAACAAGCAACCTCAGCGACCGGTCAGCGCAGCACAGGCGTCACCATGAGCGAACGCATCAAGCGCGTGCTGCGTGCACGCGAAACGGGCGTGCTCATTGCGCTGCTGCTCATGTGCATCTTTCTGTGGCAGGTGTCGCCCGCATTCCTGACCGTCCGCAATCTACTCAACATCGGTCGCCAGATTTCGTTGATCGGCATCATGGCAATCGGCATGACCTTCGTGCTGATCAGCCGCGAGATCGATCTGTCGGTCGGTTCAATCTATGCGTTGAGCGGGCTGGCGACCGGCATGTTGTTGATTGCGGGCGCGCCGCTGTGGTTGGCGTTGTTGATCGGTCTGCTGATCGGCGTCAGCGCGGGCGCCACCAACGGCTTGCTTTCTACTTACGGCTTGCTCCCCTCCTTCATTGCCACGCTCGGCATGATGAGCGTGCTGCGCGGCATTGCGCTGCTGCTGACGAACGGGCAACCGGTCACGATCAACGAGTCAAGCGGCGTGGCGCCAGACACCTTGTCGGCGTTCTTCTTCATCGGTCAGGGCAGGTTGCTTGATGTGATCCCGATGCAGTTGGTCTTCTTCATTGCGGTGTCGCTCGTCTGTTGGATTCTGCTCTCCAAAACGGTTTTCGGATTCCGCGTCTATGCCGTCGGCGGCAGCGACAAAGCCGCGCGCGTCTCGGGCATTAAAGTCTACCAGACCAAAATCCTGGCGTTCATCATCATGGGTTTTCTGGCGGCGCTGTCGGGCATCCTCAGCCTGGCGTTTCTGCCCAGCGGTCAGGCCGGACGCACCGGCGTGGGCGTGGAACTCGACGTGATTGCCGCGGCAGTGATCGGCGGTGCATCGCTCTCCGGCGGCGAGGGCACAATCCTCGGCACGATCCTCGGCGTCTTGATCATCGGCGTTTTGCGCAATGGTCTGGTGCTGACCGGCGTCTCTCCCTTCTGGCAGGAGGCGATCATCGGGCTGGTCATCATCCTGGCGGTTGGGTTGGATAAGTGGACGAGTAGCCGCCGACGCGCAGCATAATCGTTGGCTGCCAGTTTCGTTTGGCGGCAAAGGAGGTGCGCATCCCAAAAATGTACCTGTTTCATGCATAGCAAGAGTGTCTTTTCCTCAACAATTGCAGTCTGAACAAAAGGAGATTCCTATGAAACAGCGAATGCGAACCATCGCCGTACTTTGCGTCGTCGCCGTGATGGCGTTGTTAGTTGCCGGCTGCACCACCGTAGCGCCGGCTGCGGCTCCTGCCGCGCCGGAAGCAGCCGCCACCACTGCGCCAACCGAAGAAGCAGCTGAAGCAGCAACTGAAGAAGCATCTGCAGAGGCGGCCCCAGAGGCGGCTGCCGGTGAATTCACCTTGTCGCCAGCAATCGCCGAGCGCGTGGCAAGCGGTCAGCCCCTGCGCATCTACGTTTCCTATCACGATGTCTCGAATGAGTTTGCCCCGTTCCTGAAGGCCGGTGTGGAAAAGGCTGCGGCTGACCTGGGCGTCGAGGCGCGCTTTGTTGGGCCTGTGGGCGCCGACGCTGAACAGCAGATCGCCGAACTGGAGAATCTGGTCGAAGCTGGCGCCGAAGGTCTGGCCATCTCCTCGGTGAGCACGGACGCCCTGGCGCCTGTCATCAACCGCTTCATTGCAGCGGGCATCCCGGTGGTGACCTACAACACCGACAACCCGGAGAGCAACCGGCTGGCGTTCGCCGGTCAGGATTTGGAGCAATCCGGCTACGAAGCCGCCAAGGTGCTGGCGGAGTTGCTGTCGGGGCAGGGCGATGTCATCATCACGACGCTGGACGCCGCCGCGCAGTGGTCAATCGACCGTGAGACCGGCGCACGCCGCGCCTTCGCCGAGTATCCCGGCATCAATGTGCTGACCACGGTTAACACCGGCACCGAGCCGCAGGAAATCTACGCCGCCGTCGAAAACGCCATGCTGGCGAATCCCTCGGTCACCGGCGCGCTCTCGCTGGAATGCTGCTCGACGCCGGCGCTGGGCGAATATGTCAAGCGCAACGGTCTGCAGGGTCAGGTCACGGTGGTTGGCTTCGACGAACTGCCGACGACGCTGGACTTGATCAAGAATGGCTTCATTGCCGCCAGCATCAGCCAGGCGCCCGAACGTCAGGGCTATGAAGCCGTGCGCATGCTGGTCGATTTCCTGAAGGGCAACCCGATTGCCGACGTGGACACCGGTGTTGGCATCATCGACGCCTCCAACGTCGATGAGTATCTGAAGTAGCCACGCCCTGCAAGCATAGGGTTTTATGAGCGTCATCTTCCCGGAAGCTTTATGGAGTTTAACCAGTAGATGCGGTAACCGTAGGTTCGGCTT
>DGFH01000107.1 GCA_002391565.1 Anaerolineales bacterium UBA3905
ACCTCACCAGGTCGCCCCTGTTGCTACCACACTGTCGTGGTTGTCTTTGGCTGGGGGACAGGGATTCGAACCCCAACTGCCTGATCCAGAGTCAGGTGTTCTGCCGATTAAACTATCCCCCAACGGCCTGACTCAGCGTAGAAAAGTATACCTCATTGCCTGGAAACGGCCAAATTCCAGGGGGATTTCTTTACATTTAGGCTGTCGCCGCCATCAGAGCGCGCAGCGCTTCGCTGGCATTGGCGATGCGCGCGAGCGTCTCTTCCCGCCCCAAAACGTGCATGCTCTCGAAGAGCGGCGGCGCCACCGTCTTGCCGGTGATGGCGACGCGGAAGGGCGTCAGCAGGCTGCCGACTTTGATTTGCATCGTCTCGGAGAGCGCGCGGAAAGCAGCCTCCAACGCCGGCGGTGCGAATGGTTCAATGCTCTGAATGATGCGTGCACCGGCCTCAAGCACAGCGAGACTCTCGGCGGCGGTCAGCTTTTTGCCGATAAGCTGCGTCGGGTCGGGATAGGTGATCTGCGCCGACGACACGAACGCCCAGTCCACCAACGCCGTCGCCTCGGTCAGCAGCTTGATACGCTCCTGCACCAGCGGCGTCAGTTCGATCAACCGGCGGTCGTGACGCAGCTCCCCGGCATCTAGCCCCAGGTCGGCTGCGACATAAGGCGCCAGCGCGTCAGTGAGTTGCTCTGTCGTCATCTGACGAATGTAGACGCCGTTCATCCATTCTAGCTTGGTGAAGGGCAACGCCGTGGCTTTGGGCGAAATGTCGGCGACATCGAAACGTACAATTGCCTCCTCACGCGTGAAGATCTCGCGCTCGGCGTCGAAGCTCCAGCCCATATTGGCAAGAAAATTGAACATGGCATCGGGCAGGTAGCCGCCGGTCATATAGTCGCGCACATAAGGCGAGAATTCACGCCCATCGACAACGGTCTTGCGTTTGCTCATCTTGCCTTTGCCGCTGGGGTCGAGAATCACAGGTAGATGTACAAAAACAGGCGCAGGCCACTCGAAGGCCTCGAATAACAGTTGGTGCAGCGGCGCCGAGGGGATCCATTCCTCACCACGCAAGACGTGGGTGATCTCCATCAGGTGATCATCCACCACAACCGCCAGGTGATAGGTCGGCAGCCCGTCGCTCTTCAGCAGCACCGGATCGACAATGGTGGCGTTCTCTACGGTGATGTCGCCTCGAATTGCGTCGTGAACAGTGGTTGTTCCGCTCAGCGGTGCAGCGAAGCGGATGACGGCGGTGCGCCCTTCCGCCTCGAAGGCAGTGCGTTGCGCTGGCGTCAGGTGACGATGGCGCCGGTCGTAGGGCAACCCCTTCGCGCGTAGCTCTTCCAGCTCGGCTTCGGTTGTATAGCAAAAATAAGCTTTGCCATGCGCCACCAGCCATTCGGCGTACTGGCGATAGAGGGCGCGTCGTTCGCTCTGGATGTAGGGTGCGTGGGGGCCGCCGATGTCGGGACCTTCGTCCCACTCCAGCCCCAGCCAGCGCAGGCTGCGCATCAGGTCGGCCAGGCTTTCCGGGTTGTAGCGTTTCTGATCGGTGTCCTCGATGCGCAGGATAAATTGGCCGCCGGTGTGCCGGGCATACAGCCAGTCGAAGAGCGCCGTGCGCAGCCCACCGAGATGCAGGAACCCCGTTGGGCTGGGCGCAAAGCGCACCCGCGCTGGGGAAGTCGATGTTGCCATCATGATTGTCCTCGCTTTCCATAAAGCAAATCCGCAGATTGCGCCAATTTCGCTACGCGTTTCTGCGAAATCTGCGCAATCTGCGGATCAAGATTGCATTTCAATTCCGCTATGCTTCTAGTTGTTGCTTAAGCGCCGCCTGCACCTGTTTGGGATCGGCTTTATTGCCCGCCGCTCGCATCACCTGGCCGGTGAACATGCCGAGCAGGCTGGTCTTGCCGCTCCGATATGCCGCTACCTTTTCTGGCAACTCCGCCAACACCTGCGCCACGATGCTTTGCAGTTCTTCCTGATTCAGGTTCTGGTCAAGACCGCGCCGACGCACGATCTCGCTTGGGGCGCCGGCGCCCGCCGCCATTTCAGCATAGATGGTCTTGGCCGCCGCCGTTGTGACTGCCCCGCTGTCCACCAGCTTTGCCAGTTCGCCAAGATCGGCGGCGCTAAAGGTCAATCCGTCCAGGCCTTTATCTTTGAGCTGGCGCAGCACTTCGTTGTTGACCCAGTTAGCAACGGTGCGCGCAGTAGCGCCAGTCGCCAGCGCAGCCTCGAAGAAAGCCGCCACCTCGCGACTGCCTGTCAGCGGGTCGGCCTGTTCGGCGCTGAGTCCCAGGACGCTGGTGTAGTGGGCGTATCGCTCCGCCAGCCAGCTATCCGCCGCGCGGACACGCGCGCGCTCTTCCGATAGTGAGCCGACGGCGGCTTCGCCCGACGAGGAGGGCGTCGGCTCCGCTTTGGCTTTACGTCCCAGGTCAGGGCTGGGCTGTCTGGCGTTGTAGGCGTCGGGCAGCTCGACAATGCGGTTGAAGACCAGCCGCGCGGGCTGCGCATCGGGGTCAACGATGAAATAGCCGTGGCGCACAAACTGGAAGCGCTCGCCGACGGCGGCTGCGGCCAATGCTGGCTCGACCAGGGCGTTGGGCAACACTTCGATGGAATGGGGATTCAGATAGTCTTTGAAGCTTTTGCCCTCTTCGGTCATGTCGGGATTTTCGACGGCAAAGAGCTTGCTGTAGAGGCGCACCTCCACCGGCACGGCATGCGCCGCCGACACCCACTGAATGGCCGTGCTGCGTTTACGCGCCGCCGAAGCGGGTCGCCCCAGCGAATCGGGGTCATAGGTGCAGCGCAGCTCGACGATCTCGCCGCTGATCGGGTCGGTGACAACTTCGTCACAGCGGATGAAATAGGCGTGCCGCAGCCGCACCTCGCCGCCGGGTGAGAGGCGCGTCCAATCCACCGGCGGATTCAGACTGAAGTCAGTGCGTTCAATGTAAAGTTCGCGCGTCAACGGTGTTCGACGCGACCCTGCTTTGTCGATGTCGCGCGGCCAGTAGGGTGCGTCGAGCCACTCGACCTGCTCTGGTGGATAGTTGGTAAGCGTCACCTTGAGCGGGCGCAGCACCGCCATCACGCGCGGGGCGCGTGTGTTAAGGTCGTCGCGAATCGCATCTTCCAGCACCTCGAAGCGCACGCGGCTGTTGGTCTTGTCCACGCCGATGCGTTGACAGAAGAGGCGGATGCCCTCCGGTGTGTAGCCGCGCCGCCGCAGCCCGGCAATCGTCGGCATGCGTGGGTCGTCCCAGCCGCTGACATATTTTTCTTCCACCAGTTGCAACAGCTTGCGCTTGCTCATCACGGTGTAATCCAGGTTGAGACGCGCAAATTCGTATTGATGAGGGCGCGGCTCTTCATAGAGAGCGTCGAGCGTCCAGTCGTAGATGGCGCGATTGTTCTCGAACTCCAGTGTACAGATCGAGTGTGTGATCCCTTCGATGGCGTCGGAAACAGGATGCGCGTAGTCATACATCGGATAGATGCACCAGGCGTCGCCGGTGCGGTAATGCGTTGTGTGACGAATCCGATAGAGCAATGGATCGCGCATCTTCATGTTGGGCGCGGCCAGGTCGCCTTTGGCGCGCAGTACATGGGCGCCATCGGGAAATTCACCTGCGCGCATCCGTCGGAAGAGATCGAGATTCTCTTCCACCGAGCGGTCGCGATAGGGACTGGGGCGTCCTGGCTCCGTCACCGTGCCGCGATATTGGCGAATGCCTTCTTCATCCAGGCTATCCACATACGCTTTGCCTTCCCGGATCAACTGTTCGGCGAACTGGTATAACTGTTCGTAATAATCTGAGGCGAAAAAGAGTTTGTCGTGCCAGTCGTAGCCCAGCCAGCGCACATCGCGCATGATCGCTTCGACATATTCCATGTCTTCTGTTTCTGGGTTGGTGTCGTCGAAGCGTAAATGACAGACGCCGCCAAATTCCTCTGCGATGCCGAAATTCAGGGCAATCGACTTGGCGTGTCCGATATGAAGGTAGCCGTTGGGTTCAGGCGGGAAGCGCGTGACTACACGCCCTTGATAGCGGCCGCTTTCGATGTCGCGCTGCACAATCTCACGAATGAAGTCCAGATTTTCCCGTCGTTTGGGCTGCCTGTCGGCAGTTTCAATTTCAGACATACCAGTCTCATCACCAGGAATTGATTTGGATGAATATCAATCATACGCACCCGTCGACAGCCATCATGCTGTTGTCCGCGAGGTGCGTATCTTGTATGAATAGCACGCCGCTGGATAAGTGTCAAAAATACAGCTTTGTGGGGTCTGTTTCAACTGGAAGGTTAACCGGTTTCACCGATCAGGCTGCGCACCTGCGTGGCAATGGCGCCGAAGTCAGGCGTGCTGATGAGCGTCAGATCGCGCGGGCGGGGTAGCGGCACCGGCGTCTGTGCAATCAAGCGTCCTGGGCGTTCACTGAGGACAAAGACGCGATCTGATAGCAGCACCGCCTCGGTGATGCTGTGCGTCACCATCAAGATGGTGACGCCTTCCGCTGCCTGCAGTCGCAGCAATTCCAGGTTGAGACGCTCGCGCGTCAGCGCGTCGAGCTGGCCGAAAGGCTCATCCATCAGCAACAGGCGCGGCTGTTGCAACAGCGTGCGCGCCAACACGACGCGCTGATTCATACCGCCAGAGAGCTGACGTGGGTAAGCGTGCTCGAAATCCTTCAGCCCCATGGTGGCGAGCATCGCTTCGGCGCGTTCCCGCTGCACTGGCGACACTTTGCCTTGCTGAATCTCAATGGGAAGCAGAACATTTTGCAAGATCGTGCGCCAGGGCATCAGGTTCGTCTTTTGGAAGACGAACCCAATGGCCGTATTAGGGGCGTTATGTGGCCGACCTTCGAACCACATGGCGCCGGCGTCAGGAGGAATCAGGCCACCCATGATGCGCAGCAGCGTGCTTTTGCCGCTGCCGCTTGGCCCGACCAGACACACGATTTCACCTGCATACAGCTCGAAGCTGATCGGACGCAGCGCCTGAATCGGGCGATAACCATCGGTGAAGCCCTTTGCCACGCCTTCCACGACGAAGACGGGCGTCTGCGATGGGGTGGTCATGATCTACTCACCGGTGACAAACTGGTTGGTGAAGAGCGTCTCGGCGTCGACCACTGTGTCAACCAGACCGATGCGCTGCATAAACTCGGCGGCGGCCTGCCAGTCGGCCAGGTTGGTGGCGCCGAGCGTCTGTTCTGGACGCGGCGTCCAGTAGGCCAGCGAGGCATCGAAGACGGCGCGGCTGACGGCTGCGTTCTCACCGCCTGCTTCGGGCACGCTCTGCAGGGCGATGGCGAAGGCTTCGTCCGGGTTTGCCAGGGTGTAGGCAATCGCCTGTCGGGTGGCGCTCACCATGGCCTGCACCAGTTCCGGGCGCTCTGCAATCGTCTTTTCGTTGGTGACCATGCCGTTGGCGGGAATGACCAGATAGTCATCGAGTGCAATCTGTGTGGTGGGGATGCCGGCCAGTTCGAGCACGACCGGCCCGTTGACTGCGTAATCGACGGCGGCATCCACCTTGTCTTCAGAGACTGCGGCTGCCTGCGTAAAGCCGATGCTTTCTAGCTTGATCTCCTGTTCGCTCAGCCCGGCGGCTTCGAGGATGCCGCGCAGGGCGACATAGCTGGCGCCAAAGGCGCCGGGAATGCCAACTCTTTTGCCGGCCAGGTCGGCAGGTGTGGTGATGCCGCGCTCCGCTTTGGCAAAGATGACGACAGGGTAACGGCTGTACCAGTTCAGCACGTAACGCACAGGCAGCCCCTGGGCGCGCCCCAACACGACCTGATCGCCGCTGCCCACCATGAACTGGTATTCATCGACGCCTACCAGTTTCAGATAGTCGTTCTCAAAGCCGTAGCTCAGCTCTAGATCGATGCCGGCGTCGCGAAAAAAACCTTTCTCGATACCGACGTAGTAGGGGGCAAACTGGACATTGGGGATGAAGCCCAGCCCCAGTTTGACCTTTTCAACGGCGGGGGCGACCGCTTCGTTGTTTGTCGCTGGCATTGCTGGCAGTGAAGTGCACGCCGCCAGCCCCAGGACGAACAAAATCAGGAAGGGGAGCCGAACCGTTTTGACTTTCATGTTGAGACCTCTACGTTCTATGCTGAAACATAAATTGACATAAATCGGTATGGCGTACTCGCCTCTCCTCACACCCTCTGCCAGTGCAATAAGCGCGCTTCTAATGTCGCAACTACAAAGTGCAGCGCCTGGGCAATCACCACGAGCAGCAGAATGGCGACGAACATCATCGGCGTGTCGAGCAGGCCGCGGCCGAGGTTGACCAGATAGCCAAGCCCCGCATTGGCGCCCATCAATTCACCGACGACAGCGCCGACGACAGACAATGTGGCGCTTAATTTCAATCCGCCGAAGATTATCGGCAACGCAGCGGGTAGTTCAAGCTTCCAGAAGAGCTGCCAGCGCGAGGCGCGCAGGCTACGCATCAGGTCGTGCAGGTCGGGATCAACGCTGCGGATGCCGACGATGGTGGCGACCAGGGTCGGGAAGAAGGTGATCAATGCTGTGACGGCCACTTTGCTGGCGAGGCCGCTGCCCATCCAGATGACGATGAGCGGCGCAATGGCAACGATGGGGATGCTCTGGCTGGCGACGATGTAGGGGGAGGCAATGCGTTCCAGTGTGTGGTGCCTGCCGAGCAGATAGCCGAGCGCAAAGGCAGTGCTCAGGCCAATAAATAACCCCAGCAAGATTTCGAGCAGGGTGACGCCAATGTGTAATAGCAATGAGCCATCGGCGGCCATGAGCAGAAATTTCTGCCAGACGAGCGCTGGTGATGGCAAGATGAAGGGTGGATACCCTTGCCACGTCACGAGCAGCGCCCAGAGTGCGATCACGCTGACCAGGACGAGTGGTGTGGCAAGTTGCATCCGGTATTGCGCCAACCCTGCACGCCATGTTCCAGCCTGTTTGCGCTCAGCGCGAAGAGTAAAGTTGGCTTTTTGTGCGTCAAACATGGTTCATTACCCCCAAAGGTTGCACATGCCGATCAGTGAATGTCGGCAAGCAACACCGCCTTCATCAAATTGCCCAGGGCATGATTCTTTTGGGATGGAAGCGCAATCACCGCATGCGCGATCAAGAGCACCCGCCATGCACCTGCTGAAAAAAGTCCCAGAGTCAAACAGATGACTCCGGGACTTTTTTGCAGCAAAATGCAGCACGGCCATTGACCTTGCTGACTGCTGACGCCTTCTTCCATCCGGACTATACCGTCGGCGGCGGAATTCTAAGTTGGTGCACTTAGTCACCGCACTCATGCTTGACGACGTTGTGTGTCGCGTTGCTCGCGGGCTTACCGACGCCATGTCTGACTGCGTCGGCTTACCGCCGATCGGGAATTGAGGTTGTCCTCTCACCCTGCCCCGAAGGTGCGCGTATATTTGATTGGCTATCACTATAGTGACATTGGCGCGACGCGTCAAGTTGGGGGAGTGGCGTTTGGCGTGGTGGCCTGTTCGATGATGGCGGCGATGGTTTCCACCGTGCGCTCAATGTGGGAGGGGCCGCCATCTGGCGCCGGATGCCGACCGAGATAGCCGCCGCGCCCGGTGTGTCCCATGCCTTCCATGCGAATGATGGTGGCGCGCCCTTGCCGTAAGGCGCGATTCCATTCGGAGGTTGCCAGCCAAGACCAGCGGCCAGGCATGAGCAAGCGCCAGATCTGCGCTTTATCTTTCGTCCCCCACAGATGGTAGACGTGGTCTGCAGCCAGGAGGCCGGGGTCGCTGCTGAAGATGCCGCCGAGCGAAATGACGTAGATGGGCGAATTTGTCCATTCGCGTAGATAGGTGACGGCGCCGATGGCGATCTGGCCGGCGCCGCTGTAGCCGATAAGGAAGATCGGCACCGGGCGCTCTGGGTCGAAGTCGTAGCGCATGATGGTGTCGAGCATCACTTCCGCCATCGCCTGATTGTAGATTGGTCCGTAGCGTTTGTCGGCGGCGATGGCAACTTGTAGCATGTTGCGGGTGTTGATGAGATAGCCGGCCAGCGCCGGGCCTTCTAATTTGCGTTGCAGCGCCCATTGCCACAAGCGCGCAAAAATCGGCTGTCCCGTCAGCGCCAGATTGTTGACGGAGTAGGGGAAGATGTTGTCGATGACCACGGCGCCGGGCAGGCGTTGGCGGAGCCGATCGAGAAAGCCTTGTTCGCGATAGCTGAGCGTCTGGCCGGAGACGCGGCCAATGCCGCTGAGAAAGAGCACATACGCCCGCGCTGGCGCAGCGTGGGTCGGTGGATGCAGGGGGATTGATCCTTCCGTGGACGTGGCGTCGTGATAGATGCTGTCGCCAAACCAGCCTGCCCACCAGCCCAGCGTCTCGAAGGGAGTCAGCGCAGCCCAGAAGAGAAAGATAATGATCGCTGCCAATGGCAGCAACAGCAAATCATTCCACGCGGTGAACATGGGATTGCTCATTGTGTGACGGGGGCGGCTTGCGCACCGGGGAGAGCCTGACACTACGCCGTCGCGCTTCAAGTTGTTTGTACCAGTCGCGCACCGGGTGGCGGCGCAGCGCCGCTACGTCCTGTTTTTTGACGGTGAGCGGGACGCCGGCCGCCCGCCGCTGCAAGGCGGCGCGGAGATGCAGAATCGGTCTGCCCACTGTGCGCCGCAACGCCTGCATGACAATCCAGCCCAACGAAGAAACCAGCAGCGCCTGCCAGGTCGCCATGCCAAGGCCAAAGTGTAGCGCCACAACGATAGCGATCATGCTCCACAGCGATAGCACGCCCCAAATCAAATTGCCAAGATAGGGCGTCAACTCGAAGAAGGCGAAAATCTGTGGGGCGTACGCCAGCCCCACCACAACGGCAACAGCGTGCCAGGGCTGCGCCTGCTGTGTGAGCCAGCTACCGACCAGCCAGATGGTCAGCGTCCATAGAAAGTAGCCGACGATGTGGCTGACGGTTGTGATCGAGAGCGCCAACACAAAGCGACGCGGGCGGACGCGGTTGAGGAAGAGCACTACGCTCTGCCCCAACGACTCGGAGACGCCAGCCAGCAAGACGATCAGCGCTGCATAGGCCAGCCCCAGGCGATGGTGTTGGAGCAGGTAGTAGATCGATGGTTCGAGGCGTAACGCCAGGCGTAAGGTTTCCAGAAAACCGGGAAGCTCAGGTTGAGCCATGTCCATGAGCCATCTATCATGCGTCAAGCGTCACCGGTGAGGCGAGCATCCTGGTGTGGCATAGCCTTTGCGATCGGCGCCGACGCTGTGACGCATCCTCTCCATGCTATCGATTTCCAGGTTGTCACGTCATATCGCAGTTCATCTTCCCGGAAGCTTTGGAACTTCCGGGAAGATGAACTGCGAACCTGGAGGTCAGTATTTAGCGCGGTTCTGTCGCCGATGCCTGCACAGCGGTGCGCGTGAACAACGGCGGCTTACCCAGATATTCCAACAGGAAGGCTACAAAGACCGCTACTAACAACCCGACGACGCCCGCCAGCAGCACGCTGAGCGTCAGACTGGCGCGTTCGACCGGGCGGTCGGGTGGGATTGCGGCCGTGCCCAGGCGCACTTCACTGTTGGCGGCGGCGCGTTCCAGCGTCAACTCTGCGCGTTTATTGCTCAACGCGGTGAACGATTGCCATGCCAGGTCGCGTTGCTGCGACACCTGTTGGCTGATAGCGCTCTGTTCTTCCAGTTGCGCCTGCAGGCTTTTAAGGCGCTCCTCCAGTTGCACGATGCTTGCCGACATCGGTGCATCGGGTTGGCTGGAAAGAAGCATGGTTTCGGCGCCCGCCAGTTTCAATAGTTCCGCCGCCTGAGCCTGACCGTCACTGGCAAGTGTGCTGTTGGCGGCGGCGTTCTCGGCAATGGATGCAAATAAGCCGCGCGTGAACAACTCCGGGTATTGCGCTTTGATAGCATTCACCAGCGTGCTCTCGTCGGGGATGGAAGCGTTCAACTCCTGATAACGCTCACCGCTCAGCCATTCACGGTTGAAGGCCGCGATCTCTTCTTCAATCACGCTGAGGCGAGATTCAAGACCCTGGATGATTCCACTCAAATCGGCGTTCAGGCTGTCCAGTGTGGCGTCGGTGGCGGGCGTCAGGTTGATCTGGAATGTGGGTTGTGGGGATGTGTTGTCATTGCCACCAGGCTGAATTGTTTGTATATTCTGAATCGGTTGTGCGCTCGTCTCATTCGCACTATTGATGGGTGGGGCGTTGACATTCAATGTTCCGATATCTTGCAACATGCCGCTTGTTGGTTGTTGTTGCGTGGGCAGGTCGGCGGTGAGGGCGGAGACCAACTGTAGTTTGAGCACCTGAAGTGCAGTTGCCGTGCTGGCGACGGCGCCATCGCCTCCGTTGTTCAGACCTGCCTGCAAGGTGCGCGCCGTCGCCAGCGCTGCTGTCGTGCGCAGCCATTGGTCGTAGTACATCCGAATCAGGCGCGTATCGCGCTCCCGCTGGGTCTCGAAGGTGTCAACAATGGCATTGTTGTAGGCGCTCAGGTAGGCATTCAGCAACTGACGTTGGGTCTGTTGCTCACGTTGAAAACCTAGAACCTGGCTGTCAGTTTGGGCAGTGAGATAGGCGTTGACAATGCGCCGGTATGAAGTCAGGATTTCCTGAATGTAGGTGGAGAGCGCCTCGGTATTGGCGCGTTGCAGCGCTGCAATCGCCTCTTCTGTTTCCTTTGCCTGACGACGCAGCGCATTAATCGGCGACGTTGCCAGGAATTGCTCCAGATCACGCTGCGCCGTCTCGTAATTGGCCTTTGCCTGGTCGAGTTCGCTCTGCACCGAAGCCAGCATTTCGTCGGGCACCTGACCATAGATGCGATTGACTTCCTGCACGTAATAGCGCGCCCAGGCATTGGCAATGGCGGCGGCTTTCGCCGGCGTGTCGGCGCGCGCCGTAATCGCAATCAGATCGCTCTGACCGGTGCGTCCACCCGGTGTGCTCAGCGTGGCGTCAATGCGTCGTAACAGCATCGCCGGTTCCTGTTCATTTGCTGCGAGCTGATTGCCCAGTTCGGCGATCACGCGTTCGGCAATGGCGCCGTTGAAGACCAGACCCAGCAGCGCAGTGCGGCGGGAATTGATGTCGGTGTTGCCGACTTCGCTGGAGGAGGTGGTAAAGCGGTCGTCAAAGGTGACCTGCGTCTGTGTGCGCACGATAGCGACGGCGGCGTCGGCCTCATACTCTGGCGCCTGCAGCAGGCGGAGTCCTAACACAGCCGCCGCAGTCAGCACGATGATGGCAAGTGTAATGACGACGATCTCGCGCCAACGTTTGATGAGGACGTCAATATATTTGCGCAGGTCGATCTCATCGTCTGCTTCCCAGGCATCGACCGGCGTTGGCGTTGGCGTCGTATGGACGGACATGGGCATCTGCTTCCTTTTCCTGGCAAGTGCGTCAATGAAGACGCGCCTGTATGGCGAAGTGCGAGCGTGGACCTGCGTCGGTGCGATGTTGCTGCCGCAGCCACGACGCGTGATTATACAACTGCCATGCTAAGGAATAGAAAAGGGCGCGTCTGTAGTTGTTCGGCTATTGGTGTTCGTCGGCCAGGGTGACTTTGTCGCGTTGCATTTACACCTACATTGCGAGGCCGGATTGGGATGCGGTATACTCCTTCCGCAGTCGTGTACAGACCGGTCTTCCTGACATTCAGAGCATTCAGGCCTGCTGATGAACCAGATTTCCACCAAAATTCTTGCAATTGGCGCCGCTGGCATGATCATGCTGGGGGTCTTCTTGATAGTTTACTCGGTTGTGGGTTGGCCTGGGCTGCCCGACTCGGCGGCGGCAGTAAATGCAGGAACGGGTGCGGTGCAGGAGGTCGTCCAGCCACCAGCAGGGACAGCCATTGTCGCCGCAGTTACTGCTGACCCCGCAACCGCTGCGCCGGCTGATCAGACGCCGCCCGCGTCCTCCTCGGCGGCCCCGATCCAGGTCATCGCAGGGGACGGCGTCACCGATGGGCTGCGGCAGGCGCTGACCCAAATCGATCTGGATGGCGCAACTGTTGTCACGACCACGGCGCCGACAGCCGTGCGCTTCGATGCCGCACCGGGAGTGGATGGTCAACCTGTTTACACCGTCACCTTTGCCGCCGCCACCCGCTTTGACACCATCGACGCCACGGTGGCCTGGGACGCTCTGCGTTCGCTGTGGAGCGGGCAACCGTTTACGGCAACCATCGGAACGACAGGGACTGTGAGCGCCGCTGCACCCTTCACGCGCGTCGTGGCGTTGAGCGACACCTTGCCGCTGCTGGTGCAGGTCTTGGGCGCCCCGTCGTCGATTGTGGTCGGCGTGGCCGATATGCCTGCTCTGATCGAGGCGGCCTGGGCCGACCGCACTACGCTGGCGATCGTTCCCTTCGATCAGCTGGAGCCACGCCTCGTTGTGCTGGCCATCGACGGTCAAAACCCGATTGAGAATCAGGCGCACTTCGATCCGGCGCAATATCCCCTGATGGCAACTGTGTATGCGCATCGCCAGACGGAAGAGGGCGTGGCGGCAGGGTGGATCGACCGGCTCTTGCAGGCGCTGCCGCCTGGCAATCGCGACCCGAAGCGCCTGACCGTGCTGACTATGACCGGCGTCACCGCAATGTGTCGCATGACGGCCGCCCAGATGGATCGCTTTGGCCCGGCGTGGCCTGCTGAAGTGGTCGGGCCAGAGCTGGCAAGCGCCGACATCACGCATATCAGCAACGAGGTGCCCTTCGTCGAAGATTGCGTCGCCAATACCGATCCGGAGAACTTCAATTTTTGCAGCAAGCCTGAATATGTCGCGACGCTGACGGCGTCTGGTGCAGACATCATCGGCATGACGGGCAATCACCAGAACGACTTTGGCCGCGAAAACGCGCTGGCTTCGCTCGCCATGTACGATGAGTGGGGGCTACCCTACTATGGCGGCGGCAAGACGTTAGAGGATGCTTTCAAGCCGCTCATCATCGAGCATAACGGCAATCGCCTGGCCTTCCTGGGCGCCAACAGCTATGGCCCGCAGATGGCCTGGGCCACCGACGCCTTGCCGGGCGCAGCGCCCTTCGACCTGAACATCCTCTCGGCCACGATCCGCGCGATCAAAGAAAAAGATTTGGCGGATGTCGTGTTGGTGGAGCTGCAATACCAGGAAAGCTATGATCCGCAGCCCCTGGCGGATCAACGTCTGGACTTCAATGCCCTGGTGCGCGCTGGCGCCGACATCGTGACCGGTGTGCAGAGTCATGTGCCGCAAGGGATGGAGTTCACCGATGGCAAATTGGTGCTCTACGGTCTGGGCAATCTTTATTTCGACCAGATGTGGGCGCAGGCGACGCGCGAAGGCATGGTTGTCAAGCACACCTTCTACGCCGGACGCCACATCAGCACGCAAATTCTCACAACGCTGCTGTACGACTACGGCCAGCCCCGGTGGACATCGCCCCAAGAGCGCGCCAGCATCCTGAAGCGAATCTTTGGCGCCAGCTACTGGTAAAGCCTCTGGCGCATTCTTGCCGAAGCCCCTGGCGCCTTGTATACTGCGTCGTTACTTGATTGAACCGACGATAATGTGTTGATGTAGAATCGATTGATGTGGAATGATGTGATGTGACGCTTTACGTGCACGCAGATAGATGTGCTGTGATCCGTTCGTGAAATCAGGATGTGAGATAGGGAAACTGCAATGACCACTACCGTCAAGAAGAAAAGCACTAAGCGCAGTGACTCCAAGATCGGTCTTTGGCTGATCGGCGCCAGCGTCGCCATTGTGGCGCTGGTGGTGGGAATCATCGTCTTCAACGAGCAGCGCACCGCTTCGGCGCCCGTCGCGCAGCCCGATGTACCCGCTGAATGGATCAACCGCAC
>DGFH01000311.1:0-9163 GCA_002391565.1 Anaerolineales bacterium UBA3905
AATGTTTATAAGAGACGGCAACGAATCCGGTCGCCGTCACGGAGTTTGGCTGGATGGAGGAAGATGCGCTGCCCTTCGTGCTCGCCCTCAGCACGGTGCAGTTTCCCGCCGACGACCTCGACGCCAGCGGCGAGACGCGCCAGCCAGCCAGCATCGCCCTCGGCAACATCATCCTGGCCGACCACGGCGAGACGCTGCCGCCGGAGACGCTGCCACCCGTAGAGAATCCGCGCCGCTATCGACCGGCGCTGGCGCGGGCTGGCGTCGCGTTTGCTGCGCCCTTCGACCCTGCTGCGTCCGCCCACGCCAGCGTGAACGCGCCCTCGCTGGCGACGCTGCCCGCGATCACGCTGGTCAGCGCGTCGGGAACATGGACGCCGGTGCGCGATCTGCTCAACAGCGACCGCTTCCAGACCGAGTTCGTGGCGGAGAGCGACAGCGACGACAAAACCTATCTGCGCTTTGGCGATGGTCGCACCGGGCGCACACCGCTGCCGGGCGAGCAGTTCGTGGCAACCTACCGCATCGGCGTCGGGACGGCAGGCAATATCGGCGCCGACGCCCTGGCGCATGTCGTCACCAGCGAGAGCGGCATCCTCGGTGTGCGCAATCCATTGCCTGCTGGCGGCGGCGTTGAGCCAGAGTCGCTGCAAGAAGTGCGCGAGTACGCGCCGCAAGCCTTCCGCCGCCAGGAGCGCGCCGTCACCGAAGCCGATTACGCCGAAGTGGCGCAGCGCCATCCCGCCGTGCAGCGCGCGGTCGCCACGCGGCGCTGGACAGGGAGCTGGTGGACGATCTTCCTCACCGTAGATCGCAAAGCCGGGCTGCCAGTCGACGCCGACTTCGAGGCCGAGCTGCGGGCGTTTCTGGAGCGCTATCGCATGGCCGGCTACGATCTCGAAATCGACGGGCCGCGCTACGTGTCGCTCGATCTCGCTTTTCTGGTCTGCGTTGAACCGGGCTACTTCGCCAGCAACGTCAAAGCTGCGCTGCTGGAGCGCTTCAGCAGCCGCGTCTTGCCCGACCGCACGCGTGGCTTCTTTCACGCCGACAATTTCACCTTTGGACAGCCGGTCTATCTCAGCCAGATCGTGGCGGCGGCGATGGCGGTTCCTGGCGTGCGCTGGATCGACGCAAGCGCAGGCAAGGGCAAGCCGACCCGCTTCCAGCGTTGGGGCGAACCCGCGCACGGCGAGCTGGCGAAAGGCCAGATCGACCTGGGGCGGCTGGAGATCGCCCGCTGCGATAACGACCCCAGCCGCCCGGAGCATGGCCGGCTGGAATTCATCATGGAGGGTGGCCTGTGAGCGAGACTCAAACGCAATCACCCTGTGGCTGCGACGAACGCACGCCGCCGGAGCCGTCGCACATCAACCCGCCGGGGCAGAGCGTCCTCCGTTACCGGCTGGGCGACCACAGCGCGCTGCTGCGCCGTATGATCGCGCGGCTTTCGCAGCAGGAGACGCCCGCCGGCGCGCGCCCACTCGCCGCACTGACCACGCGTGCAGCCGACGATCCTTCCCTTGCTCTGCTCGACGCCGCCGCCACGCTGGGCGATGTGCTCACCTTCTACCAGGAGCGCATCGCCAACGAGGGCTTTCTGCGCACAGCGACGGAGCGGCTTTCGGTGCTGCAACTGGCGCGCGCCATCGGCTATGAACTCAAACCCGGCGTGGCAGCCTCCACCTATCTCGCCTTCACGCTCGATGATAGCGCCGCCGCCCAGGCTGAGGTGACCATCCCGGCGGGAACGCAGGTGCAGAGCATCCCGGTGAAAAAGGGGGAGGCGTCGCAAACCTTCGAGACATCGACCGACTTTGTCGCCCGCCGCGCCTGGAACGCCATCAAACCGCGCCTTTCTCGCCCGCAGGATTTGAGCAAAGGCGCCAAAACCCTCTACCTGGCCGGCATCGACACGCGACTGCAACAGGGCGACTTTCTGCTCTTCGTTGGCGAAGAGCGGCGCAAGCAGCGCGGCAGCGAACAGTGGGACGTGCGCCGCGTGCTCACCGTGGAGGCGGTCGCCGACAAAGACAACCCACAGGGCGGCTACACCATCGTCACCTGGGAGCCGGGGTTGGGATCGGATGCACCGCCGGTCAAGCCACCAAAGAACCCAGAAATCTACGTCTTTCGCCAGCGGGCGCGACGCTTTGGCTTCAACGCACCGGACTGGCGCACGATACCGCTCGACGTCAAGAAAGAGTACGCCGGCAACGTCACATCGATGCCTCCAGAGTGGCCTGGCTTTGAGATCAAGGAGAGCAAGAAAGCGCTGCTCGAACTCGATGCCGCGTATCCTAAGATCGTGCCGGAAAGCTGGATTGCGCTGCTCACACCCGGCTACGTCGAACTCTATCGGGTGCTGAAGAACGAAACTGCTGGCGTCGCCAACTTCGGCCTCACCGGACAAGTCACGCGCCTGGAACTCGACACGCCCGAGCACCTGAGCTGGTTCGAGCGCCGCCAGACGCTGGTGCTGACCCAGGCCGAGCAACTCACACCCGCCGAAGAGCCGATCTTCGACGTGGTGACCGGCAAGCAGATCGAGGTTGCAGGCGTATTTACCGATCTGACGCCGGGCCAGCCGCTCATTGTCAGCGGCAAACTCAGCGAGAGCGATCCACTGCCGACCGCCGCCGTCGTCTTTGTCGAACAGGTCATCTCCGGCGCCGGCTTCACGACCATCGTGCTCCAGGAGCAAGGGCTGGGCGCGGCGCAATACATCCGCAGCGAAACGACCCTCTACGCCAACGTCGTCGCCGCCACCCACGGCGAGACGACCACCGAGGCGCTCGGCAGCGGCGACGGCAGCCGACCACACCAGCGCTTCAAGCTCAAGAAGGCGCCGCTCACCTACGTCTCAGCCAAGACGCCCACCGGCGCCGCAACGACGCTGACGGTGCGCGTCAGCAGTGTGGCGTGGGCGGAGCGCCCCTCGCTCTACGCCGCGGAGCCAAACGACGCCAACTACGTGGTGCGCATCGCCGACGATGGAACGGCCACGGTGCGCTTTGGCGATGGCAAGCAGGGGGCGCGGCTGCCCACCGGCCAGGAAAATGTCACGGCGACCTATCGCGTCGGCATCGGCCAGGTGGGCGAAGTCGGAGCAGGTGCGTTGTCGCTGCTCAAGACGCGACCGTTGGGCGTGCGCGGGGTCACCAACCCGGTGGCGGCAAGCGGCGCCGAAGACCCGGAGACGCTGGAGAGCGCCCGCACCAACGCACCGCAGACCGTGCTGACGCTGGATCGCATCGTGTCGCTGCAGGATTTCACCGACTTTGCCAACGCCTTTGCAGGCGTCGGCAAGGTGCAAGCCACAGCGATCCGGCAAGGCGAGCGCTTGCTGATCCACCTCACCATCGCCGACGCCAGCGGCGATCCGGTGGCGAGCAGCGATGCCCTTTTCCTCAACTTGCGTGGCGCCATCGACGCTGCGCGCGACCCGGCGGCGGTGGTCGAGCTGGCAAGCTTTACGCCGCTGACCTTCCGGCTGAAGGCGACAGTGCAGTACGACAGCCGTTATCTCGAAGCGGACGTGCGCGCCGCACTGGAAGACGCGCTGCACACTGCCTTTGCGTTCTCCGCACGCGAGTTCGGCCAGCCGGTCACCGCCGCCGAGATCATGGAGGTGATGCACAGCGTGGCGGGCGTGATTGCAGTCGATCTCGACGAGCTGGCGTATGTGGTCGCGCCGCCATCCACTGCAACCCAGAAGACGCTGGGGCTGGTCAAAGCGATCCGGGCGCGCAACGTCACCGCAGATGCGCTGCTGCCGGTGCACGCGGCGCGCGTGGTGGATAAGACGATTCAGCCCGCCGAGCTGCTGCTGCTCGACCAGAACGGCATCGACCTGACGCTTGTCAGTATCCCGTAGCTGCGGCTCGCAGCCGCAGGTCTCGGTTGGCAAGATGGCTTTGCTGGGGAGAAGTCCCGGTTGGAAGAGAAGGCAACGCCGCTGCGAGCGGCGTCTACGGTGAAGGGCGGCGTGGTGTAGCTGCGGCTCGCAGCCGCAGGTCTCGGTTGGCGAGATGTCCCGGTTGGAAGAGAAGCCAACGCCGCTGCGAGCGGCGTCTACGGTGAAGGGGCGGTGTGGTGTAGCTGCGGCTCGCAGCCGCAGGTCTCGGTTGGCGAGAAGCCTCGGTTGGGGGGAAGCCTCGATTGAAGAGAAGCCAACGCCGCTGCGAGCGGCGTCTACGGTGAAGGGGCGGTGTGGTGTAGCTGCGGCTGCGAGCCGCAGGTCTCGGTTGGCGAGAAGCCTCGGTTGGAAGAGAAGCCAACGCCGCTGCGAGCGGCGTCTACGGTGAAGGGGCGGTGTGGTGTAGCTGCGGCTCGCAGCTGCAGGTCTCGGTTGGCGAGAAGCCTCGGTTGGAAGAGAAGCCAACGCCGCTGCGAGCGGCGTCTACGGTGAAGGGTGGCGTCTACAGGGAAGGACGATTATGACTACAGCGACCAGGGAACGACTCTACGAATTGCTGCCGGCGATCTACCGCATCCGCGACGCCGCGGGTGGCGAAGCCCTGCATGCACTGCTCACGATCATGGGCGACGAACTGGCGCGCATCGAGGATGACATCGCCGGCCTCTACGATGACTGGTTCATCGAGACGTGCGCCGAGTGGGTCGTGCCTTACATCGGCGACCTGCTGGGCGTGCGCGGGCTGCATCAGTTGACCGAAGTGGACGACTTCAGCCAGCGCGCCTATGTCGCCAACACGTTGCGCTACCGCCGGCGCAAGGGCACTGCGCCCGTGCTGGAGCAACTCGCCCGTGACGTGACCGGCTGGCCTGCGCGCGCCGTGGAGTTCTTCGAACGGCTGGCGACGACGCAGCATCTCAATCACGTGCGGCTGCACAGCCCGGCGACAGCCAGCCTGCGCCAGGCCGTCAACCTGGAACTGACCGGCGGCGCGCTGGAGACGGTGAACCACACGGCGGAGGTGCGCAACATTGTCCCTGGCCGCGGGCGTTACAACATTCCCAACGTCGGGCTGTTTCTGTGGCGACTGCAACCCTATTTTATCCAGGGCGTCACGCCGCAGCCGGTCGCCGACCCGCCCGATGGCCGCTACCGCTTCAGCCCGCTGGGCAACGACATCCCACTCTTCAACCGCCCACGCACGGAGACGGAGATCGTACACCTGGCGGAGGAGCCAGACTTGCCGGGCATGCTGCGCCGTCGTGCGCTTTACGACGATCTCGAAGCGCTGCGGCTGGGAGAGGCCACGCAACAGCCGGTCGCCAGCGCTTATCTAGACGCCAGCCCGGCGCTGCAGGTGTTCGTCCCCGATGCGCAGGGCAAGCTGACGCCGATTCCCGCCGCCGAGATGCTCGTCTGTCATCTGGAGGACATCCCCGGCGAAGTCGACTGGCGGCGTCCACCCACGACGAAGGAATACGCGGGACAGACGCTGCCGATCCAGGTCGCCGTCGATCCGCACAACGGGCGCATCGCCTTTCCAACCGGCGTCGTTCCGACCGACCTGGCGGTGAGTTACACCTACGGCTTCCCGGCGGACATTGGCGGCGGCCCGTACACGCGGCTGGAAACACTGGCGTTCGACGCCGGCGCGGGCGTCTTCTCCGCAACGGTCGCACAGCGCGGCGGCGGCGACCACACGCAGCTGGCCGACGCCATCGCGGCATGGGCGGGCGCAACCGAAGCCGCCGGCGTGATCACCATCCTCGACAGCGCCACCTACGCTGAAGCGCTGTTGATCGCCATGACCGCCGGGCGCTCACTCGTCATCCAGGCGGCGGATGGGCAGCGTCCTTTGCTGCGCTTGCAGGATGCGGGCGGCGCGGCGCAGGCCTTGATCGTCACCGGCGCGGACGGCGACCGCACGGCGCTCACGCTCAACGGGCTGTGGATCGAGGGCGGCGTCAGCGTGCAGACGGGCAGCCTGGAGTTGCTGCGCGTGCTGCACTGCACGCTGGTTCCCGGCTGGCGCGTCGATGCAGACGGGACGGCGCTGCTGCCCGCCCAGCCGAGCATCCTGGCGATTGGCCCAAATCCCGATTTCCGGCTGGAACTGGCGCGCTCGATCTGCGGAGCGCTGCACCTGGCGGCGGACAGCGACGGGCTGACCGCCAGCGATTCGATCATCGACGCCTTCGATCCTGCCACTGTCGCCTATGCCGCGCACAACGGCACGCGCGCCGGGCCGCCTGCCACTTTCAGCCGTTGCACTGTTCACGGCGAGGTGCGCGCCCGTCAGTTCGATCTGATCTCCGAAAGCATCATCCTGGGGCGGGCGCTGGCGGAGCGCCGGCAAGTCGGGTGCAGCCGCTTCAGCTTTCTGGGGGAAGGCTCGCGCGCGCCGCGGCGCCACCGCTGTCAGCCCGACCTGGCGCTGGCCGCCTACGCCGACGCACGCGACAAGGAAGTCGATGACCTGACCGCCGCCGAGCAGCGCATGGTGACGCTCACCGTCACGCCGACCTTCACGACCATGCGCTTTGGCCGTCCGGCGTACATGCAGTTGAGTGCAAGCTGCCCAGCGGCGATCACCACAGGCGCTGAAGATGGCGGCGAGATGGGCGTATTTCACCTGGTGCAGCAGGCGCAGCGCCTCGCCAACCTGCGCAACGCGCTGGAGGAATATCTGCGCGTGGGGTTGGAGGCGGGCGTGTTGTTTGGGGATTAGGAGATTGAGCGATTGAGCGATTGAGAGATTGAGCGATTGGGAGATTGAGGGATTGGAGATTGGAGATCATTCGGGAGAGAGACCCTCTCCAGTCACATAATCCCTCAATCCCTCAATCGCACAATCACCTAATCTCCAATCTCCAGTCTCTTTTCACGTTGAGAAGGAGTGTACTTTATGCAAGGCGATTTTACCCGGTTGACCTTCGACCGTAGCAAGCATTACAGCGGCGTCCTGAACCAGCAAGGACGGGTGGCGCTGGACGCCGACTGGAACGAACAGGTTGCCATCGAGCAGCACGACGCGCGCACAACGCGGCAGGATGTCATCGGGCTGTGCGGCGGGCCGCAGGGCGTGGACGCAGCGGGCGATCCGCTGGCCGGCTTCGACGTGACGACCGACGGCGCCGCGCTCAGTGTGACCAAAGGCCGCTACTACGTGGATGGCATCCTGACGCAGAAGGAGGCGACCACCCTCATCACCGCACAGCCGGACTTCCCGGTCGCGTCGCTGGCGCAGGTTGCCGGGTTGGCGCCGAACGCTGCGCTGCCCGCTGGCGCCTATCTCGCCTATCTCGACGTGTGGGAGCGCCATATCACCGCACTGGAGGATGCGTCAATTCGCGAGGTGGCGCTGGGCGGCCCGGACACGACCACGCGCACACAAGTCATGGCGCAGGTCAAGCTGCTGCGCGTGGGCGATGCAGGCGTCGCCTTCGATTGCGCCACACAGAGCGCAGCGTGGGATGCACTCACCGCAGCCAGCAGCGGGATGCTTGCGGCGCGCGCCGAACCGGACGATCCAAGCGAGAGCGCGTGCGTCGTTCCCGCGAAAGCCGGGTTTCGTGGGTTGGAAAACCAGCTCTATCGCGTTGAGGTGCATCGCATCATCTCGGCGACGCGCATCGGCGTCAAGTGGTCGCGCGAAAACGCCTCGGTCGTCGTGGGCTGGACGGGACAGGACAACCTCGACCCAACGCGGCTCACCGTCAGCAGCACAGGACGCGATGCGGTGTTGGGGCTGGCTGCCAATCAGTGGGTCGAGCTGACCGACGACGCACGTGAAAAGCGCGGCGAATCCGGCCTGCTCGTCAAGATCGTCAAGGTGGAGGGCAACGTCCTGACCATCGATCCGGGTGGGCAGACGATCACCTACAGCAACTTTGCGCCGAACCCAAAGATCAGGCGATGGGACATGCCCGCCGATGAGGGCGAGCTGGAAATCGCTCTCGGTGCGGCGGCCTTCACGGAACTGGAACTGGGCGTGCAGATTCGCCTCACGACCGGCGTCTATCGCCCCGGCGACTACTGGCTGATCCCGGCGCGCACCTTTACAGCCGACATCGAATGGCCGCGCACCACCGCCAACCCACCACAGCCGATCCCGCAACCACCGGTCGGCGTGAAGCATCACTATTGCCGACTGGCGCTCTTCGACTTCGCTAACGGGACATGGGCGAAGCGCAGCGACTGCCGCACGCTCTTCCCGCCGCTGACACAGATGATCGACTTCTACGGCGTGGGCGGCGACGGGCAAGAGGCGCTGCCGGGCGCACAGTTGGGTCAACCGCTGCAGGTGGCGGTGACAAACGGACAGCAGCCGGTCAACAATGCGCGCGTGCGCTTCCGCCTGGTTCCTCAGACAGCTGCAGGTCAGCTCACCGGTGCAAGCGGCACGGGCAAGAGCGTGGATGTGACGGCGGGCGTCAACGGCGTCTACTCCTGCACCTGGCAGCTGGGCCCAACGGTGCAGAATCAGCGCGTGGAAGCCTTCCTGGTCGAGATCGACGGCAAACCCTTTGTCGACGCCGCCGGGGAGCCGGAATTGCCGCGCGTCTTCTTCAACGCCAACCTCAGCCGCGCCAGCCAGGTGGCATACACACCGGGCGCGTGTGCAGACCTGGCGCAGGCGCGCACCGTGCAGGAGGCGCTGGACATCCTCTGCGCGCGACCGAGCGGCGGAGGGTGCTGCGTCACCGTCGGCGCGGGCGGCGAATTTCCCGACCTGGTGACGGCGATCAAGGCGCTGCTGGAACGAGGCGAACGCGATCTCTGTCTTTGCCTGCTGCGCGGCGAGCATGAGTTTGTCGGCTTCGACTTTGATGCGCGCGATGATGAGCGTGCGCTCTACATCAGCATCAAGGGCTGCGGTGCGGCTACGCATGTGCGATGGCGCGAACCGCTACGGCTGCGCGGGGTCGATGCGGTGACGATCCGCGATCTGTCTATCGAGGTGCTATTCATCCCCGATAAAGAGGACGCCGCGCTGCGCTTTGAGGGTTGCACCACGGTGGCGGTGGCGGAATGCACGATCGAAGGTTCGACCGCGTCGGGACGGATGGAGGGAGATTTCTTTGTTCCCGGCGGCGCGCTTCTAGCTGTCATCGATGGCGACGATGTGCGGCTGAGCGACAACACCCTCAACGCGGCATTGCCTGAAGTGACTTTCCCACCGCTGCGCAATCTGTTCGAGCGGGCCGGCATCGGCGAGCTGGCGGAGCTGTTTGCACTGGCGGG
>DGFH01000311.1:9210-14051 GCA_002391565.1 Anaerolineales bacterium UBA3905
TGCGGCTGGCGGAATGGCGGGCGCTTGCGCTCCGCGCGGCCTCGACCCTGGCGCAAGCCAACCAGGACACACGCCGCCAGATGACGGTGACGCTCCAGCGCGAGCTGAACACGCCGGAGAATCGCAACGCATTTTCGGCGGCGGAAGTCATCCAGATCAGCAAGCTCGTCTTCGCGCTCAATGCAGAAAATGTCCGTCCACCCGCGCTGCTCGACATCTTGTTTGACCTGCGTCTGAGCGCCATCAAAACGCGCGCGGGCACGGCGGTCATGCTCAATCAGCGACGCGTGCTGAGCGAACTTGGTCAAGGGCTGGCCGACATCGTGGCGCTGCTGGATGAGGACGACGTTGTACTGCTGGAGAACAATCGCATTGCCGGCGTCGTCAGTCTCTACGGCATGCCCGATGCGTTAGAAATGCTCGCCCAGATTGCTGGCGAGGTGGTCAAGCTGGATCAACAGCCGAACGAACCCGGCGGCTCGCGACTGTCGATCTCCTCGAATTTTATGGGCAGCCTCCAATTGCGTGGCAACCAGCTCGTGCGGCTGGCAATCGGACACGCGCTGCTGGAGGATCTGCGCCAGCTTGCGGCGACCGATGGGAACGTCAGCCTCACCAGCGATGCATTTGGGCGTTTATTGCTGCACGGCAACGTGATCGAGGGCGTGCTCAACCTGACGCTGGCGCGCCAACTCACCGTCCAGGCCAACGCGTTCACACAGACGGCGGCGCCCACCGCCCGCGCTGGTCTCGCCACCGGCGCCGCACGCACACTCGGCTGGTGTGTGGCGGATTCCGCCGTCTACATCGGCAACCAGGGTGCAGGCGCAGCGTCGGTGTTGGTCGACGTTGCGCGTATCAGCGACCGCGTGGCGAATGTGCAAATGACGATCAGTTGACAAGCTCAGTGACGTGCGCGGCAATCTGATCGAGACCGACAGCGCGGGCGGCGCTGATGCGATGGTGCCCATCCTGCACGATGTAGACGTCGCCGACTTGCAGCAACTCGACCTCCGGCACACCCTGCGGCGAGACCATCGCCATATAGATTTGCGCCCAGCGTTGCGCGTTGACGCTTGCCAGGGGCAGGAAGCCGCGCGTGAAGTCATGCCGCCGCCCTACGCTGCCGACGATGCAGGCGATGGGCACGAAGCGCATGCCGGCGTCGCGGCGTTGACGCGGCGCCTTGCCGCCTGTGAGTTGCTCAATGCTTGCCAGGCATTGGCAGCGCCGCGTGAGGTGCGCCAGCCAAAGCGCAAGATTGGCGCGCAACCGCATGCTATTGAATTTTTCAAGCCCTTCCAGGTAGGTGATGGCGGACATGGCTCTGTTCCTTTCGACATTGTTCAATCCCTGCTGCAATTTTTGCAATCGATTGCAAAATCTACTAAAAAAAGAGACTCACCGCAACAGCGCGCCACATGACTCACGCACGATCAGATCGACGGGCAACACCACCGATGCCGCCTCTTCCCCTTCGATCAACGCATCTAACCGCTCCACCAGCAGGCGGGCCGCCTCGTGCACGCGCTGGCGCACCGTTGTGAGCGGCGGGCGGAGATAAGAGGCGACGGAGATGTCGTCGTACCCCACCACGGCCACATCTTGTGGCACGCGGCGTCCGGTGGCGTGCAGCGCTTCGATGGCGCCAACGGCCATCACATCGCTGTTGACGAAGACAGCGTCCAGATCGGGCGCCTGCGCCAGCAGCCGGCGCATTGCCTCAAAGCCAGCCTGGCTGGTCGAGACGGCGTAGGTGACATCCTGTTCACGCACGGCCTGTCCGACGTCGGCCAACGCAGCAACGTAGCCTTGATAGCGCAGCGACACTTCCAGACAATCCGACCCGGCGCCAAGGAAACCGATGCGCCGCCGCCCCAGCCGCAGCAGGTGACTCGTCACCAGCCTGCCGCCCGTGAAATCGTCGCTGCCCACCGAACAGTAAGGCTGATTGGGCAGAGCCGGCCCCCAGACGACGAAGGGGGCGCCGGCGGCGTGCAGCGCATTCGCCTGGCGCGTTCGCTCCGAAAGTCGCGCCACCATGATCAGCCCATCGGCGCGGCCGCTGCGCAGAAAATGTGCGTTCCAGTCACGCAGGTCGTCGCGGGCGTCGGCCAACAGGATGTCGTAGCCGCGCTGCGAGGCCGCCGCTGCGATCTCGCCGAGCAATTCGAGTAGGAACGGATCGGTCATGGCATTGCCCGCCGGCCGTTCGGCGGTGATGACGACTGCCAGCGTCTGCGTGCGTTGGCGCCGCAGGCTTTGCGCCCCCAGGTGCACCTGGAAGTTGTGTTCAGCCGCCAACGCCTTGATCAGGGCGCGCGTCTCAGCATTGACCAGCGGGCTGTCATTCAACGCCCGCGATACGGTCGAAGCCGAAACATTGGCAAGCGCGGCCAGGTCGGCAAGGGTGCGCACCTGGCTGGCTGGCTTGGCTGAACTCATGCGAACAATCCTTTTCTGCAAAAATTACAATCGATTGCAAACATTGTAGCAGGAACTTCTCCGTCTGTCAAGCACGAGCTTGCGTCCCTTGCGTCACATACGTGGGTGTATCACCAGCCCTGTTGTCGTGTCACACGCGCCCGGCCAGCCGCATCCGCACGACCATAACCGGCGGAATCTCGCTGAAGGCGCCACCCCAACTCAGGGGATTCTTGCCGGCCGGATGGTCAGGCGGGAAAGCGCGTTCCTCCAGGCCATCGATCACAAAACCGGCGCGCAGCCCAACGCCCAGCAGCGTTTCCAGGGAGCGATGAAAGGAGCTGTGCAGGCCCTCACGCCGCCACGCGCCCCACCGCATCCAGCGCCGACTTGACGCAATCGGGGATGCCCACCCCGCGATAGGCGCTGCCCGCCACGTGGACGCCCGGCGGCAAGGCGCGCTCGATGGCCGCGACCCGCTCCAGGTGGCCCACGTCGTACTGCGGATTGGAGCGACGCCAGCGGTAGATGCGGTGAAAGAGCGGTTCGGCGGCGATGCCCAGCAACGCGTCCAGTTCACGACGCACGGTGGCGTAGAGCGCGGCGTCGTCCAGTTCCATCGACTGCGGGCTGCGCGAGCCGCCAAAAAAGGCGCGCAGCAGCAGATGTCCGTCGGGCGCGCGGTGGGCAAACTTGACCGAGTTGAGCGTGATGGCGTTGATCGGGCGCCGTTCGCTCATCGGGATCACCAGGCCGTAGCCGTGCAGCGGATTCGGCGCGTCAACGCTGCGGAAAGCCAGCGAGATCGTGCCGGTGCTGACATAGCGGATGCCGTCGAGCAAGTCCGCTGCGTCTGGCGCCAGCGGGCGCAACAACGCGCCGGTGGCAAAGGCCGGCGTAGCCAGGATGACCTGGCCGGCGTCCAGGCTGTCACCTGTGGTCAGGTGGAGCCGATAGCCGCCAGCGATCGGCTCCAACGCCACGACGCCGGCGCCCAGCCGCAGCTCGCCGGTCAGCTGCCGGCGCAGCGCATCCACCATCGCCCCCACGCCGGCTTTGGGCGTAACGAAGAAGGAGAGCAGCTTATTGTTTGAGGTTGTCATGGCGGCGCTTTGTTGCCGCGCCCGCTGCGACGCCAGCATCCCTTTGGTGAGGCTGCCGTATTTCTGTTCCAGCTCGCGGAAGCGCGGGAAGGTCGCCAGCACGCTTTGTTTGTCGGCCTCAGCGTTGTAGATGCCCGACATGAGCGGCTCGGCGATCTTGTCGAGCGCCTCGCTGCCCAGTCGTCGGCGCACGAACTCGGCCAGCGTCTCATCGCCCGCGTCTTTGCGCCGGGGAATGAACAAATCCATGCCCATGCGCAGCTTGCCCCACGGCGAGATAAGCGGCGAGAAGATGAAGGGCTTGAATTTGGTCGGCACGATCATCAACACGCCGTCGGGCAGCGGCGTCGCCTTGCCTTTGTTGAGCACGTAGGTCTGCTTGAGCTGTTCGTTGGCGCCGATCAGCATCTCGCCCAGCCCCAGCTCGCGCGCCAATGCCGCGCCCCACGGCTTCTGCGTGATGAACGAGTCCGGCCCACCCTCCACAACGAAGGCCGCGTCGCTGTAGCCGTTCACAGTCTCCGTGCAAATCTTGCCGCCCCAGCGCGCATCCTGCTCCAACAGTGCATAGTCGATCCCGGCCTTCTGCAAATACCACGCCGCGCTCAGTCCGGCGATCCCTCCACCGATGATGGCGACGGGGCAGTGAGTTGTTGGTTGCATAGCAATTCCTTGAAATGGAGATTGGAGAGTAGAGATTAGGAGATTAGAGATTGGAGGTTCGGTCGAGTTAGCGAATCGCTCAATCACCCAATCTCTTAATCCCTAATCTCCAATCTCTTAATCTCTTAATCTCCCAATCACATCCTCAATCGCCCCCAACGTCTCGTCGATCACCTCTTCGCCATGTGCGCTGGAGACAAAAGCGGCCTCGAACTGACTCGGTGCAAAGTAAACGCCGCGTGCCAGCATGGCGTGGAAGAAGCGTCCGTACCGCACCGGATCGGCGTGCTCTTTTGCCGTCGCATAGTCGGTGATCACGCGGTCGGGCGATTTCAGAAAGTAGAAGCCGAACATTGAGCCGGTGTGGCCGGGCTGGATAGGAATTGCATATTTGTGTGCGATTCCCTGGATGCCATCGACAAGTTTTGTCGTGGCGGCGGCGATGCCCTCAAAGACGCCGGGCTTGATCAGCTCGCGCAAGGTGACAATGCCGGCGGTCATTGCCAGCGGATTGCCGGAGAGCGTGCCCGCCTGATACATCGGCCCGGCCGGCGCCACCATCTGCATGATGGCTGTCTCTTATACACATCTGACGCTGCCGAGGAAGAGTGTACCGTATATTTCGGGGGTCGTCGCGTAGTTAAACAAAAA
>DGFH01000285.1 GCA_002391565.1 Anaerolineales bacterium UBA3905
TGTCAGGCGTTCAGCCGCACCGTTAAGCCGCAACTGGTCGAAGAGTATGTGAAAAGCGGCAAGGTGCGCCTGGAATTCCATCATTTCCCGCTCCAACAACATGCGCCCGGCTCGTTCATGACCGCGTTAGCCGCCGAGTGCGCCGCCGATCAGAATCTCTTCTGGCCTTATCACGACAAAGCATTCCAGGTCATCTCGGTGGAGCAACAGGGCGGCGCCACCTATGAGAAGCTCTCGGAATTTGCCAGGGCGGCCGGTCTGGATGTGGCGAAGTTCCAGGCGTGCCTGAACAGCCAACAACATCAGCCGACGCTCAATGAGTCGCTGACGCAAGCCGGTCAACTGGGGTTGCGCTTCACCCCATCGGTGATCGTGGATGGCAAGCTGCTTGAGGATTCGAGCTTCGCCAATGTCAAGGCTAACATCGACGCGGCGTTGGCGGCCAAAGGTCAGTAGGCGGAAATTCAGACAGCGATGGAACGAATCTCGGTCTGGCTAAACCGGAACAGCCTCTATATTGCCTTGCTGGCGGCGTGGATTGCCATGTGTGGCAGTCTCTACTTCAGTGAAGTGCGCGGCTATGTGCCGTGTGTGCTGTGCTGGTATCAGCGTATCCTGATGTACCCGTTGACAGGCGTCATTGCGATTGGTCTGTTGCGCCGCGACAGAAATCTGCCCTATTACGTGCTGCCTTTCTCGTTGCTTGGATTGGGCGTCTCCACCTATCATTAC
Organism: Anaerolineales bacterium UBA3905; assembly: GCA_002391565.1. Lineage (GTDB taxonomy): Bacteria > Chloroflexota > Anaerolineae > Caldilineales > Caldilineaceae > Caldilinea. The sequence continues at coordinate 733 of DGFH01000285.1, forward strand.
CTGCTGGAGAAGACCGACCTGTTTGCCGGCTCCTCCTTCTGTGCACAGGGTGTTTCCTGCACAACGCAATGGATCAACTGGTTTGGCTTCGTGACGATTCCGTTTCTGGCGTTGACAGCTTTTCTGATTATCTCGCTCATGAGCGTCATCGCCCTGCTCAATGGGCAGCCGGAAGCAGTGAATGAGGAAGGCGATCCGCTGCGGACGCCGTGGCTGCCCGTCAGCGGGGTGATCGTCGTGGTGCTGGCAGTCTTCACGGCGCTCTTCATCGCCGGGGAGCAAGACCCACAGGTCGCGGCGGCGCAACAATCCCCCTTTGCCACACTGGCTGTGACGCCAGGGCCTCAGGTGCGCGTCGATGGAACGATCAGCGACCCGGCGACGTTGACGCGAGGTGAACAGCTTTACTTGCAGTCGTGCGCTGCGTGTCATGGACTTGACGGCCAGGGCGTCGCCAATCTGGGCAACCAATTGCGTGGCTCCGAGTTTTTTGCCGCCAGCACCGATGCAGAGCTGTTGGCCGTGATCCGACAGGGGCGTGAATTGACCGATCCCGCCAATACGACCGGTCTAGTCATGCCGCCCAGCGGCGGTCGGCCCGATCTGAGCGATGAAGATATTCTTGCCGTGATCGCGTATCTGCGCACACCGCAATAACGATCAGGCAGCGAGTCGGGGCAGTCATGAGGTTCATGAGGTTGATGAGTTGTAGTGTCTGTAAAGTGATCTGGCGTGGCGGCGTCCTGGCGGCGTTGCCTTTGTTGGCGGCAACGTGGCTTGTCTGGGGGGCAGCGCCTGCATACGCACAGGAATCGGGAATCACGTCACCTGCACCTGGTTCTGTGATCTCCGGCGATGTACCTGTTTTTGGCACCGCCACGATTGAACCCTTTCAGAAATACGAGTTGCACTTCAAGCAGGACCCAAGCGGTGATGACGCCTTTATCTACTTTGCGGGCGGCACCGCGCCGGTGATCAACGGGCAGCTTGGCGTCTGGCAGGCCGGTGGTTTGCCGCCAGGCACCTATACACTGCGTCTACGCGTCGTCAAAGCGGATGGCAACTACGCGGAGACCTTCATCCCGAATCTGTCGGTCAATCAGGGGCCGGCGCCTACCCCTACATCCTCTCTGCCAACAGAGACGCCAACGCCAACACCCACCTTTACCCCGGCGCCACAACCGACGCCTGTCTTGGGCCAGGTGACACAGCCTCAGGTTGAAGGCGATGATGCACCGACCCCCACGCCGGCGCAGGTTGCCATCGTCGATCCCGGACAGGCTACGCCTGCCGCTGGCGCGCTGTTGCCAACGCCAACTCCGTCCAGCCTGGCTGTTGGGCAGGCGGCAACCGGAGACACAGGCGGCGGCGTGACGCGCCAGTTGGGCGAGGCGCTCTCCTTTCAGCGACTCAGCACACAGTTCTTCAACGGCATGCGCATCAGCGCGGCGCTCTTCATCGGCATTGCCGCTATTGTATTAGGCAAGCGCCTCTTCGAGTGGGTGTGGCGTCGCTATAGCTAGTCAGGTCGGGGCGCAAGGGGCGCGTCCCGGACTTTGCCAACGCGCGCCAAGATGAATTGGATAGCGGACGACGTAGAGCGAGTCGCCAACTCGCTCTACGTTTTTGATTGGCGCTTCCTGATATTTGATGATTAAATGTCAGGATCGGAATCCAAACGGCGCGCAGCGACAACTTCCTCAATGCGCCGATTTTTCGCGTCCTGACGCAGGCGGCGTCGAGACGTTGGGTGGGTGGTGTATGTCTGAACTCAAAATGATCGTCGGGTTGGGCAATCCTGGCCCGCAATATAGCCGTAACCGGCACAATATCGGTTTTCAATGCGTCGAGCTGTTGGCCCAAAAGCACGGAATTGCGCTGGATCGGATGCAACAGCGGGCATTGACGGGCAGCGGCGTTCTTGCCCAGGGCGTCGTCCGGCAGAAGGTGTTGCTGGTCAAGCCGCTTACGTACATGAACGCCAGCGGCGAGGCGGTGGCGCCGCTGGCGCGTTTCTTCCGTATCGATCCAGGCTCGATCCTGGTGATCCATGACGATCTCGATCTGGCGGCAGGCAAGCTGCGGTTGCGTCCTAACGGCTCGTCGGGTGGACAGAATGGCATTCGCTCGATCATCGAGCATCTCGGTTCGCAGGAGTTCGCCCGCGCCAGAGTTGGCATCGGGCGTCCGCCGGGGCGAATGGATCCGGCGGATTACGTGCTGCAAAATTTCAGCGCCGATGAGGAAGCCATTTTCACGCCGCTGCGCGCCCGCGTGGTTGAGGCGGTGATCTGCTGGCTCTTCGAGGGCATCGAAGTTGCGATGAATCGGTTCAATGGATGAGGTGTGTTGGGTGATACGTGTTGCGTGGTGTGCAAATGCATCACCGACTGCGTAATCCTGATCATTCGCCACTTGCCATGCAACACCCGTCACGCACCACGGAGACTAACCATGCATCTTTCCGGTTTACTCGATCTACTGGCGCGACTGCCCGCTTTTCGCGATTGGCTGGCAACGTTGAATGCGCCGCCTGCTGAGCCAACGCCACAAGCGTTGCTGGCTGCGGCGCGTCCGTTCGTCGTCGCCGGTGTGCGGATGCAGCGCGCGGCGCCGATTGTGCTGATCACGGCGCGCAGTGAAATGGCGCAGCAGCTTTGTGAGCAACTGGAGCTCTGGTTGCCGCCCCAGGCCGAAGGCGGCCCGCCGGTCTATCACTTTGCCGAGCCGGACGCTCTGCCCTACGAGCGCATTCCCTGGAGCAGCGCCACGCGCCAGAAACGGTTGACGGCGCTGGCGGCGCTCCAGAACCGCAGCGCGCCGCCGCCGATCGTCGTCGCCAGCGCACGCGCCCTGATGCAAAAGACGCTGCCTGCCCGCGAGCTGCGCCTGGCTCTGCGCACGATCAAGGTGAGCGGCATTGTGCGGCTCGACCAGATGACGACGCTGTGGGTGCAAACCGGCTACACTCCTGTGGAGGTTGTAGAAGAGCCGGGCGCCTTTGCGCGGCGCGGCGGCATCGTGGACATCTGGCCGCCCAACCTGACGACGCCGGTGCGCATCGACCTCTTTGGCGATGAGGTGGAGAGTCTGCGTCTCTTCGACCCGGCCAGCCAGCGCACGATCCGCACTGTAGACGCTGTGGAGATCGGTCCGGGCAGCGAGGCGCTGAGCAAATATGGCCCGGCCGCACTGGAACGGTTGGGCGTACATGGCGGCGACCTGCGCGCGGCGGAGAATGTCGCGCCAGGCGAGGAGCACAGCCTCTTGCTCGACCCCGCTCTGCTGCTGGCGATCCGCGAGGAGATGCGCGTCGAAGTCGATCACCTGGCTGCCAGCCAGAGCTTCCACGGCATTGAGTGGTATCTGCCCTATTTCTACAGCCCGCCTGTTTCGCTGCTGGAGCACCTGCCGGCGGACGCCGCGTTGATCGTCGATGACGCGCTCGATCTCTTCGCCACACTGCGTGAACTTGACCTGCAGGTGGAGAGTCTGCGCGCTGAACTGGAGCACGCTGGCGAGTTGCCGCGCCGCTTCGAGCGCAGCAGCTTCACTGCCGACGAACTCAAGGCGAAGCTGCTGGAGCGGCGCCCCGCACTGCTCGGTTACGGCGATCTCTTCGGCAAGACGACCAGCGCCAATACGCCGCTGGCGCGCAGCTTTGCGCCCGGCCCGCGCTTTGGCGGCAAGGTCAAAGAGATCGCCGCCGATCTTGTCAAAGTGCACAACGCGGGACACAGCATCGTGCTCGCCACGCGTCAGGCTGCGCGCATGCGCGATCTATTGCAAGAAGTGCATCTCGGCGGTCATGTCCAGAGCGAAGTCAAGAGCGCACCTGCGCCGACCAGCGTCACCCTCGTGCAAGGCATCCTGGGCGAAGGCTTCGTGATGAAAGGAATCGAGGGGCGAGGGGCGAGAGGCGAGGAAGAGAGCCGGAGCCAGGGAGAAGAGACAATCTCTCAATCTCCAATCTCTCAATCTCCAATCTTCAATCTTCACCTCCTCACCGACACCGAGCTCTTCGGTTGGAGCAAACCGCAGGCGCGGGCGCGCCCCAAGGCGCACAGCAAAGTTGCACCGGAGCTTTTCTTCGCCGATGTCAAGCCGGGTGATTTTGTCGTGCACATCGAGCATGGCATCGGCAAGTTCGAGGGACTAACGCGGATGGCGCTGGGGGGCATCGAGCGCGAATACCTGCTGGTGAGCTACGCGCGCGAGGACAAGCTCTATGTGCCCGTGCATCAGGCCGACCGGCTCAGTCGCTATGTGGGGTCGGGCGATGTCACCCCAGCCATCAGCCGGCTAGGCACGGCGGATTGGCAACTCGTCAAGGAGCGCGCCAAACGCGCCGTTGCCGAGATCGCCGAGGACCTGCTCAAGCTCTACGCCGAGCGCGAGCTGATCGCCGGCCACACCTACAGCCCGGACAGCCCCTGGCAAGAGGAAATGGAGGCGGCCTTCCCCTACCAGGAAACCGACGACCAGCTGGTCGCCATCGCCGCCGTCAAGCGCGATATGGAGTCGGACAGGCCGATGGATCGCCTGATCTGCGGCGATGTCGGCTATGGCAAGACCGAAGTGGCCGTGCGGGCGGCGTTCAAGGCGATCAACGATGGCAAACAGGTTGCCGTGCTCGTGCCGACCACCGTGCTTGCCCAGCAGCACTACCGCACAATGAGCAACCGTCTGGCGCGCTTCCCGGTGCGCGTCGAGGTGCTCAGTCGTTTTCGCACTCCTGCCCAACAGCAGAAAGTGATCGACGGCCTGCGTACAGGCGCTGTCGATCTGGTAGTTGGCACCCATCGCCTGCTGAGTCAGGATGTCGAATTCAAGGATTTGGGGCTGTTGATTATCGACGAGGAGCAACGCTTCGGCGTGGCGCAGAAAGAGCAGCTCAAACAACTGCGCATGAAGGTGGATGTGCTCACGCTCAGCGCCACGCCGATCCCGCGCACATTGCACATGAGTCTGAGCGGTATCCGCGACATGAGCACGATCAACACGCCGCCCAAGGAGCGTCAACCCATCCATACCGTGCTGGCCGAAGCTGACGACGTGTTGATCAAACAGGCGATCCAACGAGAGCTAAATCGGAAGGGACAGGTCTTTGTCGTCAATGATCGCGTGCGCGACATTTACTTGTTGGCCGAGCGTATCCAACGGCTGGCGCCGGAGGCCACCGTCGGCGTGGGGCACGGGCAAATGGCGGAGCGTGAGCTGGAAGAGGTGATGATGCGCTTTGCCGACGGCGAGATCGATGTGCTGGTCGCCACGACGATCATCGAAAACGGGCTGGATATTCCCAACGCCAACACGATCATCATCCATCGCGCCGACCATTTCGGGCTGGCGCAGTTGTACCAGTTACGCGGACGCGTCGGGCGTAGCGCACAGCGCGGTCATTGCTATCTGCTCTACGAAAAGCACACCCCACTCAGCTATGATGCGCGACGCCGGTTGGAGGCGATCATCGAAAGCAGCGAAGAGTTGGGCGCTGGTTTCCGCATTGCCATGCGCGACCTGGAAATTCGCGGCGCCGGCGACATCCTCGGCGCGCGGCAGAGCGGCCACATCGACAGCGTCGGCTTCGATCTTTACACGCGCCTGCTGGCCCAGGCCATCAACGAGGCGCGACGCAAAAAAGATCGCTTCGAGAAAGCGCTGGAGTCAGGGCAGGTTGCTGCTTCTAACGACGCGGGCGCCGCTGCCGACGCCATCGCGCCGACGCCCGACCAATCTCCAATCTCCAATCTCCCACTCTCCCAATCTCCCATCACTTCCGAAGAACTCCCCTTCGACCTGGCCGATCCACTCCAGCCACCTGTACAGCTCGACCTGCCGCTCGATGCGCGCATTCCGGCGACCTACATCGAGGATGAAGAACTGCGGCTGCAACTCTACCGCCGCATTGCCGGCATTACCCACGTCGAGGCGCTAGACGAGATGCGCCGCGAGTTGATCGACCGCTTCGGCAAAGACGCTGTCACCGGTTCGACGCCTGAGGAAGTGGACAACCTCTTCTTCCAGATTCGCATCAAAAGCCTGGCCGCCCGCGCCGGCGTCGACCGCATCGGCCGCGACATGGACAACCTGGTGCTCCACAGCGACGCCCTGGAGAACATGGATCGCCGCACCCTGGAGCGCCGGCTACGCATCGGACTAGGCCGCATCTCCGAGGACGACGCCAGCTTCGTGCCGGAGGATGCCGCACGCGTCGGTCGCCGCGCGATTTACCTGCCCATCGACGAGGCGGGGCAATGGCGGCAGGCATTGTTGCGTACGCTGGAGATCATGGCGGTCGGGTGAACGGTGGTGGCCTGGTATGAGTTGCGTGCGTGTTGCGAGGTGTGTAATCGCACGCTTTGTGGCAATTCGTATGCATATCCCACGCAGATTTGTGGGATAAATGTGGGATAGTTGTGGGATAAATGTGCGATAGCCAGCTCTAGTGTTGATATGTCCTGGGCGCTACACCAAATTCTCGTTTGAAGGCTTTACTAAACGCTGCAGCAGAGTGGTAGCCTACTTGTGCGGCTACTTCGGCAATCTGAAGCGCGGGCTGTTCCCTCAGCAAGAGAGTTGCCCGCTGCATTCGCCAACGCGTCAGATAGGTCATCGGCGCTTCACCCACGCGTGCGCTGAACCGCTCCGCAAAGGCAGAGCGGGAACAAGCCACTGCCTGCGCCAGCGATGCGACCGTCCAGGGGTGCGCTGGCTGTGTGTGGATCAGCCGTAAAGCCTCTTGAATGACCGGATCGTGGAGGGCGCCAAGCCACCCACATTGGTTAATCCCCTCAAGCTCCACCCAGCGCTGAATGATCTGAATAAAGAGGATGTCCGCCAGACGGCGCAGAACTATCTCTCTGGCTGGGCGTGCCGCTTCTGCCTCCGCCGCCATGAGCGCCAATATGCGGTTGAGCGTGCTGCCTTCGTCGTACGGAATGTACAACACATCGGGCAGTTGCTTGAGCAAGGGGAACATTTCTGGATGCGCAAAATCGAATGTTCCGCACAACAGCACTGCTGTTGGCCTGTCGCTCCACCGCATCAGAGCGCAGTCGCCCCACTGGTCAAGCCTGAGATTGTGAAAGACAGGCGCATCCGGAGTTTCCAGGATGAAATGTTCTTCGCCGCCTGGCAAGAGCACGACGGCGCCGGCGTGCAAGGGTCTCAACGCTGAATCGCCCTGGATGCGCAAGCACCCATTCCCTGCATACAGGACATGAAAAACGGCGCACGACTGCGGTAAAAAATGCAATCCCCAGGGCGAACCAAGTTCAGAGCGGCAATAGAGGCTGCTCTTCAGGCGCACTGTGTCCAGGATGTGAGTCAGCAGATCCATGTTTTGGACGATTGGCAAAGAAAAACAGACGAATTGTCATAGACCATCCAGGCGATTTCCATTATAGTGGCGGCATTTGAGACGTGTCAATTGCGTTCATCATGCTTATCTTCCCGGAAGCTCCAAAGTTTCCGGGAAGATGGTGAGCGATATGACGTGACAACCTGACAATCGATCATAGCTGCTAAGGGGGATTCTATGCGGAGTGTGCGGATTGTTCATCTCGTGTATACGTTTGGCATTGGGCTATTTGCGGGGCTGCTCTACGCCTTTCAGCAGGGCGTAATCCCGACCTTGAACACACTGTCGGCAGGCGAATATATCAAAGTGCAACAAGGGCTAATCCGTGCACTGGATGCCTTTCCTACCGGTGTGATTGTGGTGGCGAGCCTGTCGATGCTGCTGCCGCTGTACCCGCTTGTGCGTTTGTGGCGAGAGCGGCGCAGCACCTACTGGCGCTTGACAGCTCTGGGATGGTTGCTCTTTTTCTTGGGGGTGGGCGTTTTCACCATTGCCCTCAACGTGCCCATCAATAACGTTGTGCTGACCTGGGATGCAGCTGCGCCGCCTGCCGACTGGTCAGCGTTGCGCGACCGTTGGAACGGCCTGAACGCAATCCGCACACCGATCAACTACGTGAGCTTCTTGCTGATGATCTGGGCCGCGTTTGAGATGCCGAGAGAGTGAAGCGAGCGCAAGCTGTAGGACGCCTCCTCAATGTTGCGCCAGCTTCTTCCGCATTCGCACGTACTGTGCATAATCGATCTGCACGCGACGCCGGATGTAGGCGCGGGTGGTGGGCGCGCGCTGCTGCGCCTCGACAATGCGGTCGGTCACGCGCAGGTCGAAGGCGTCGGAGCCGGCGCCGCTGCCGTAGCTGACCATCAGGATGCGTTGTCCTGGTTTTGCCTCATCCAGCACGGCGGTCAGCCCGATCAGCGCTGAGCCGGCGTAGGTGTTGCCGATCTCCGGCACGAGCAGACCGGTCTTCCACTGCGCTGGCTTGAAGCCTAAATCTTCTAGCGCCCGCGTCGGGAATTTCGGGTTAGGCTGGTGGATGATCACATAGTCGTAGTCTTCCGGCGTGCTCTCCATGATCTGCATCATTTGTTCGGCGGCAGGGATGACATGGCCGAAGTAACCCGGATCGCCGCTGAAGCGTTCGGCGTGGCTGGGATAGTGCGTGGTGGGGCGACGCCAGAAGTCGGTCGTATCGGAGACATAACTGAGCGTGCGCTGGATCACTGCCAACGACTCGCCGGCCGGGCCGACGAGATAGGCGGCGCCGCCTGCGCCTGCCGTGTATTCCAGCGCATCGCCGGGGCGACCCTGCGCCGTATCCATGCCGATCGCCAGCGCATAGTCCGCCATGCCACTGCCGACCAGACCGATGCTGGCCTGAAGCGCCTCGCTGCCTGCCTTGCAGGCAAATTGCCAGTCGGCGGCCAGCGTCGCCGGCGTGGCGCCGATGGCCTCCGCCACGATCGTGCCGGTGGGCTTGACGGCGTAGGGATGGCTCTCGCTGCCCACCCACACAGCGGCGATGCGCTGTGGGTCGATGCCCGCCCGCGCCAACGCATTGCGCGCTGCTTCGACGCTCATCGTGGCGGTGTCTTCATCCAGTCCGGGGACGGCTTTCTCGCGCACCGGGCTTTTCGAGTTGCCGTCCGTCCACACTCGGCTGATCTCGCTGCCGGGGAGCCGATAGCGCGGCACATAAGCGCCGTAGCCAACGATGCCCACCGGTCGTACTGGTTGATGCAACATACGTTATTTTTTCTCCAAGATTTCTCGCGCCCGTTCGACGCGAACCTGTCCTTCGGCTACCAACTGCGCAGCGATGCGGTCCACCTCGTCGCCCTGGGCACCGGCTGCAATGGCAACCTGACGGGCGTGCAGCGCCATGTGGCCGCGTTGTATGCCTTCCGTCGCCAGGGCGCGGATCGCCGCCAGGTTTTGCGCCAATCCGACGGCAGCCATGATTTCGCTCAATTCACGTGCGCTGTGGACGCCGAGAATTTTCAACGCCACCTGCGCCGTTGGGTGCGCTCGCGTCGCTCCACCGACAATGCCCACTGCCAGCGGCAGTTCCAGCCGCCCGAAGAGCGCCGCACCCCCTGTCAACTCTTTTTCAGTTTGTTCACTTGTCGCCGCGCTGTCAGTAATGACTCTCCACTCCGTCAAGGCGCGGTATTGACCGTCGCGGGCGGCGTAGGCGTGGGCGCCGGCTTCGATGGCGCGCCAGTCATTGCCGGTGGCGATGGCGACCGCGTCGATGCCGTTGAGGATGCCTTTGTTGTGTGTGGCGGCGCGATAGGGGTCGGCGACGGCGAAGGCGTTGGCATGGGCGATGCCGGCGATCACTTCTTCGCCGGCCGCTTCGAGCGAACTGAACGCCGCCGCCGGGATCGTCACCTCCGCCCAGGCGCGGCGCTGGTCGGTCAGGTTGCTGAGGATGCGCAGCAACGCGCGCCCGCCGCTGAGTTGCTCCAGGTGGGGAGCAATCGCTTCCGCCGCCGTGTTGACGGCGTTGGCGCCCATTGCGTCCAGCACATCGAAGAGTAGATGCACGACCAACATTGGCGTCGTGGGAGTGACAGGCAGCCAGCGCACCTCGATATCGACCGGCCCGCCGCCGCGTGCGGCAATCGTGGGACTGGTGTTGGCAAGGGCGAGCAACTCTGACCTGGCGGCAAGGATGCGTGTGCGGGCAACGTCGAAATCCGACACACCCAGCAACTGCACCTGGGCAATCATGATTGACCGTGTGCTGCCGGTGCGAAAGCCGCCGCCAGCGCGCGCCAGCTTGGCAGCAAAGCTGACCGCCGCCACCACTGACGGCTCCTCCATTACCATTGGCACCAGCACCTCGCGACCGTTAATGACGAAGTTGGCGCCGATGCCGAGCGGTAGGCCATAACAGCCAATCACATTCTCGATCATCTTATCGGCCTGCGTCATCGTTAGCCCGCAGTGGAGCGCAGCGATCTCGTCAGGCGTCAGGCCGGCGTAGCGCGCAATGATTGCTGTGCGCTCCGCTACACTTTTCTGATAAAACCCACTTAAGCGAGAGGTGTATTGTGATGATGCCATAACTGTATTGTAACCGATTCCGAGGAAAGCAATCGCTTACTGGATTATCCGCCACGCGTCAGGCGCCACCGGTCATCTATGCAGCCTGACGCATGACGAATCAGAGTGCTTGTTCAACTGAACGCCGCCAGCGCGCGTGTGACAAGGTCGCTGAGCATTTGTGGCGTCGTGGCGATGAGCAGGGTGATGACCAAGGCGCCGGCTGCAACGCTTGCGCTCAGAGCGCTTTCGTGAACCAGGATGCGGTTGTCGTGCGCGCCGAACATGAGGCGGGTTAGGCGCACAAAGCCCAGCATCGCACCTACCGAAGCAACGACGATCGCCATCGCCGGGCGCCAGTCAACAATCGCCAGCGCCTGCAACGCTGCCCAGTGACCGGCAAAGCCAGCCGTCAATGGAAAACCTACCAGTCCTAGCCCGCCCAGCAACACGGTGGTGCTGCTCCACGGCATCCGCAAGCCAATCCCGCGCAACCCCGTCATGTCGAGCGTCCCGGTCTGCCGCACGAGTGCACTTAGCCCAACCACTGTTGTCGTCATGCTGATGGTGCGCAGCGCGAACAGGAACAGCACCAGTGTCCAGCTCCGCACACCCGGCGTAGCCAGCGCCAGCACGATCAAGCCCCAGTCGTGGACGGCGGCGTAGCCCCACAGTCGTCCTGTATGAATGGCGCCCAGGGCGGCGACTCCACCCCAAATAGCCGTCACCAGGCCGAGTGAACTCATCCATAGTGACCAGTCGCTCTGGCGGTGGACAAAGGGATAGGCGTTGGCAATCTGGGCGGCCAGATAGAGTACGCTGAGTTGGTAGAGGAGACTCAAGAACAGCACGGCCACCGGTGGTGATTCCTCGCCAGCGGCAGGCCAGGCGGCATGCAGAGGAAAGGGCGCCAACAGCAGGAGCACCCCCAATGTCAGCAACGCGCCTGCGTGCTGGGTGATGGACAGATCTTGTGGGCTGAGCGGAATCTGTTCAATCCACCAGCCACCAATCAAGAAGAGCGGCGCCGCTAACACGGGCGGCAACAGCGTCCGTAGTGCACCGTGGAAGGTAGTCGCGTGCTCATGATGGAGCAGATAGACGCCAAGCGCCGACAGCATGATCAACAGCAGCGGCGCGACGATGAGCGGGGACGCCGGCGCGCCGGTCAGCAGCGCCAGCATCGTATATCCGCCGGCGATCAGCCATGCCAGCGCTGGGAACGCGTCGTCGGCGTGGTGTTGCGTGTCGATTAACAGGGACAGCGCCGTGATCAATAAATAGATGGCGATGACCGGTGCGTTGTGCGCCTGCAATTGCAGTGTGTAGCCCACCAACATGAGTGGCGCCTCCAGGTCGACTGTCCAGCCTGTCGGCAGCACCCACAGTGGTAAGCTGAGGTCTAGCGACCAGACCCAGGCGGCCGCCAGGAGCGCAGCTGCAGCGCCGCTCAGCGCCACCCAACGCCTGTGCGCACGCAGCAGATAGCTCGTCACGGCGGCGAGTGCGTAGAAACCCAGCAATAGCGCCAGAAAAGGCAGACCGGCGGTTTGATTCATGCGCCTCTCTCCACAGGGGTATGTGCTTCGTGGGTGCTCTCGGCGCCGCCGGCTCGCAACGCAGCGGGCGTCGGGCGGCGCAGGCTGGGAAACCTGCGCGCCGGGCGCAACGGCGGCGTCTCCATTGTGACCGCAGGCAATGGCGCCACCAGGCGCGGCGCGCGTTGCGGAATCTGCTGCGCCAGCGTGAGATAGGCGCAGCCAAGCGCGACCAGAATCTGTGCAATGCCGGTTACAACAGCCAGCCCGGCGCCGGGCAGCAAGATGGCTGAGGTCGCCTGCAGGGGTGTTGTCAAGAGCAACAGGCCGATGCCGGTGTGCAATGGCGTTGCCGACAGACTTACCAGCAGCAGGCCACACAGTCCGGCCCAGAGGATCAGATCGGTCTCCACCTGCGTGAAGAGGGGCAGGCTAACGCCGGGATCGAGCACCCACCAGGCGCCAATCACAAAGAGCAGGGCGATCAGTCGCGTCAACCAGTTGCCGTTGGGGTGCAGGTGGGCGGCGGCAGGGTGGAGGCGTCCGGCCAATCCAAGCAACACGCCTGCTACACTGACGGCTAACCACTGGCTGAAGGTGACAAGCACGCCTGGAGCATGCAGTGCAGCCTGGATGCTGCTCAGACCCAGCGCAACGACGACGGCGCCGGGCAGCGCCCAGCGCCAATCCCAGACCAGTACAATGCTGGCCGCCAGGGTCGCCAACAGCAGAATGCCCGGCCCGGTCGCCAGCAGCAGACCAACGATGGAAAAGGGCGTCATGGTCATTAGCGCACCAACAGCCATCCGAGCAAGATCATGGCGAGCGCCCAGCCGACGTAACCGGCGCCTTCGACCACGCGCAGAGCGTGATTGCCAATCTGCGCGCTGCGATCGATGCTCCACACGGTAAGATTAAAAAGCCACTCGAGCTGGCTGATGCGGCTGATCCGATCTGGCAATTTGCCCAGCTGCGGAACGACGCGCGGATAGAGCCAGACCAGACCGAAGCCCAACAGGAGGGGCAATGCCAGGGTGATCCAGACCTCAGCGCCTGCCACCACGTTTGGTGGGTTGCCCAGCGTACTGGCGATGGTATTGGGAATGCCCACCAGTGTTTCGGCAAAGCGCGGCAGAAAACCGGCGACTGCCAGCGGCAGCCCCAACAACAGGCACGCTGCCAGCAATTTGAGCAGGTAACTATCCGGCAGGTCGGTGGACGCTTTGTGATCGGCGTTCCAACTGCGCAGCACCGATGCGATCAGCATCCCTTGCGCCAACACATAGAACAGGAACGCCAGCCAGAAAGCCGGGCCGCTCGTCAACAAACGCGCCAACGCTGGCTGCGCCAGAAAGCCAGGTGTGAACGGCACGCCTGCCAGCGCCAGTGCACCGACGCTTACCGGAATTTGCCAGCCCCACGCCCGCCAGACCTGATCGCCCACCAGCCAGAGTGCACCACCCAGAGCAAAGGCAGTCAGCGGCCACACCAGACCCGCTGGCCCCGGGGTCTCGCCCAGGAGTCCGGCCAGCGCCGCAATGCCAGCGGACGTGATCAGGACAAAGGTGGCATAATGGACGTGGTCATGCGTGGTGAAAGCCGCCAGCGCAGCCACAAAGATTGCTAACGCCATAACCATGAACGTTGCCGGCGTGAAGAGCAATTCGCTGCCGCCGAGCTGGAGCGCACGTCCCCACAACCATAGCCCTGCCAGCACCGGCGTCAAATGATCGAGCAGGCGCTCAGAGAGATTCAGCCGCTGCGCAGTGCGGGGCAGCAACCAGAGGTGGAAGGGATAAAGACCGCTGCGAATGGTGGCGGCAAAGAGCAGCAATGCCAGCGTCTCAGCCGGGAGCGAACCGGATGTCAACTCCTGCGCCAAACCATTCGGGCCGGCCGGCAGCAAGGCGACGTACAGAAAGACGGCGCCGATCAGACTGAAGACCTGCGCTTCGCCCGACCGCGCTCGCCTGGTGAGTGCGCCAAGTGGTTCAGCAGCCAGGCGCAGAATGACCGTGATGTCGAGGAAGACCCAGGTTAGCAAGACGGTGAGCAGGTTGCCGCTGTTGACAAAGAGCAGGCTGGCGGCGATGACGGTCAGATCGGTGGCGAGGACGCTGTGCAGGCGCGGCAACGGCTTACCGTCGGCAGTACGCGTTGGGTTAAGCAGAATCCCTAACCCGCCGATCAGCAAGATCAGCGCACCCAGGTAGTAATTCCAACCGTCGGCGATCCAGTAGAGGTTGGCAGCGCCCTGTAGCAGTGGTCGCCAGGGGCGACCAAAGGTCGGCACTACGCCGGTGAACTGCAGGCCGATGTAAAGCAGCACAGCGAAACCCAGAAAGGCCAGCGCCAACCAGGTCAACCACTGGGCGCGACGAAACCAACGCCCCAGCCCCAGCTCGACGGCGGCGCCTGCCAGCAAGATCAACGCCGGCCCAACAGGTGAGAAAAACAACGATAGTCCCGTAGTCACAACGGGCGATTGTATCACAGGCCGGGAGCGAGGGAAAACGCACCCGGTCGGGAACATCAAGTCTCAAAGGCCGTTTGGAAATTCCTTTTTTTTGACGCAGAGACGCCAGGTCGCAAAGAAAACGCAGAGGAAAGGCTGCATTCCTTGTCGTTTTTTCTCTGCGAATCTCTGGGCCTCTGCGTCTTGGCGTCGAAGTTGGTAACTCTCAGGCGTCGTCATGGTCAATTGCGTGCGCCGTCGCCTGATAGACCTCCTGGAGAGACGCGCCGCGGGCGCGTTCCAACCGCTCGATCCGCTTCTGAAACTGGCCGAGGGCGTAGTGGGCGAATTCGCCTTCCTCCAGGCCAAAGGGCATGATCGCGTAGCGCGCAAAGGTGTCGGCGACGACGCCCAACGCCGGGCCGAGTAGTTCGTTCATTGTGTCTTCGGCCACCTTCCACAGGCTCTCATCCTCTGCTATGAGCCGTGAGATCAGGTAGATGCCGTAGGCGATGTGGCGCGATTCGTCCTGTTTGAGGAGGCGGATGCCGTAACACTGGCCCGGCATCAGACCGTTGCGCTCCAGCGCCGAGAGGTAGGCGTGGTAGCCTGTCTCCGCCAGCACACCTTCGACGATCATGTTGTAGGTCACGGAGGCGCGCACCTGCGCCGCCGGCGACGGGTCGGTGAGCAGGCGCTGCATGGCGGCAGGCAGGGCAGCGTAGACGATCTGCCGGTAGTTGGGCGAGTGAAAATGGGAGATGTCCACCTGCGCGCCGGCGACTTCATCCAGAAAGCGGCGGAAGAAGTCGGTGTGCTTGGCCTCCTCGAAGAGAAAGGTCGTGAGGTAGAGTTCCTCTTCCAGCCGGCCCTCCGCCGCCACCGTCATGATCAACGGCAGGATGTCGGCGGTCACGGCCTCCTCGCCAGCCTGGAAGAGCGAAGTCAGGTGGAGCAGCACCTCCTGCTCCAAGGTTGATAAGCGCCGCCAGTCTGAGGCGTCCTGACGAAAGTCGATGTCGCTGGGGTTCCAGACCCCATATCGTTTCGCCTTCTCGAAGAGGCGCATCGGCGGCGTCGTGCGGTCGAGACCGCGCGAGGTGGTCGTAAAGGTCTGGTGGGCAGTGGCCATGAGCGTCATCCTTTTGGGTAGTCTGGGTCAGGCTGGGGAGCCTGGCGATATTGTACGTGGCGGAGCGGGTTGGCGCAAGCCATCATAGGACTTGGCTCCACCTTGTGTTAATGCACTATTATTTATCGACGCGCCTCCTTGATTGCCGAACATCTCGCTTTTTTGCGCACTCAGCGTTCGTATGCGACGATACCCGTAGAACATCACCTTCTATCATTGTATCGAGGAAAGCCAGGAACCATGCAACGAGTTGGAGTGATCGGAACGGGGGCGATTGCCGCCATTCATCTCGATGGCTGGCGACGGATGCCAGGCATCAAGCTGGTTGGGTATTACGATGTGAAGTCGGAGGCGGCGGAACGCGCGGCGCAGCGCTATGGCGGCCAGGTGTTTGCCACGCTCGATGACCTCTTTGCCGCGGTTGATGTGGTTGATATCTGCACGCCGGGTGTGGCGCACAAGGAGAACGTGCTGGCCGCCGCCGCGGCAGGCAAGGCGATCATCTGTGAGAAGCCGCTGGCGCGCCATCTGGCGGACGCGGTGGCGATGGTCGAAGCGTGCGAACGCGCCGGCGTGCCGCTCTTTCCGGCGCAGGTGGTGCGTTTCTTCCCGATGTACAGTCAGGTCAAGGCGCAGATCGACGCCGGCGCCATCGGTAAGCCGGGCGTCTATCGCAGCGCGCGCAACGGCAGCTTCCCCCGTCCGGGGCGCGACTTCTCGGCGGCGCACTACGCTGACTTTAACCTGAGCGGCGGCGTGGTGCTCGACGTGGCCGTGCATGACATCGATTTTGCACGCTGGTGCTGCGGGGAGGTCGAACGGGTCTTTGCGCGCGGGCTGACCTTCGCCGGCAGGGAGTTCCGCGACCACGCGCTGATCACGTTGCGCTTCGCATCGGGCGCGGTCGGCCACATCGAGGTAAGCTGGGCGCATCCGCGTGGCAACTTCCGCACGCGCGTCGAGGTGGCAGGCGACGGCGGCTTGATCGAGTGGGACTCCATCGACCGCCCACCGCTGGTCTACGAACTCTACGACGACGAGCACGGCTTCCGGCGCATCGGCAGCAGCCCGACCGCCGACGAGGATGAGCCGTACTACGCCGAGCTGGCGCACTTTATCGACGTGTTGGAAGGGCGCGCCCAACCGATCGTGACGGCGCGCGACGGGCTGGAGGCGGTGCGCGTGGCGCTGGCCGCCATCGAATCGATGCGCACCGGCAAGGTGATCGCCATGAACGAGTTTGCGGGGTGACGCCATGAGCAATCAAACTGTTCGTATCGGGTTCCTGGGCATCGCCCACATGCATTCGGTCAGCTATGCCCACAATCTGCTCGCCATGTCCGGCGTCGAAGTGGTCGGCATGTGGGAGCGCACCGACAAGCTGGCGGCTGACTGGTCGGAACGGCTTGGCGTCGCACGGTTCGCCAGCGCCGATGAACTGCTCGCCGCCGGGCTGGATGCGGTCGTCGTGTGCAGCGAGAACGCGTATCATCGTCCGCTGGTCGAGCAAGCCGCCGGGCGCGTCAAAGCGATCCTGTGCGAGAAGCCCATCGCCACGACGGTCGCCGACGCGCAGGCGATGATCGACCGCTGCGCCGCCACCGGGACAAAGCTCCAGATTGCCTTTCCGGTGCGCTTTGCGCCGTCGGTGATCGAACTCAAGCGCCAGCTCGACGCCGGGCTGCTGGGCGAAATCTACACCGTCAACTGCACCAATCACGGCTCGATGCCCGGCGGCTGGTTTGTCGATCCAGACCTGGCTGGCGGCGGCGCTGTGCTCGACCACACCGTACACGTGATCGACGTGCTGCGCTGGTTCTGGGGCGCCGAGGTGACGGAGGTCTACGCCGAGGTGGGCGACAGCCTGTTGCACCCTGGCCTGGGCATCGACGATGTGGGGCTGCTCTCCTTCACGCTCAGCAACGGCGTCTACGGCACGCTCGACACCAGCTGGTCGCGCCCGCCGAGCTACACGATCTGGGGCGACGTCAAGCTCGAAATTTTGGGCGAGCATGGCGTGGTCTACGGCGACACGCTGCATCAATATGTCACAGTCGCCTCCAACGCAGCCGGTAAGACGCGCTGGGCGGGCTACGGCAGCGACATGGATCGCGGGCTGATGACCGACTTCGTAGAGATGGTGCGCACTGGCCGCGCGCCGTCGATCACCGGCGAAGATGGCCTGCGCGCCATGCAAGTCGCCCTCGCCGCCTACGAATCCGCCAGAACGGGCCAGCCGGTCAGACTCTCCAATCTCTAACCTGAAAATAGGGGCGAGGGGCGAGTTGCGAGGGGCGAAACGCCGTTGCCCATTTTCATTGTTCGTTGCGCCC
>DGFH01000119.1:0-6160 GCA_002391565.1 Anaerolineales bacterium UBA3905
AAGTCTGACCTCGCCTTCCAGTCACCCAGACTCTGGTCCTGGGACAATCGCCTCAAACTCCTTCTCCTCGCTTCTCTTGCTTACGCCTTTCTTTTATCCCTTCTCGCTCCTCTTCTCGATGGCCTTCGCACCCTTCTCTTGCGCCATTGGTGTCATCGAACAGGAGAGCGGCGCCGAGATGCCTCGACGCCGCTCTATCGTCTACGCTCTGCTCTCGCCAGGCTTTGGGCTGCTTTTCCTGCTTCTCCCCCTCATCCCTGCCTGCCCCAAAATTCGGGATGACTCATGTTGTTGCATTCAGGCTGCGCTGCGGCCGATCAGCGTTGCTTGCTAAATGATCGCCAGTTCCTTTAGCTTGGCCTCCGGCACAACGCCGTTCACCCAGCCACGATCGGCGTAATACTCTTCCAGCATCAGGTCAAGTTCGCAGACATGGCCTTCCGAGCCAGGCATGGTGCTTGGTTCGTGCGTGAAGCGTTTCGGCAAGTAGTCCGAGCCTTCGCGGAAGCCAGCCAGATTGTTGTAGTAACGCTCCAGATTGTAGATGCGCTCACCGCATTTCATCAGCTCTTCCACGGAGTAGTCGAGACCGGTGACCGCGTTGAACTGCTCGGTGTACTCCTGCATCCCCTCGGCAAAGGCAGAGAACTTGCACAGGTCGAGCGAATCGGAGACGGCGTGCACGTCCTGGAAGATGCGCGTAAGTTTGCCTTTGCCCTTCCACTCCAGCGGGTCGACCTTGAGGGAGCCAAAGGGCATGACGCCCAGTTCCGCCGCCGGTGTGTAGGCGCGTAGATGGCAGGCGCCGCGATTGCTGGTGGCGTATGCAATCCCCATACCTTTGAGACCACGCGGGTCATAGGCGGGAATAGCCTGCCCCTTGACTGTCATGGCAATTTCGGGGTGGCCAAAGGCAGCTGCGCCGCGCGCCGTGCCGCCTGCCAGTTTGTCGCCCACACCCTGGCGCATGGCGATCTTGGTGGTGACCTCCACCATCGCCTCGGCGTCGCCCCAGCCCAACTGGCCGTCGCCGTTGGTGTAGCCCTTCTCACTGGCTTCCATGTACATTGCCAGCACGTTGCCCAACTCGATGGGATCCATGCCGTAGTCATTGCATTTGTCGATGAGGAATGCCACCGCCGCAATATTATTGTTGCCGCAATTGGAGCCAAGCGACCACGCCGGTTCGTACTCGACGCTTTCCATCTTGACCTGGAAGGGGCCTTCGGTGACCTCAACTTCCTTCTTGCAGGCGACGGGACAGGCGTGACAGGTTGGGTTGTTGATCAGGATGTGATCATTGACATATTCGCCGGAGATCTTCTCAGCATTGTCCTTGCCAAATGCAGTCTTCTGGGCGTTGTAGGCCGGCAACGCGCCAATGCTTTCGGTGATGTTCATCAACACGTTGGTGCCATAGACGCTCAAACCACCTTTGCGCGGGGAGGTGATGTTTTCCTCCGCCATGATCGCCGCCAATGCTTTCTTGCGCGCTTCCTTATCGGCTTCCTTGTTGGCCGGTTCGGGGCGATTCTTTTTGTCGCTCTTGATGATGATCGCCTTGAGGTGCTTGCTGCCAGCCACGGCGCCAGTGCCATTGCGTCCGGCGGCGCGGTCGTTGATGTTAACCCAACAGGCAAAGCGCACCAGGTTCTCCCCTGCCTGACCGATCGCCATGCCGTCGCAATCCTCGCCGTGACGCTCACGCAAAATCTTGAGCGTCTCGTGAATGCCCTTGCCCCACACATCAGAAGCGTCGTGTAAGGTCACCTGGCCGTCTTCCACGAAGGCGTAGACCGGTTTGGCGGCTTTACCCTTGAAGACCAGACCGTCGAACCCTGCCCATTTCAACTTTGCTGCTGTCCAGCCGCCCATATGCGCATCGGCGACTGTGCCGGTCAGCGGCGATTTGGTGACGACGGCCAAACGCCCGCTCATGTTGACGTTGGTGCCGGTCAACGGGCCATTCATCACACACAGGATGTTGTCGGGCGATAGCGGCTCGACATCGGGGCCGTTGTCAAAAACATATTTGACGCCCAGGCCGCGCGCACCAATGTATTTGCGCGCATCGCTCTCGTCGATGCCTTTGTACTCGATGTTGCCCGATGTCAGGTCAATCCAGGCAACGCGATTGGCGAAACCACCGATCATGTGACTCTCCTTTTGTGCAATACGGACTTGTGCTAACTGGACGAAACTACATCACCGATCAACCGAATGTACCACGGTGGAACCTCACGAGCCGGCTCAAGCGTCGGATGAGAAAAGCTTGCTGAATCGAGATCGTGGGGCGTGACAGTGAACGCAACGCTGGGGCGTCGCCACTGCAAGACGACCTTAAAAGATAACTGAACCTTGTTGAATTGTCGTGCTTCATTGTGGATTCTACCGGGTGCGCAGGGAACTGTCAAGCACGCTGTAGGGCTGGGGTCTACTTCACGTTTGGGGCAAAATGCGCCGCACCAATGAATCAATTCACCGGCTGATCGCTCAAGTTCACTTAAGTGGACTGGTATGGCGGCGCCCAGTCAGCTTATGAGAATTAACAAAATAACCCGATAATCAAAGTTGGCGCGGCTCCTAGCCGCACATTCTCGCCAGACAGGAAAATGCGGTTGCGAACCGCATCTACGATTACCGAACCTATTTGTGAATCTTCATGAGCCGACGATAACCTACGACAATCGATGGCGACCGTCGATGCGGAGAGCATCTCCACGACCAAATCGGGCGCTCAGCTTTTCAGCTTCAAGTGCAGTCTTGATGAAGCAGGCGCTCTGCTGCGCTTCGTCGCCCAGCAGAGTATGAAGCTGCTGCACCACGATCGGCGCCTTTTCACCGAAATTGTAGCAACCACTGCCACCCGAAAACAACACACCCGGCCTGCACAGGGCAGCGCCGGGTGTGAACAACGCTAATGAAGTGCGTAAAGAGGTTACTGTAGCAGCGCCGCAAATTCGTCAGCGACGGCTTCCGCCGGTTCGACTTCCTTGTGTTCGGTGACGTCGAAAACAAATTCTTTCGTCAGATTGCCGTTTTCGTTAACGACTTCACGGTAATCGACCGTGATCGTGTCGCCAGGCACATACTTTTCGGCAAGCATGCCCTCACTGAGCGGGTCTTGAATCTGGTTCTGAATCACGCGGCGCAGTGGGCGCGCACCATATTCAGGGTCGTAGCCAGCTTCCGCAATGGCAAGCCGGGCGGCGTCGGTGAGCTTGAGCGTCATCTCGTGTTCAGCCATCTGCATGCGCAGTGGGCGCAACTCCAACTCGACAATCTGCGCAATCTCGTCCTTGCTCAGGCTGCGGAAGACCATAATGCCGTCAAGACGGTTGATGAATTCGGGCCGGAAGGTTTTCTTGAGCGCATCCATGACCTTAGCCTTCATCTTCTCGTATTCGCTCTCGCGGCGTTCGTTGTCTTCATCTTGTGAGATGACGAAGCCCAACCCCTTGGCGCCCTGGATAAGTTTGGCGCCGATGTTGCTGGTCATGAGCAGCAGTGTGTTGCGAAAGTCAACGCGTCGACCTTTGGCATCCGACAAATAGCCATCTTCCATGATCTGGAGCAACATGTTGAAGGCTTCCGGGTGCGCCTTCTCGATCTCGTCGAGCAGCACGACCGAGTAGGGCCGACGGCGCACCTTCTCGGTCAGTTGCCCGCCTTCGTCGTATCCGACGTAGCCGGGAGGCGCGCCCACCAGCCGGGCGACCGAGTGGCGCTCGCCATACTCGGACATGTCGATGCGGATGATTGCGTCCTGATCGCCAAAGATTACTTCGGCGAGCGTCTTGGCCAGTTCCGTCTTGCCAACCCCGGTCGGCCCGAGGAAGAGGAATGTCGCGGTCGGGCCGCGTCCCTCGCGCAGTCCTGCGCGCGCCAGGCGCACCGCATCCGCCACGGCGCGGATGGCCTCTTCCTGGCCGATGACGCGCTCGTGCAGCTTCTCCTCGAGCTTGAGGAGCTTGTCTTTCTCCTCGGTGGTCAGCTCAGTGACCGGAACGCCGGTGATCTTNNGATCTCGTCGAGCAACACCACGCTGTAGGGGCGCCGACGCACCGCTTCGGTGAGCTGACCACCTTCCTCGTAGCCGACGTAACCAGGCGGCGCGCCCACCAGACGACTGACATTGTGGCGCTCCATGAATTCGCTCATGTCGAGCTTGATCAGCGCCTCTTCACTGCCGAACATGAATTCAGCCAGCGTCTTGGCGAGCAGCGTCTTGCCGATGCCGGTCGGCCCCAGGAACATGAAGCTGCCAATGGGTCGCTTCGGGTCTTTCAAGCCAGCGCGGGCGCGACGCACAGCTTTGGCAATCGCCTTGATCGGCTCATCCTGGCCGATGATGCGCTGGTGCATCACCCGCTCCATCTCGAGCAGACGTTCGCGCTCCTCGCCAGCAATGCGGCTAACCGGCACCCCCGTCCACATTGCCACGACTTCAGCAATGTCCTCCGCCGTGACTTTGGGTTGATTGGACGCTTCGTTCCAACCCTCGCGCAATTCGCTGAGACGCGATTCCAGTTCAACTTCTTTATAGCGCAAGTCGATGGCATCGTCGAAGCGTTGCATATCAAGCGCCTGTTCTTTTTCCTTTTGGAGCTTTTTCAGGCTCATGAAGGTCTCGCGCAGATTGGCGGCGTAGGGCGCCTTGTACATGCGCACGCGGCTGCCGGCCTCGTCGATCAGGTCGATGGCCTTGTCGGGCATGAAGCGGTCAGGCACATAACGCGCAGCCAGATGAGCGGCCGAATGGAGCGCTTCGTCAGTGATAATCAGCTTGTGATGGTCTTCGTAGCGGGGGCGGACGCCGCGCAAAATCTCGATAGTCTCCTCGATGGACGGCTCATCCACCAGAATCGGCTGGAAGCGACGTTCCAGCGCGGCGTCGCTCTCGATGTACTTGCGATATTCGTCGAGCGTCGTCGCGCCGATCACCTGCAATTCACCACGACTGAGTGCGGGCTTGAGAATGTTGGCGGCGTCCACGCTGCTCCCCGCTGCGCCTGCGCCCACCAGCATGTGCACCTCGTCAATGAACAGGATCGACTGCGAAGTGATCACCTCTTCGATGACCTTTTTCAAGCGCTCCTCGAACTGCCCACGATACATCGTGCCGGCAACCAGGCTGCCAACATCGAGCATGAGCAGACGTTTGTTCAGCAACGGCTCTGGCACGTCACCATCGACGATGCGCTGCGCCAGTCCTTCGACGATGGCTGTCTTGCCGACGCCTGGCTCGCCGATCAACGCCGGGTTGTTCTTGGTGCGCCGGCTCAAAATCTGGATCACCCGTTCGATCTCCGCCTGGCGACCGACGACAGGATCGAGTTTGCCTTCCTCGGCGGCGGCGGTCATGTCGTAGCCAAGTTGATCCATGAGTGGGGTCTTGGATTCTTTTTTCTGCTTTTCTTTACTCTGCGCCTGATTCTGCAGGATATTGCGCGCGGTTTGCGTCCGCACGCGATCCAGGTTGATGCCTAGCCCGCGCAGTACGTTTACAGCGATGCCTTCGCCCTCGCGCACCAGCCCCAGCAAGAGATGCTCCGTGCCGATGTAGTGATGTCCCATCAGACGGGCTTCATCCACCGCCAGCTCGAT
Source organism: Anaerolineales bacterium UBA3905 (assembly GCA_002391565.1). GTDB lineage: Bacteria > Chloroflexota > Anaerolineae > Caldilineales > Caldilineaceae > Caldilinea. The sequence continues at coordinate 5,608 of DGFH01000119.1, forward strand.
CACACGCTTGGTGCGCGGCGCCAGGCTTGGCTTGCCAAAAGGTGGACGCTCCCCACGCCCAACCGTGCGTTCAACAGCACGGATAATCTGCACCGGCTCGACGCCTAACTCGCGCAGCACCTTGACGGCGACGCCGTTCTCCTCACGCACCAACCCCAGCAGCAAGTGCTCGGTGCCGATGTAGTTGTGGTTGAGCCGGAGCGCCTCTTCCTGCGCCAACGTTAAGACGCGGCGCGCACGCTTGGTAAAGCGGTCTAGTTTGTCAGACATAGATCTTCCCTTGTACAACAATCACAGCCGGTCTTTCCCGACATGTGTACTATATCAGCAACATTGACGCAACCGCAGTAAGTGCTGTTCCGCTTCTTGTCTCTGATGTCCCCCTATCAGGCAATGGTGGGTTGACGTGCGGGCAATCACAAGTTCATTGTAGCGATGCGCTGGATGATTTGTCAATTCGCTTTTTGGGTAGGGGAGGCCTGCCCAAACGGAGTGCTGACGCCAGTCTATTCTGCGCGATGACGTCGCTCTCATCCGACAAAAAACATACGGG
>DGFH01000119.1:6414-7734 GCA_002391565.1 Anaerolineales bacterium UBA3905
CCCGTATGTTTTTTGTCGGATGAAATCAATTCTCTCAGGTTGCTGCTGGTCAGGCGGCCACAGCTTCCATTTCGGTCTGCGGCGCTTCTGCTTCAACCTGAGCAGGCGCGCCAGGTGCAATCTGCCAGTCAATTTCCGGTTCCGGAAGCGCCTGTTTCAAGCTCAACCCCAGGCGACGTTTGTCGCTCTCAATGCGGATGATGCGCAGGTCATAGACGTCGCCTTCAGCCACAACTTCTTTGGGGTGCGCCACGCGGCGTTCAGACAGTTCGCTGATATGGATCAAACCTTCAATGCCGGTGTCCACCAGGCGGGCAAAGGCGCCAAAGTTCACCAACTTTGTGATCCGCCCCTTGACGATCTGTCCAACCTGATACGTATTGTCGATGATCTCCCAGGGTTGCGGGGTCAACCGGCGCAGACTCAGCCCGATGCGGCGGCGGTCGGCGTCGACGGTGAGAATCTGCACTTTGATGCGTTCACCCACCTTAACCACTTCGCTGGGATGGGTGACGCGGTTCCAGCTTAGCTCACTCAGATGGATCAGACCGTCTGCTCCGCCCAGATCAACAAAGGCGCCAAAATCTGCAATGCTGCTGATAACGCCTTCCATGACCAAACCTTCTCGCAACGAGCCGAGCAACTGGTCCTTTTGCTGGCGACGCCATTCGCGCATCGCCAGGCGTTCGGAGAGGATCAAGCGGTTGCGCTTGCGGTCGATGTCGATCACTTTGAGCTTGAGGGTGTCGCCCATCAGTGCGGCGTAACGGGAGTCATTTTCTTCTTCGCTGGCGCTGGCGGTTGGTGCACTGGTCAACTGGCTGGCAGGTACGAAACCGCGCACCTGACCAAGCCGCACGATCACACCACCGCGGTTAAAGGAATCGACCGGGCACTCAAAGATGTCCTGGGTGCGCATCAGCTCTTCAGCGCGCTCCCAGTCCTTCTCAGCCAACGCCCGGCTGATGCTCAACTGCAGGTTGCCATCGCGGTCCTCGCGGATGATGTAGACGGGGACTTCATCGCCAACGTTCAGCGTTGCCAGTGTATCGCCAACGCGGTCAAATTCTCGCCCCGACACAACACCTTCGGATTTGAAGCCAATGTCCACCAAGACTTCGTTGGCGCGCTTGTCAACGATGATGCCGTTGCGAATTTCGCCCGATACAGGCTCCTGCAGCGAACGATCAATTTCGTCCAACAGCGCTGCCATCGGATGGTCATGGTAGTCATTGCCACCATTTAGCCAGTCCCAGTTTCCAGTCGTCATGCCTCGCACTTCATTCATACAACTCTACGATCCTCCAAAACGAAATTAGA
>DGFH01000084.1:0-469 GCA_002391565.1 Anaerolineales bacterium UBA3905
GTGCCCGCCTGATACATCGGCCCGGCCGGCGCCACCATCTGCATGATGGCACGTTTGCCCGCGTACGCGCCGACTGGCAGCCCGCCGCCGATCACCTTGCCCAGACAAGTCAGGTCCGGGTCGAGACCCCACAGCGCCTGCGCGCCGCCCAGGCTGGCGCGAAAGCCGGTCATCACTTCATCGAGGATAAAGAGCGCCCCGTGAGCGCGACACAGGCTTTGCAGCCCGGCCAGGAAGCCATCGGCAGGCAGCACAAAGCCGATATTGGCCGCGATCGGCTCGACGATGACGCCCGCAATCTGCCCCGGATTGGCCGCGAAGAGGCGTTCGACCGCCGCCAGGTCGTTGAAGGGAGCGATCAGTGTGTCGGCGGCGGTGGCCGCAGGCACGCCGGGTGAGTCGGGCAGCCCCAACGTGGCGACGCCGCTGCCCGCCTGCACCAGCAGCATGTCGGCGTGGCCGTGATAGC
>DGFH01000084.1:647-14534 GCA_002391565.1 Anaerolineales bacterium UBA3905
GCCGCTGCCCGCCTGCACCAGCAGCATGTCGGCGTGGCCGTGATAGCAGCCGCTGAACTTCACGATCTTGGCGCGTCCGGTGTAGGCGCGCGCCAGCCGCAACGCGCTCATCGTCGCCTCAGTGCCGCTGTTGACGAAGCGCACCATCTCCACCGATGGCACAAGATCAATGACCAGCTGCGCCAGCTCAGTCTCCAGCGCAGTCGGTGCGCCGTAGCTCGTCCCCCGCGCCGCCGCCGCCTGGATCGCGGCCACCACCGCCGGGTGTGCATGTCCTAGCGTCAGCGGCCCCCAGGAGAGCACATAGTCGATGTAGCGGTTGCCGTCAGCGTCCCATACATACGGCCCCGCCCCGCGCTCGATAAAGCGCGGCGTCCCGCCTACGCTGCGAAAGGCGCGCACCGGGCTGTTCACCCCACCCGGCGTCACCTGCTGCGCAGCGGCAAAAAGTTGTGCGGATTTTGTCGTGTCCATTGGAAAATCTCTCAAGTTTGAAGGAGACTGGAGAGTAGAGATTGGAGATTGGGTGATTGTGTGCTTCAGGCATTACTCAATCTCCAATCTCTACTCTCCCAATCTCTGACTATACTCATGCACGAACTCAACCAGCCTTTTCACATTTTCCACCGGCGTCTGCGGCAGGATGCCGTGACCGAGGTTGAAGATATGGCCGGGGCGACCGACCGCGTGTGCACGGTCGAGCACTTGCTGGATGCGTGGTTGCAGTTGTTCCCACGGTGCAAAAAGCGCCACCGGGTCAAGATTGCCCTGCACGGCTACGCCTGCGCCCAGCAGCCGCCACGCCACATCGAGATCGATGCGCCAATCCACGCCGATCACGTCGCCGCCCGCCTCGCGGATCGCCGGCAGCAGCCCGGCGGTGTCAGCGCCAAAGTGGATGATGGGTGCGCCGCCGGCGCGGGCGATCTCGATGGCGCGGCGGCTCCAGGGCAGCACATAGGTGCGATAGTCATCCGGGCTGAGCTGACCGACCCATGAGTCAAAAAGCTGCAAGACCTGCGCGCCCGCGCGCACTTGCGCCAGCAGATACTCGCCGACGACAGTGCTCAGTTTTTCCATCAACATGCGCCAGGTTGCCGGGTCGGACATCATCAGGCTCTTGACGCGCAAATAATTTTTGCTGCCCCCACCTTCGACGGCATAAGCTGCCAGCGTGAAGGGCGCGCCGCTGAAGCCGATCAAAGGCAGGCCGCGGCTGTCGAGTTCACGTCGCGCCAGTTGGATCGCCTCCAGCGTGAACCAGAGCGTCTCCTCTGGTGGACGCACGACCAAGGCTTCGACATCGGCGGGCGTGCGCACCGGGTTGTCAATGTGCGGGCCCTCTCCCTTCAGAAACTCCAGGTGTAGCCCCATCCCCTGCAGTGGCGGCAAGATATCCGCAAAGATAATGGCGGCATCGAGGTCGAAAGCGTTGATCGGCTGCAGCGTCACTTCACACGCCAACTCCGGCGTCTTGATGAGCTCCAGGATCGTGTAGCGCTGACGCAGCGCGCGATACTCCGCCATGTAGCGTCCGGCCTGTCGCATCAGCCAGACCGGCGTGGCATCGACCGGTTCGCAGCGGCACGCGGCGAGAAAGCGTTGTGGACGCGCAGGGGTTTGGGATGGAGGGATTGAGCGATTGAGTGTTGTGTCGGTCATAAGTCGCCTATTCTCTTGATCCTTATTCCACAACCCACTTTGCAGCATCTCTTGCAAAATAGGTCAGGATCATATCGGCGCCGGCGCGTTTGATGCTCGTCAGGCTTTCCAGCGCGCAGCGTTTCAGGTCGAGCCAGCCGTTGGCGGCCGCAGCGTGAAGCATGGCATATTCGCCGCTCACCTGGTAGGCGGCCAACGGCAGCGGGTAACGTTCGCGCACCGCCGCCAGGATGTCGAGATAAGGCAACGCCGGTTTGACCATCAGCATGTCGGCGCCTTCGGCTACGTCGAGCGCTGCCTCCTTGAACGCCTCGCGGCGATTGGCCGGATCCATCTGATATTGGCTGCGGTCGCCGAAGGCAGGCGGGCTTTCGGCGGCCTCGCGGAAGGGGCCGTAGAAGCCGCTGGCATACTTGACCGCGTAGCTCATGATCGCCACGTGCTCGAAGCCGGCCTCATCCAACCCACTGCGGATCGCCGCCACCATGCCATCGACCATGCCCGACGGTGCGATGATGTCGGCGCCTGCCTCGGCGTGAACGGCGGAGGCGCGCGCCAGCAGTGCGCGCGTCGGCGCATCAAGCAGGTAACCTTTGGGTAGATGAGGGTGAAAGTGCAGATCGCCCGGCATGTTGATCACGCCGCAGTGACCGTGGTCGGTGTATTCGCAGAAGCACATGTCGGAGATCACGACCAAGTCGGGCGCGGCGTCCTTGATCGCCCGGATCGCCTGCGGCACGATGCCGGCCGGGTTGTAGTTGTCGCTGCCCAGTGCGTCTTTCGTCGCCGGAATCCCGAATAGAATGACGGCAGGCACCCCCAAAGCAGCAATTTCCTTTGCCTCAATAGCAATCTGATCCACAGAAAACTGAAATTGCCCCGGCATTGAACCGATGGGGATGCGTTGGCCGCGCCCATGGCGAACGAAGAGCGGCGCCACAAAGTCGGCTGGGGAGAGCGCCGTCTCGCGCACCATGCGGCGCAGCGCTGCGGTGCGCCGCAGCCGACGTGGGCGCAGCGCCGCCCCATCGTTGGCGCCACCGGCGGCAATTGTCAAACTATTCGTGTAGGGTGAATCAAGTTTTAACACAAGAGTTCCTCCAAGTTACGCTCTTCCGGAAGATTGCGGCTTCCGGGAAGGTTGTCCAGATGACGCCTGAAAATGCTCCGCCAGCGCCGCAACCAGCCCCTCCAGACTTTGCTGCTTCGACACGACGGCGGGTGTGTAGCCGGCGTCGCGCACGGTGCGCGCAGTGATCGGGCCAATGCACGCCAGACAGACGCTGTGCAACGCCGCTAGATCGCCGCCCTCCTGCGTCAGCCGGTCCAGCAAAAAGGTGAACGCCGACGAGCTTGCCAGTGTGATAGCATCGACAGCGCGCTGCGCCAACAACCCGGACAGATCGACGCCACCCGAGCCGCGCACGGTTTCGTAGGCGACGACGTGCGTCACTGCGGCGCCGGCGGCGTTGAGGCGCTGCACCAGCAAATCACGCGCGCGCGCCGCCTGGGGCAATAGGATGCGGTCGCCCGGCTGCACCGTTGCTGCGAGCGCCGCCGCCAGTCCCTCGGCGACCTCTGCCGCCGGCGTCAAGATCACGTCCAGCCCAAGCTGGGCGCGCACGGCCGCCGCCGTCGCTGCACCGACCGTAGCAACGCGCACGCTGGCGAGTTGCTGTGGGGCAATCTCAAGCGCCGCCAACCGCGCCGCGACGATGCGCACGGCGTTGGCGCTGGTCAGCACCAGCCAATCATAGCCGCTGCGCGCCGCCAGCTGGAGCGCCCGGTCGAGTGGGGATATATCGGCAGGCGGTGCAATGGCAAGGCAGGGGTAGAGCAGCGGCGTTGCGCCGGCCTGCGCCAGCAAAGCGGCAAGCTCTGGCGCCTGTTCGGCAGCCTGCGTCACGACAATTTGCCGTCCCGCCAGCGAGGATGAAGAGACTGATGTGGTGGTCGTCATGCTGCCTCGCGCAGGATTTGGGCCGCACCCTGGGATAGCGCCTGGGACGCCAACGCAGCGCCCAGTGCGGCGGCATCTTCCGGTGCAGCGTCACCGGCCACATCGACGAAGTTGCGACCGTCGAACGCCGCCACGCGTCCGCGCAAATGCAACCGCCCCTGGCCGATGACGGCGTGGGCCGCCACCGGCACGGCGCAACCGCCGCCCAGCCCGTTTAGAAAGGCGCGTTCCGCCGTAACTGCGGCGCGCGTGGCGGCGTCGTCAAGCGGCCGCAGCAGATGCAACAGCCAGGCTTCATCGCGGCATTGTACGGCCAGCGCGCCCTGTCCCGGCGCCGGCAACATGAGATCGAGCGGCAGCGTTTCCGTAATGGCGTCATTACGCGCCAGCCGTTCGACGCCGGCGGCGGCCAGCACAATGGCGTCGTAGGGGCCGTCGGGGTCAAGCGCCTTGCGGATGCGCGTGTCCACGTTGCCGCGGATGTCGGCGGTGCGCAGGTGTGGGTAGGCGTGGAGGAGTTGCGCAGCGCGACGGCGGCTGCTGGTGCCGACGACGGCGCCGGGCGGCAGTGCGGCTAAAGGCTGTCTACTGCGGCTGACCACGACATCGTGCACGTCGCCCCGCGCCGGGATGGCGCCGACTACGATGCCTGGCGCCGGTTCGGTGGGCAAATCCTTCAGGCTATGCACGGCCAGATCGATGGCGCCGCTGCGCAGTGCAGCCTCCAGCTCGGCAGTGAAGAGTCCTTTGCCGCCGATCAGAGGGAGCGGCTTGTCGAGGATGTGGTCGCCCTGCGTGTACAAGATGTCGACCTCGATGGCAACTCCCGGCCACCGTGTAGCCAACTGCGCGGCGATGTAGTCTGTCTGCCAGCGCGCCAACGTCGAACCGCGCGTGCCCAGGCGCAGGGTGGTAAGCTGTTCAGTCATGGCCGTAGACTCCAATCGGGACGGGTTGTGAGGGGCGTGGGACGCTCCGCCCCGTTCTGCGCGCAGCGTTCTCTGCGCCTGCTGCGGATGATGCCAAAGCAAAAAGCTCGTTCAGCACCTGAGCGTAGTGTGCGCCGTTGCCGTCGGCGGCCTGCGCTTTGAGCCGCACAGTTGGTGTATGCAACAACTTGGCGACGATGCGCCCGGCAAGGCGTTCGACTTCGCGTGCAACGTAGTCTGGGTCGGACGGCTGATGGCGCAGGCGCTGCACTGTACGCTGGACTTCCTGGTGTGCGATGGTCTCGGCATGACGGCGCAGCTCGATCACAACGGGCAGCACTGCGCGCCCACCCAGCCAGGCGGCGAACGCTGCCGTCTCCTCCGCAATGATCGCCTCGACGTGCGGAATGGCGGCCTCGCGCCGCGCCAGATTTGCTTCAACGCTGCTACGCAGATGGTCAATATCGTAGCGGAGCACGTCGGGCAGCCCATCGACGTCGGGGTCAATGTCACGGGGAAGCGCAATGTCGAACAGGAGCAGCGGACGACCGGTGCGCGCCCGCATGGCCTGCGCCACTTCTGCCGCCGAAAGGACAAGATGCGGCGCGGCGGTGGCGCTGATCACCAGATCGACAGTCGCCAGCGCCTCATCGAGCCGCGCCCAATCCACGGCGCGGCCGCCGACCTTCATTGCCAGCTGTTCGGCGCGCGCCAGCGTGCGGTTGATGCAGAGGATGGACGCAATGTCGTGCTGCTGCAATGCAGTGGCGGCCAACTCCGCCATTTCGCCGGCGCCGATGACCAGTGCGTGGCGGCGGCTGAGATCGCCCAGCAAGCGTTCGGCCTGGCGCACGGCGGCGTGACTGATCGAGGTGGTGGAGCTGCCGATCGGCGTCTCGGTGCGGGCGCGCTTGCCACAATGAAGTGCGCGGTTGAACAACTGCGTCAGGATCGGGCCGCTGGCGCCGCTGGATTGGGCGGCAGCCAACGCATGTGCAACCTGTCCCAAAATCTGCGCCTCGCCCAAAATCAACGAATCCAACCCGGAGGCGACGCGAAACAGATGGTCGATGGCAGCGTCGCCACTTTGGATGTAGAGATAAGCCCTCAGCGCGTCGGGCTTCGCCTGCCGTTGGTGCGCGATCTGCGCCTCGATCAGGGGCGCCGCCAGCGTCGGCGTTGCTGTGACAGCGTAGACTTCCAGCCGGTTGCAGGTTGAGATAACAACCACTTCCTGCAAGACGCCCTGCTTTGCGCCAAGCGAGAACAGGTCGTGGGCGACCATCGGCAGTGCGCACGCGTCGAATGACAGTTGCTCGCGCACGTCGATAGGCGCAGTGCGGTGGTTCAGACCGACCAGCAGAATGGATGGCGTTTTCGGATCGACGTTGCTGTACATTTTCACGCCTCTACGATGCGATTCCAAGAGACTGTTTGAAGAGGGTGGAAGTTTGGCGCGACGACGCAGAGGAGTTGCATAGCTGGCTACAGATGCGCATTCGCTTGATTCTCCCTGCGTTTCTCTGTATCTTTGCATCTCTGCGTCAAATCGGGTGACTTTCCAAACAGGTTCTATCGATTTCTAGGTTGTCACGTGATATTGCTCGCAATCTTCCCGGAAGCTTTGGAGCTTCCGGGAAGATAAACAGTTAACCTAGCGGTCAGTAAAACTGGCGCACAGTTGATGGGGATCAGGCGGATTTTTGCTAATTTGATCCGCGCTGATCCGCCCAATTCGCGTTATCCGCGTGCTATCGCTGGCTGCAATGCCTGCTCCGCCAGCGCCGCCAGGATCGTCACCATGGCCGGACTGTCATTCAGCATCGGTGGTCGCTCGACGCGCACGCCATACTGGCGGGCGATCTGCTGCACGCCAATATCGATGTCGTAGAGCACCTCGACATGATCGGCAATGAAACCGATCGGCGCTACGACAAGTTTGTGGCGCCCGGCTTGCGCCAGTTCGACAATGTACTCTTCGATCTGCGGACCAAGCCAGGGCACGCCGGTCTTGGCGGCGCTCTGGTACGAGAAAGTCCAGCGGTCGGCGGGCAGCGCCAGCCTGTCGGCCAGCAACTGCGCCGTCTCCCGGAGCTGACGGTCATAGGGTTCGCCGCGCTGCAAGATAAACTCGGGCAGGCTGTGGGCGGTGAAGACAACGAGCACCTCGTCGCGCTCCTCCGGTGCATAGCGAGCAAGCGCAGCGCGCACGTTGGCGGCGACAGCCTCCAGATAATCGGGCTGAGTGTGCCAGCTCTCGACAAAGCTGATGTCGATAGGGCGGGCGAGCTGCGCCAGCGCCTCATCGAGCTTGCGGCGATAGGCGCCGATGCTCAGGCTGCTGTAATGAGGCGCCATGCAGATGACGGCGGCGCGTTCGACGCCGTCGGCGGCCATCTGCGCCACGGTGTCTTTGATCCACGGCGTCCAGTGACGCATGCCCACATATACAGGCAGGCCGAGGCGCGCCTGTAACTGGGCAGCGGCGCTTTGCGTGATGTGCAGCAGCGGCGAGAAACCGCCAATCGCAGCATAGCGATGGCAGATCTCGTCGAGCAAGTCTTGCGGCGTCGCGCGCCCACCGCGAATGTCGAGCAAGTAGGCGGGAATGTCCGCCAGTGAGTCCGGCCCGCCGTAGGCGAGCAGCAATACAGCCATCTTCATGCGTTCACCCCTTCATTTTGCCAGATCGCCTTGCCGACAAAGAATGGCCCCAGTTTTTCCAGGTGCAGCGAAGTCTGTTTGGTTTTGCGCATACGCTGGACGATCGAGGACAAAGGATAAAGCTCCGGCCCGATCAGGGCGACGACAAAATCGTTGTCATGCTTATCGAGGCCGTAGCAGGCCAGGCGGATGTCGGTGCCATAGCCGGCGCGGCCATACGCGTGCCCAATGCCGCCGTGCTCCATCAGGATCGTGCGCTGTTCCTGCGCTGAGAGTTGCTCGAAGGAGCCGGCGCGGCGCAATGGATACCAGATCGCCCATGGCCACTTGGGGTCACAAACCTTTTGGCGCGGGCGGGTGATCAGCATGCGCTCCAGGTCTTCCTCATTGCCAAGCGCATAGGAACGACCAAACATTGTCAGTTCGGGCTTGGGCGTCAGGTGGAGAAAGGGTGGTTGTTGCAAAAAAGTGCGCAGTTCGGTGACGAAAAAATCAGGATTTTCGCTAAAGGTGAGCAGCGCCACACCTTGTGGATCATTGACATCGAGATACAGCACGCTGCCAAAGGGTTGTACGCGCAGCGCATCGATCAACGGCGCCGTGTCAAGACAGCCGCCAAAGGCGTAGAGTTGCATGAAAAGCCGGCGATCAAGCCGCATGATCTGTCCATCCGCCGTGCGACTCTGCTCACTAATATCCAATTTCTCAGGATTCGCAAATGGGTGTGTCATAATTTTCAATTTCTAAACTTCAGTTGCGATTTGCAAGGGGCGAGGGGCGGCGTATTGCCACCTTCTCTGCCTCCTCCAGCGCCTGGATGAATAATCAGGTTGCGATTGGCGTCCCCACCGGCGCACCGATCGCTCAATCGCCCGCTCACCCAATCTCCATTTTCCGCAACACTGCTGGCTCATAAGTGCAGAAGGGCTCCTCGGCTAGATATTCGTGCGTCATGCCGTAGGCGCGGGCGCGACAGCCGCCGCAGACATTCTTGAACTCGCACAGCCCGCACTTGCCGCCGAGCAGAGTGGAATCGCGCAGTTCGGCGAAGAGCGGCGATCCCTCCCAGATTGCGCGGAAGGGCTGGCGGCGGATGTTGCCAGCCTCGACGGGCAGGTAGCCACAGGGGAAGACCTCGCCGCGATGGCTGACAAAGCAGACGCCCGTGCCAGCCAGACAGCCTTTGGTCATGGCGTTCATGGCGCGGCGAGCCTCCTCGTTGCCGGGGTCGGCGCTGGCGCCGGAGTGGCCGTTGCCAGGATGACCGCCTGGGCGCCCGCCCGGATGCCCGCTGCCGCCGGCGTGTTGTTGGCGGTGATGGCTGGCAGGGCGTTCGCGGAAGATGCCGTTGCGCCGCTCCTCGGCCTGGCGCTGGCGCACGATGCGGAAGTAGTGTGGCGCGCACGTCGCCTTCAACTCGATGCCGCCCGCCATTTCGGCGTCGTACATCCAGTTGAGCACATTCTCATACTCGGCGGCGGAAATCTGCTGGTCGGGTGCAATCTCGACGCCGCAGCCGACGGGCACAAGCAGGAAGAGATGCAGCGCCTGCGCTTCCAGTTCCTTTGCCAGCGCCAACGTTTGATCCATCTGATGAATGTTGTGACGTGCGACAGTGGTGTTGATCTGGTAAGGGACGCCAACTTCGTGCAGGTAGCGCATCCCGGCGAGCGACCTGTCAAAGGCGCCCTGGCCGCGAAAGATATCGTGGGTGGCGGCGTCGGCGCCATCAAAGCTGATGCTGACGCGACGGATGCCGCTCGCCTTGATCTTACGCGCCGTGTCAGCGTCGATCAGCGTGCCGTTGGTCGCCAACGCCACGATCAGACCGGCGTCGCTGGCGTGACGGGCGATCTCGAAGATGTCGGGGCGAAAGAGCGGTTCGCCACCGGAGAGCACGAAGATGGGCCGGGCAAAGGCGGCCACCTGGTCGATCAGGTCGAAGGCTTCAGCGGTGGTCAGGTCCTGCGGCAACAGTTGATTGGCGACGGTGATGCGTCGGCAGTGGATGCAGGCCAGATTGCAGCCGGCGGTGGTCTCCCAGAAAATCAAACGGGGAGGTGGATAGGCAGCGGATGTGTGCATGGCGATGATTTCCTTTTGACAGGTGCAATTGGCAGTTGGGCGGGGAAAGCAACGCCGTTTGTCGGATTCTTCTTGTAGCGAGTGGCGACAGGTAGCAGAGGAGTCCACCCCTGGAAACTTCACAAACCCACCCGGCGTAAAACAAAACCCTCAAAATTCTATGAAAATCTTAGTTAACCATATGTTTCATACTGGATTCTACGATACACCGGTTCGGTTAAACGTGCAAATTAAGCCCACTTGTTGATAGCTTGCCGACGCTAATGCTTTATGGTATCAAAGTCTAGCATCGTCCGTGGAGAACAAAGGGATACTGATGACGACAACAAAATATCCGCCCGCCTTCCACTTGCTGGCGAAACCAAGCGGCGCCACCTGCAATCTAGATTGCGCCTATTGTTTTTTTCTTTCTAAAGAAATGCTCTATCCGGGCAGCCGTTTTCGCATGGCTGACGAGCTACTGGAAGCGTACATCCGTCAGTTGATCGAGGCGCACCAGACGCCTGTCGTGCAGGTGGCGTGGCAGGGCGGCGAGCCGACGTTGATGGGCTTGCCCTTTTTCGAGCGGTCGCTTCAGCTTGTCGAACGCTATCGCAAACCGGGGATGCAGATCGAATACACAATCCAGACCAACGGCACGCTGATCGATGATGACTGGGCGGCCTTTTTCAAACGCCACAACTTTCTGGTCGGCGTCAGCATCGACGGGCCGCAGGCGCTGCACGACGCCTATCGGGTGGATAAAGGCGGGCAGCCGACCTTCGACAGGGTGATGCGCGGGCTGCGGTTCCTGCAAGCGCATGGGGTCGAGTACAACACACTGACAACGCTGCACCGCGCCAATGCTGACCGCCCGGTTGAGGTGTACCGCTTTCTGCGCGATGAGTGCCGCTCCAACTTCATCCAGTTCATCCCGATTATCGAGCGCGTGCCCGCCAGTGCACACGACCGGAGTGACCTGGATGTGCAGCGCGTGACGCCCGGGCAGGTCAGCACAGCGGCGTGGTCATCATGGCGCGACCGGCCGCTCTACACGCAGGCGGGCGACCTGGTGACCGATCGCTCGATTCAACCGGAGCAGTACGGCGACTTCTTGATCGGCGTCTTCGAAGAGTGGGTGCGCCGCGATGTGGGCAGCGTGTACGTGCAGATGTTCGATGTGGCGCTGGCAAACTGGGTGGGCGAGCCGCCAGGGCTGTGCGTACACGCCGAGACGTGTGGGCTGGCATTGGCGCTGGAGCACAACGGCGATCTCTACGCCTGCGATCATTTCGTGGAACCGGCGTACAGGCTGGGCAACATCCTGGAAACGCCGATGATCGAACTGGTAGCGTCGCCACAACAGAAAAAGTTTGGTCAAGACAAGTTCGCTACACTGCCGCGTTACTGCCGGGAGTGCGACGTGCGCTTTGCCTGTCATGGCGGATGTCCGAAGGATCGCTTCATCCACACGCCCGACGGCGAACCAGGGTTGAATTACCTGTGCGCAGGCTTCAAGCGTTTCTTTCACCACGTAGATGCGCCGATGCGTACAATGGCCGGGCTGCTGCGACAAGGGCGCGCGCCCGCCGAGATCATGCGTCATTATCAGGAGCGCGACCGCCGTCTGGCCGCAGCTTTCGCCGTCGCTGGACGCAACGATCCGTGTCCGTGCGGAAGTGGGAAAAAATTCAAGCAGTGTCACGGACGACACTGACCACCGGGACATGCAAAAGAAAACAGCCGCTACAGAAGTCGGTAGCGGCTGCTGAAGTAGCGCATACGAGATTCGAACTCGTGTCTCAGCCTTGAGAGGGCTGTGTCCTGGGCCTCTAGACGAATGCGCCACGTGTCAGTGTTCTTTACAGTACACCCAGAACAATCATGTATTTTAACGATGGGCGCCATGTCTGTCAAATTATGCGACGTTTCAGGGTGACTCAAACGGTCAACCAGGCCGGGAGAGATCAACCAGGCGGGTAATTACTTCGCCTACGCGCACCATCGAGATGGGTTTCGCCAGATATTCATCGGCGCCAGCATCCAGACAGCGCTCGCGGTCGCCAGGCATGGCCAGCGCAGTCAGCGCCACGATGGGCGTCGCCGCAATCGCCGGATCGCGCCAGCCGCGGATCCTGCGGATCACATCCAATCCATCCATGCCAGGCATCTGAATGTCGATCAGGATCGCATCTGGGCGAAGCTCCCCCAGCAGATTGAGCGCCGTCAGGCCATCATCGGCAACATGCACGTCACAGCCATTGCTGCGCAGATAATCGACATACATCCCCATCATTGCCAGGTTATCATCCACCATCAAAACAGTGATCGGCTTATTGCGTTGCGTGGAGTGTGCTGACGCCGTTATATCTAGTCTTTGGAGCAGGGCAGACTCGGCGCGTCGAATGCCAACGCTGCTATTCCAGGGCAGGCTCAGCGTGAACCGACTACCCTCGCCCAGGCTGCTGTCGACGCTTACACTGCCGCCATGTAGCTCGGCCATCCGTCGCACCAGGGAGAGGCCAAGTCCTGTGCCAGAATACTGGCGCGCCAGCCGACCGTCGAGTTGGGTAAAGGGGCGGAAGAGCCGGGCAAAATCCTCTTGCGCAATGCCAATGCCATGATCCCACACCTGGAAGCGTACGACGCCTTCCCTGGCATCGGCCTGTACATCCAGCCCCAGTTGCCCACCTTCGGGTGTAAACTTGACGGCATTGCTGAGCAGATTGACGAGCATCTGCTTAAGCCGGCGTTGGTCGGCTTCAATTTCGATGGAAGTCAGGTTGATGGTGAAGCCGACGGATTGACGTTTTTGCTGCGCCATGCCCTTGATCATTTGCAACGCCGCCATGCAGGTCTCATCGACCGAGCAAGGGGCGCGGTAGAGTTGGAATTGACCGGCTTCGATCTTCGAGAGATCAAGAATGTCGTTGATCAGATCGAGCAAATGCTGACCGCTCTGTTCGATGGTGTTGACAGCACGGAGTTGCTTTTCGTTCAGCGTCCCGTAAAGCTGCTCGCGTAGCGCCTCGGTGAGGCCAAGGATACTGGTCATGGGGGTGCGCAGTTCATGACTCATGCTGGCCAGGAACTCATCCTTCAGGCGTGCAGCGCGTTCCAGCGCAATGTTGGCCGAGCTCAACTCGTCACGGCTGCGGCGCAAGGCTTCTTCCGCCTGCTTTTGGAGCAGCATATCGCGCATGATGGTGGAAAAGTATTCCACTGTGTCATGGCCGTCGCGATGAGCAATGATCACTTGCGACACCGGCACTTCGACGCCCTCGGCGTGGAGGATCACGCTGTCGCCTGCCCAAACGCCACGGCGTGTTGCCGCTGGAATCGCCTCGCGCTCAATGACGCTCCAGGCCTCGGCGGTATAAAGCGCGCGCAGGGTGAGACGACTAACGTCGACATCGGGGCCGATGCCCAACATGCGCCGTCCCCCCAGGTTCAGGTAGGTCAGCTCGCCTTGTGGCGTCCAGTTGGCAACCAGGTCGGTGGTCGCCTCCAGGATTGCCGTCTGACGGTGCTGCGCCTGTTCGGCGCGACGTTGTTCGGTAATATCCAGCGCAGTGCAGACGACACGGATCACCCTACCGGCCAGCCAGACTGCTTTCGCGCGCAGACTGACGTAGGCATTGGCGCCGTCCGCGCGCAACAGCTGGACCTGAAGCTCATACGTTTCTTCATCGCTGCAGCGTTGATACAGATCCAGGATATTGTTGAGATCGTCAGCATGGACGAACTCGCTCAACTTGCCCAATGGGAGAGTGTTCTGCTCCAGGGGAATGCGCAGGATGCGACAGGCCTCATCCGATAATGTCGCTTCACGACGCTCGATGTCGATGTCGATACTGCCCAGATGGGCAATGCGCTGCGCTTCGGCCAGACGCGCTGTGCGCTCGGCCACACGTTGCTCCAGCGTTCGATTTAATTCTTCGAGCTTGGCCTGTTCCTCGCGTACAGTGCGATAGAGCAAGGCGTTATTGACCGCCACCAACACCTGGGCGCCGATGGCTTCCACCAGGCGCAGGTCGCGCTGACTGTAGGCATTGAGGCGATAACTGAAAATCTGTACGACGCCGCGCACGCTTTCGCCCAGCTTAAGCGGCACGATTAGCGCCGCACGCGGCACGTTGGGGTCTTCCTCCGGCACTTCGGTCGCCTGGATGGCTTGGACGCTGCCGGTTTTGCTCACATAGTAGGAGGCTTTGCTGGTGCGTCGCTGTGCATTGTAGTCGGTGAGCAGAATGGACTGCCCCGTGCGAATGGCAAGGCTCTGCGTGCCCTGACCTGCCGGCGCCAGCTTGATCTGCGGGATGGCAGTGATATCAAGTGCGTGACCATCCTGCCAGGCAAAGAGACAGGTGATCAACTCACTCTCCGGGTCGAACGAAGAGAGGTAGAGCACGTCGCAGTCCATGCGTTCGGCGATCAGACTACGCATGGTGGGGAAGATATGATCGAGATCGAGCGAACGCCCCAGCTCGGCGCCAGCGCGATAGAGCAGATCGCGCTCCTCAGCGATCTGCTGCTGACGTTCCCTGGTCTCCACGGCGTGAGTCACATCGCGGATGGTGGCAAGGATCAATGCCTCACCAGTTGCAC
>DGFH01000070.1:0-3667 GCA_002391565.1 Anaerolineales bacterium UBA3905
CCGCTGACCGGCGTCAGCATGGATGTCGGTGCGCCGCCAGCGCCCTTCGCCCACCTGCTCCCGGAGCGCCTGGTTTTTGCCACGCGTTCGGCGGGCAACGCCAGCCCGGCGCGCAGTCTCACGCTTTACAACCTGGGCGACGCCGATCTGTCGGTCGCTGCCATCGATATCACCGGCGCCAACGCTGCGGATTACACCAACGTAGGCGCAGCTGGCTGTCTGGCCGGCCCGCTGCCGCCCGGCGCATCCTGCACCATCGACGTCAGTTTTACACCGTCGGCGCCCGGCGCGCGCGACGCCGCTGCGACCGTTACGACGAACGCCGCCAATGGGCCAGTTTCCAGCGCGCTTGTAGGGCGCGGTTTGCAGGTGGATAACGTCTACAATCCGCCGCTGCCGCCGGTGAGCCTGGGCGTCTTCCCCTCGCGCGATTTCGTCTCGCATGAGGGGTTTGCTGCGGATGAAACCGTCACCGTCGAGGTGATCCGCCACGGCGTTGTGATCGGCGTGGCCTCCGATATTGCCCCCATCGATGATCCAGGCACCGCCACCTTCGATGGCATCGTCGAGGTCAATCATCCAGGGGCGCCTTGTTGGGAAGGCGTGACGCCAGACATCCGCGCTGGCGATATCGTGCGGGCGACGACCTCGCGCGGTATTGCGCACGAAACCTATGTTGCCAATGTGCGCGTGACGACGCTGCCCTATCTGGCGGCGCCCGGCGTTGTGCGGATGCATGGCTATGCCCGTGACCTGGACGGGGCGCCCTACCCCATTGGCCAGCTCGAAGCACGCATTATCAACCATTCGTCGGATCGGTTCGACCTGAGCGGCAAGCGCGTCTTGCTGGCGCCTGGTCACGGTGTCCTGGCGTATGACCCGATTGGCCCTGAAAATCCCGATGGCACGCGCTGGACGGCCACTTTCGCCGGCCTTACCGAAACGGACGTACAACGTGCGATCAACCCGTTGGTCGGACCGCGCATCATGTGGCTGGGACGCGACCCGCTTGCCCTCAACGAAATCACCTTTGATGAACCAAACGAGGTTAACGGTCCACAGGCGCCGTGCTCTGCCCCCGCTGAAGCGCCTTCACCCGACGCCGCACTCAGCCCGCGTAGCCTGAGCTTCCCTGTGCGTCTGGTCGGCGCTAGCGCCACGCGCACTCTGCGCGTGACCAACACCGGCACAGCACCGCTGATCGTGACGAGCTACGACTTCACCGGCGGCAACGCCGGCGACTTCAACGTCGCTCCGGAAGGCGACGCCTGTCTGGCGCAGTCGATTGCCCCTGGCGCAAGTTGCGTGCTCGTCGTCCGCTTCACGCCGACCGCCGAAGGGACGCGCGTCGCCAATCTACGCATCCATGACAACGTCATCGGTGCACCACAGATCGTGCCTGTATCTGGCATCGGCTCGCTGACCGCCGTGCCCAGCCTTCTGGTTAGCGCCACCAGCCTGGTCTTCCCAGCGACCGAAGTGGCAACCAACAGTGCGGCGCTCTCCCTTACCATCGGCAATGAAGGCGGCGCACCACTGGTCTTCAGCGCATTGTCCATTGCCGGGACGCATGCCGGGGACTTTGCCATCGCGCCGCAAAGCACCTGTGTTGTCGGCAGCGGAATCGAACCGGATACGACCTGTACGCTTAACGTTATCTTCCGCCCCGGCTTCCTGGGTACGCGCTCGGCGGCGCTGACGATTGCCGCCAACGCACCGAACAGCCCACAACAAGTCGTGCTGATCGGCAGTTCTGACATTATGGATGGCTTCAACGACCCACCCAAGAACGGTGTTGCCATCGAAGTCTTCCCGGTGCGTGATTACATGCTGGCGATGGGCTTCTTGCCTAACGAGCTGGTCACTGTGCAGATCGTACGCGACGGCGTTGTGTTGGCCGAGGTCGTCGATGTGATCCCGGTTGATCTGCCCGATACGAACGGCTTCGATGGCTTCATTGAGATCAATCACGGGGTGGTGGGCGGCGCGTGCTGGGCGGAAAGTGTGCCCGACATTCGCGCTGGCGACCTGGTCCGCACGATTGCAGTGGACAGCGCCACGCTGGCCGTCACCCGTCGCGATCAGACGCTCGTGCAAGAGATCGTGGTGACGCAACCCGCGACTGAGGTCAGCCCAGGCGTCATCGAGATTCACGGCTACGCCAACGATATTCGCTTTGGCGGACGTCTACCCCTGGGTGCACTGGAGGCGCGCATCATCGGTGACAATGACTTTGCGTTGAATGGCAGAGCCAACCTGCGCGCTGGCGCCGGGTTGGATGGCGCGCTCGCCTATGACACCCCGACCGGGAGCACCTGGACTGCGCGCTTCACCGGTCTGACCGGCGCCGACGTGGCCAATGCTGTTGGTGGTTCGTCTGTAGGGCTGTGGCTGGGCCGCGATCCGCTGTTCGTCAATGAGTTGACGCACTACGAATTTAATGAATTACCCAGCGCCGCTGCTCCCTGCACAGGCGTCATACAGGGCAACATCGTCACGCTGGCGCCGGCCATGCTCGACTTCGGGCTGGGTGGCGTGCCCAGTGGCGCCGTCAGCCGTGACCTGACCTTCACCAACCTGGGGCCGGGGCCGGTGCAGAATCTGGCGATCAGCGGTGTAACGGGCGTTCATCGCGGCGATTTCACCGTGACCGGCTCCACCTGCGCAACGCCGCTGGCGGTGAATCAAAGCTGCACGATCAGCATTAGCTTCCAACCACAAGCGATCGGTGTGCGGCGTGCGGCAATTGTCGTGCAGAGCGATGGCGTCAACAGCCCCCATATCGCTCAGGTGGGCGGCATCGGCGTCGGCGCCCCGACGGTGTCTGGCTTCACACCGGCGCGCGGCGGCATCGGCACACTGGTCACAGTGCAGGGCAGCTCCTTCACCAGCGCCAATGCGGTGCGCATCAATGGTGCGCCAGCGGCCTTCCAGGTGCTCTCCGATTCACAAGTGCGCGTGACCGTGCCAGCTGGCGCCACCGATGGGCCGATTGAAGTGACCAACATTGCCGGTTCGGCGCAGTCTGCCAGCAACTTTGTCATCGCCTTCGACCCGCCGGTGATCACTTCCTTCACGCCACTGCAAGGCGTTGCCGGTGCGACGGTGACGATCAACGGGCAGAACTTCAACGGCGTCAGCGAGGTGCGCTTCAACGGAACTGCCGCCGCCTTCACTGTGCTCAGCGCCACGCAGATTCGCACGGCAGTGCCAGCCGGCGCCACGAGCGGCCCGATCACGGTCGTGACCGAGAATGGCGCGTGCGCCAGCAGCACGGCGTTCACCGTGATTCTGCCGCCGACGATCACGGGCTTCAACCCAACCGCGCAACAGCGCGGGCGTCAGGTCACGATTCTGGGCGTCAACTTCACGGGCGTCACCAGTGTACGCTTTGGCACGGGTGCAGCGACTTTCACCGTTGTCAACGCCGGCCAGATCAATGCCACAGTGCCCAATGCGGCCACCTTTGGGCCGGTGACGGTGACGGGGCCGGGCGGCACAGCGTCGAGCAGTGCCTTCACGCTCATTGCACCGCCGACGATATCATCGTTCACGCCTACCATTGGTGGTGTGGGTGCAACAGTCACGATTCGCGGTGCGGGCTTCTTCAATGTCTCTTCGGTGACGATCAATCGCACGAATGTGGCCTCCTTCCAGGTCATCAGCG
>DGFH01000070.1:3920-5315 GCA_002391565.1 Anaerolineales bacterium UBA3905
GGCGGCACCGGCACTAGCACGGCGGTGTTCACGGTCGTGCCACCGCCGACCATCACCGGCTTCACGCCGACAAGCGGGCCGGTGGGAACTACCGTTACGGTGAATGGCACGAACCTGAATCGGGCTACGGAGGTGCGCTTCAATGGCACGCCGGCAACCTTCACGATTGTCAGTGCAACCCAATTACGCGCAGTCGTACCCATAGGTGCAACCACCGGCGGCATCTCAGTCGTCAATCCAGGCGGCGCTGCCGTCTCAGCGACAGCGTTCCGCGTCCAGTAATTGCGTTGCGGCGCTGCTCGGCGACTCGCCAGTTTGGCAGCAGCCTGGGCGTTCCAGGATGATTGACAGCTGGCCTGGAGATCACCTTATCGTTACATTCAGCACGAGGAGAACACTCTCCCCGTGCTGAATGTATTGGTTGGGCAAGAGTGGTCACCTGACGATTGACGACGTAAGTAATATCCAGTAGCATAGCTGCACCGAATCCGCCCTCGACCTGTCACCGGCCAGCCTGTTGTACTGCACCCACCGGAGTGAACAACATGAAAGACATCAAGGTGTTGACGATTGAGGACGATCCTGTGATCCAACGTCTGATCGAAAAGACCTTCACCCTCGAAGGCGCTACAGTGAGTGTTGCTCACCACGGGGTGGAAGGTCTTCGCCGATTCACTGAACTGCGACCCGATGTCGTGCTGCTCGACATTACCATGCCCGAGATGGATGGGTGGGAAACGCTGCGTCGGATTCGCATGCTGGCGCAGACGCCGGTGATTATTCTCTCAGTGCATGCACAGGATCATGAGATCGTGCAGGGGCTGGCGTTGGGAGCCGATGATTATGTGACCAAGCCATTCAGCCCTGAAGTGTTGGTGGCGCGCGTGCGCTCTGTGTTGCGCCGGCAGCGTACAGCGGAGACGCCAGCCGGACATGCAGGTTACCAAGATGCGCGTTTGCACATCGACCTGGACGAACATCGTGTCTTTGTAGACGGCGTCCCGCTCAAACTGACTGGCACCGAGCTGCGGTTGATCGAGTATCTCGTCAGCAATTCTGGGCGTGTGTTGACCTTTCGGCAGATTCTAGAGTCCGTTTGGGGCTGGGATCAGCAGGAGGAGCATGAACAGGTGCGTCTTTACATCTGGCGGCTGCGTCAGAAATTGGAACTTGACCCCAGGAATCCACAATACCTCCTCACCGAGTATGGCGTTGGCTACCGCTTTGAACCGCACATGGCAGGAAGAATGCCCTCATCCGCGTCGATACCATGAAACCGCGCGCGACGTTGATCGTCCGGCGCATACATCACCCGCGATTGCAATAACTTAGAAACAAGTCATCCATACGCCTGTAATACGCGTTGTGGAAACTGGAGACATGACCGCTTGCTTC
>DGFH01000070.1:5546-8341 GCA_002391565.1 Anaerolineales bacterium UBA3905
GAGACATGACCGCTTGCTTCCGGTGCATCGTCGAAAGGAACCAGAACAGTATGTCCAGGCGCATTGTCAATGTCATCTCGAGTCGACCTGCGAACCAGCAACTCGGGTGGATGCCCATCGCTGCGTCGTCAATCTCCCGGAGTGTGCAGCGCCTGTTGCGCCTGCTTATCGTCACCGTAGCATTGTTCGTCATGATGGCCGGCGTCGGCGTTACGTTGCGCGCCGTTGTAATGCCCGAAGTGACAGCGCAGATCGGCGACACGATCACCATCGACAATGTGCACCTGACTGTCGCCGCAGCGAGCTGGATCGCTGAGCACAAACACACCGCCGATTCCAACGATATTACCCTGGCGCCTGTGCAAACGGACGGGGCGGCGGTGGATGCGTCGAGTGGCTACGCCATGCCCGCCGCCATGATGCCTGGCATGCCCGAAGAGGGCTTGCGTCGGCTGCGCATGGTGGTGACGTTGACCAACACAGACGATCGTAGCCAGACGGTGAGCGCCGCCGATTTTGCCGTTGTCGCCGCCAACGGGCAAAGCTGGCAGCCGCTTGCCAATAGCAGCTTCCGAAATCAGCACCTGGCCCCGGGGCAGACAGTCGAAGGCGTCCTCTTTGCCGATGTCCCTGCCGACACGCCCGAGCTGGACATCGTCTGGATGCGCAGCGCCGGCAAAGTTCGCCTGGCGCTAGGCGCCGCGCCCGGCCATGAGCCCAGCCATCCCTGACGCACCGCAACAACCCGTATGCACGTTCGTTTCGCTATGACCACTATTGAGAGGATGCACATGCTGCGAATCACTCCGCTCCGCCACTTGCTGACGACAAACTCACCGTGGCTGCTCGCCACACTGCTGACCGTAGTCGCCCTGAGTGGGCATCATCTGATCACCGAACACGCTGTCGTGCAGACTCACCTGAGTGTGTGGCGCCACCTGACCTACTTTGGGCTGTTTGGCATGTTCTTGCTGCCGGTGGCGGCTGTGGCGATCCTCGCCGGGTGTTGGCTGGCGCGCACGCTGGGCATCGTCAGGGCAACGGTTGGCGCAACTGTGCAGACTGCCGCTATCGTGGCGCTGCTCTTTGGCGTCGGGATGCTGACGATCGGCGCCGCCGAGAGCGCAATGGCGGGTTGGCTCGACGGCATCGGCCTGCATCTGCACGCACCGGAGCCGGTCACCCGCGCGTTGATCGCGACGGTGCTGGCTTTTGTCATGCTCGTCGCCGGCTTTTGGGCGGAGGCCGCGGCGCGCGGCGAACGTTTGGGGTGGCCCGCTGCAGTGCGCAGTTGGAAATTGATCTCGCTTGCCGTGATCGTCAGTATGCTGCTTGCGATTGCGCCGGTCACTTACCAGCAAGGCGCGCTCACCCCGACGACGACACAGGCGTTCACCAACAACTGCACCGACGGCGCGCCACTGCGCACGTACGCAGTGTCAGCGATCAACGTGCGTATTACGCTCAATAAGTTTGGAGACAACGATCCGATCGGTTTCATGTACGTGCTCGACGAAAACATTGCGGCCGTGCGCGCCGCCGAAGCCATCGTCGACCCGACGCAGCGTGTCTCCACTGGGCTGCGCAACGATGTGATCCAGCCGCTGGTCATCCGCGCCAACCTGGGCGACTGTGTGCAGATCAACTTCACCAACCGGCTGCTTACGCCCGCTTCTCTCCATGTGCAGGGGCTGGCCTACGAGATGAGCAGCGCAGGGAGCGCCGTCGGTCTGAACCCGAGCAGTATGGTGGCGCCTGGCGCATCGACAGTTTATCGCTACTCGATTCCCAGTGATGTCACAGCCGAAGGCGCCTACTATTTTTATAGCCATGGCGCCAGTCGCGTTGAAGTCAGCCACGGGTTGTTTGGCGCCCTGATCGCTGAACCCGCCGGTTCGCGTTACTTGAACGCCGAGACCGGCGCTGAATTGCGCAGTGGCTGGCAGGCGATCATCGACACCCCCAACGGCCCCGATTTTCGCGAATTTGCCATCCTTTTTCACGAGATCGGCGACGAAAAGACCGAACTCTTCGACGCCAGCGGCGCCAAGCTGCCCGTACTCGACGCCAAGATCAGCGGCGCCTATCGTCCCGGCTCGCGCGCCATCAACTACCGCAGCGAGCCATTCATGGATCGCCTGATGCTGGTCGGTGACAAGTCGATGGTTTACAGCTCCTATATGTTTGGCGATCCGGCTACGCCGATCCAGCGTTCCTATCTCGGTGAACCGACCAAGACGCGGCTGGTGCATGCTGGCAGCGAGGTCTTTCATGTCTTCCACCTGCACGGCGGCGGCACGCGCTGGCGGCGCAACCCCTTCGCCGACGACCGCATGGAGTTTGCCCAGGGGCTGAAGAAAACCCCAACCCAGGATGCACGTTCGGTGCGCCTGGATTCACAGAGCCTCGGCCCGGGCGAGACCTTTACATTGGAGCACGAGTGTGGCGCCGGCGGCTGTCAACAGACGGCAGGCGATTATCTGTGGCACTGTCACATCGGCTCGCACTATGTCGCCGGCATGTGGTCCTTCTGGCGCGTCTACGACACGCTGCAACCCAATTTAGCAACACTGCCCGATCGCCCCGCGGCGCCGCAGGCTGTGAACTCGCTAGGGCTGATCGGTCGCACGATTGAGGGAAAGACGTTGCTGCCGGCTGCTCAGATCACCGACCCGGCTACGCAGATGAGCATCGAGCAGTGGGTCGAAAGCCAGTTGCCGCCGCAGGGGGCGCCACGTCGGATCACGGCGGCGGACCGCGCCGCCAACCCTGACATTCCTGCTGGCCTCCTCAGT
>DGFH01000362.1:0-6565 GCA_002391565.1 Anaerolineales bacterium UBA3905
AGATGTGTATAAGAGACAGATGTTTTACTGGTGAAGGCATATACACAACTCCTTCAATCAGTTCGGCTTTTTTGATATGCGGATGTTGGCGATAGCGGCGCTCGAACTCGGCGCGCGTCAGCCGGTCACCCGCCATCAATGGGGGCGCCATCGGAAGGTCAGTTGTTGTTTCACGCATCTGCACCAGCTCTGGTATCGTGACCGCCATCATCTGCTCCTTCCCTACATGAACCTGTGCAGCGAATGTCATCGGCTTGCAGCGAGCAAGGTAGCACGTTTGTTTATATCACGCCCGGACAGCAAACCGCAATGGGACGTTCTAGACGCAGTGCATAAACGTAGCCCCAGGCCACCTGCAATTGGGTCGTCACTTGGCCCCTAACTGCGCCGCCAATGCCTCTGCCGGGTGCAACGCTCGCCGCCCGGTCACACTGAGCACTTGCTGGCGGCAACTTGTTCCCGCCGCCACGATGATTGTCTCTGCGCTGGCTGCGCGTACGGCAGGCGCCAGTCCGTGCTCCGCCATCTTCCGCGAAACCTCAACATGTTCCTTCTCGTAGCCGAACGCCCCCGCCATACCACAGCAAGTGCTGTCGATCTCCTGCACGGTGTACCCTGCCCATGTCAACGCCTGCATTGTCGGCTGCACACCGATCAGCGCCTTCTGATGACAGTGACCGTGCAGCAGCGCCGCTTGTGGCGCACCGCCAAAGGGTGACGGCGCACCCGCCGCCAGCCGCTCGGCGACAAACTGCTCAAAGGTGAGACACGCCGCCGCCACGACCGGCAGCCGCTCATCACCCGGCAGCAACGCAGCGTAATCATCAACCACCGCCGACCAGTCGCTTGGCTCCAGGAACAAGATCGGCTGCCCCGACGCCGCCGAAGGATGCAGCGCCGTCACGAGCCGCTCCGCCTTTGCGCGCGCCAGGTCGATCATGCCCTTCGACAGCGCAGGCCGGCCCGCATCCGTCACCGGCGCCAATGTCACGTCACAGCCCAACGCCTTGAGCACAGCCACAGCCGCCTGAGGGATATGTGGATCAGCATATGCGTTGTAGGTGTCAACGAACAGCACGACACCGGGGGCTGGAGATTGGAGATGAGAGCTTGAAGATTGTCCGCCCTTCGCCTGTCGCCCTTCGTCCTTTCCTGGAGTGAACGGCGTCCGACTAAACGACGGCAGGGTGCGTTCCCGGCTGATGCCCAACCAACGGTCGAGAAGCATTTTGGCGAGATCGAGTGAGAGTATCCAGTTTGCCAGGGGCGCGCGCCAGCCCGACGCCAGCCGGCTCAACGTATCGATGTGGGCAAAGAGGTAGTCGCGTTTGCGGCGCGGATGGTGGGCGTAGTAGTGCGCCAGAAACTCTGTTTTGATGCGCGCCATGTCCACCGACGACGGACATTCAGACTTACACGCCTTGCACGCCACGCATAGCTCCATCGCCGCGTACATGCGCGGGCTGGTCAACTCTGCGACAGGCAGCCACCCCGACAGCGCCGCCCGCAGCAGATTGGCGCGCCCACGCGTGCTGTGCTCTTCCTCACGCGTCGCCATAAAGCTGGGGCACATTGCTCCCGTCGTCAGCTTGCGACAGACGCCGGCGCCGTTGCACATCTCTATTTCTGTGGCAAAACCAGTCGACCAATGCAGCGTCGTTTGCAGCGGGATAGTGGCGTAGTCGGCGCCATAGCGCAGGTTGCCATCCTGCGCCGGCGCGTCCACAATGTTGCCGGGATTGAAGCGATTGTGAGGATCGAAGGTCGCCTTGACCTCCTTGAAGAGCCGGTAAAGCTCTGGCCCATAGAAACGCTCCGCCAGCCAGCTGCGCACGCGACCGTCGCCGTGCTCGCTTGACAATACGCCGCCGTAATTGCCTAGTAAGTCGGCCACGAACAGGCTGATCGCACGCATCTTGTCGATCTCGGCGCCCTGCTTCAGGTTCAGCAATGGGCGAATGTGCAAACAGCCCGCCGAGGCGTGCGCATAGTAAGTCATCTGCGTGCCTAGCTCCCGGCAGAAGGCGTCGATCTTGGGAATATACTCGGCCAGATGTTCCGGCGGCACCGCTGTATCCTCGATGAAGGGGATGGGCTTCCAGTCGCTGCGCATGCTCATGAGCAGCCCCAGCCCGATCTTGCGGACGGCCCAGACATTGGCCTGAAGTTTGGGATCATAAAGAGGGGAGATGGGGAGATGGGGGGATTGGGAGATGAGAGTCTGCACTTGCGCCCGCAGTTCGACTTCGGTGTCGCCCTGATATTCGACCACAAGGAAGCAGAAGGGATTGCCCTTGATGAATGACTTGACCAGGCGGGTGGCGTCGCGGTTTTCAGCGGCCATACGCAGGCTGAGGTCGTCGATCAGCTCTATCGCCGTCGGGTGGGTGGTCAGGATGGCGGGCGTCGCTTCAAGCGCAGCCAGCAGATTGGGGAACTCGACAATGGCGAGTACGGTGCGCTTTGGACGTGGCACGAGCTTGAGTTTGAGCTCCGTGATCGCCGCCAATGTGCCTTCGGCGCCTGCCAGCAGGTTGACCAGATTGAAGCGCGGGTCTTGCGGCAGGTAATGATCGATGCTGCCATCATGAATGAAGCGCGCCAGGTTATAGCCGCCGCAGCGTCGCCAGTGTCTTGGCGTGCCTGCGCGGATAATCTGGCGGTTTGTCTCATTCTCCACCAGTGCGGCCACGCGTCGATAGATCTCGCCCTCGCGTCCGGCCTTTTGCTGATGCTGACGGAGTTCGGCCTCACTGAGCGGGCGGAAATGCGCCGCCGAGCCGTCGTCGAGCAACACCTTCATCTCCAGCACGTGATCGACCGCCATGCCATAGACAATCGAATGGCTGCCGGTGGCGTTGTTGGAGACGATGCCGCCCAGACAGGCGCGATTGCTCGACGCCGGATCAGGGCCAAATTGCAGTCCGTGTGGCTTGAGCGCAGCGGTCAGCACGTCAAGCACGATGCCCGGCTGCACGCGCACCCACCGCTCCTCGACGTTCAACTCCAGAATTTGATCCAGCCAGCGCGAGGTGTCCATCACCAACGCTGCGTTGACCGTCTGACCGGCCAGACTGCTGCCACCGGCGCGCGGCAACAGTGGGACATCGTACTGCGCCGCCAGCTCGATGGCTGCCTGCATGTCGTCGGCATGACGCGGAATCAGCACGGCGTGCGGCATTACCTGGTAGAGGCTGGCGTCGGTGCTGTAGAGCGTGCGAGTGTAAACATCGGCGCGCAGGTCGCCCGCCACACGCAGGCGTAAGGCATGGAGAAAATCAGAGATATTGGCGTCCATGTGAGGAATTGTACTATAGCTCTTCAGGACTAACGCACCTGCTTGTGCAACTTTCCCGGAAGCTATGGACTGCCAGTGAATGCGAGATGCAACAACGCCGGGCGATTGCCCGGCGTTGCGATCTACCTTGGCGGCAGTTTCTCGCTGCCTGTCGGCAGCGGCGCGCCTTCTGGCGTAGGCGTCTTGCCATTGGTCGCCGGTCGCGCTGGCGTCACTGGCAGCGCACTGCCGACAAGCAGATCATCGCGGCGATAATACTTGTGTGCGTAGTCATAATTGTAATAGTAATAGTAGTGATAGTAATAGCCGTGCCCGCGCGTCGGCATGCGGTTGAGCACAACACCAACAATGTGCGCCTGCACCTGTTGCAGCGCCGCCACCGTGCGCTTGACCACATCTCGATCGGTGCGCCCGGCGTGCAGCACCAGCAACACGCCATCCGCCTGGTGCGCCAGCACGGCTGTGTCGGCCAGCACAGAGGCAGGCGGCGAGTCAATGACAATCATATCCGCCTGTTGCCCGACCGCCTGAATCAAGGCGCGCATGCGTTCAGAGCCGAGCAGTTCAGCGGCATTGGGCGGCAGAGGGCCACTCGTCATCACGCGCAGGTTAGGCAGCGGCCCCGGCTGCATGAATTGCTCCAGCGCCACACCCTCGATGCCCAACAACGCTGTTGTCACACCCAGACCATTGCCCAGCCCAAAAATATGGTGCTGGCGTGGGCGATGCAGGTCGCAATCCATGATCACAACGCGATTGCCCGCCTGCGCCGCCGCTATCGCCAGGTTGGCTGTGACCAACGACTTGCCTTCGGATGGCAGCGCGCTGCTCACCACCAGCGATTTGACCGGATGCGCCACTGCTGCGAACTGAATGTTGGTGCGCAGCACACGAAAGGCTTCGGCGGCGGGCGACTGGTTGTCCTGCACCATGACCAGCGATGGATTGATATCTGCCGGCATCGGCGCTGCAGGATCGCGGCGCGTGGCCCCACGCGTTACGCCGCCCTGCACGTCTTTGTCCTGCTTTGGCCTGCGTCGCCAATTGCGCTCACGTTGTGGCCGGTCAGATTCAATCTCCGGCACTGCGCCCAATGTCGCCAGCCCCAGCCGCTGCTGAATTTCGTCAGAGTTCTTGAAGCTCTTATCGAGAAATTCGATCAGATAGGCGCCACCGGCCGCCAGCAGAAAGCCGATGGCCGCTGCCGTCAATAGCTTGTAGAGCAGGTTGTTGGCAACCGGCGCGCCGACGGCAGGCGGCTCGATCACGGTGATCGTGTTGACTGCGCCCTTCTGCGTTGTGGAGAGCAACGCCGTGAAGTTGCTCTGCAGGCTGCTCAGCTTGCTCTGCAGTGCATCAATCTGGTTCTGTGCGTCGGCGATCTGGCGGGCGCTGAACATATTTGCCAGATCACTCTGCCGCCGCTCGATCTCGGTCTTGGTCTCAGTGATGCTGGCTTGCAGGGCGTCAAGCTCCTGTTCGATGAAGTCGGCGCGCTTTTGCTCCTGCGCGCCTTCAGGGCTCAGTGCGATCAACTGCTCGATCAGCGCCTGCCCCACCGCCTGGGCGCGCACCGGGTCAGTGTCAATGACGTTGATTTCCATGAGCTGTGTGCCAGGCACCTGGCGCGCCGAATACTCCGGCAGCCAGTCCATGCCTAGCGTTGCCATCGCCGGTTCGCGCACACTGGCGCGTTGGATCAGGTCGACGTAAGTAGTCACCAGTTGCTGCGCCAGATACAGCTCGCCGCTGTTGGGGTTGGGGTCGCGGATGCTGGCGCCGATCATAATCGTAGCGCGCGAACTGTACTGGGGCGGCTCGAAAAAGGTGGCAATCGCCATCGAAACTGTCGCCACCAGCGTCGAGGCGAGCAACAGCCACCACCACCGCCGCAGCGGATTGATGTATTCCATCAGGCTGTTCAGGTCGCCATCATTGCTTGCCGGCGTCATCAAACCCTCATTGAGACCCATGACTTTACCTGACCCAAACCGGGTCCCAATCATTATACTCGTTATTGCTCAAATTGACCTGCCCGCTTCCATCGCTATTCATGACCCAGAGCTGGCGGCGCCCACTGTCGCGGTTGGAATAGAAGACGATACGCGTGCCATCCGGCGACCAGCTGGGATGCTTATCCCATTCCCAGGTGTTGAAGGTGAGCCGTTGCGACACTGCACCATCGGGGCTGACGCGGTAAATTTCGTCCCCGCCAGAATCGGTGCTGACAAAAGCGATCCATTCCCCGCCAGGCGACCAGGCCGGATCGTAGCTGGCTCCCTTGAGGGTCGTCAACTGGCGCACGGCATTGTAGGCAGGTGCATACGCATGGATCTGCAGCACCCCACGATTGTCGGCTTTGACGATAGCCTGCTCTTCGCCCGGCCCTTGCGCCAGTTGCTGGCGCGCCAGTGCATAGACCCAGGGCTGGGTGATCAGCGTGACTGCGCCCGTCGCCGGGTCGAGCATGTAGGTCGCCTCGCTGCCACTGCGGTCGGACTTGAAGAGGATTTTGCCGATCACTTCAGCAGGCACCGCAGTGGGAGGCGTGCCGATGTCGGTTGGCGTCGGGGTGGCGGTGAACTCCGCCTCGCTAATGAAAAGCGGAATGGGGGTTGGGGTGGGCGCTGCCGGCGGCGGCACGCGCGTAATGACAATCGCATTCCAGGGCAGTGGCGTGGGCGTGCCCGTAGTGCGGGCGATCAGCGCCGCCTGTTCGTTCATGGCAATCGCCGTCTCCATATTTTCCGGCGCGGCGGTGGCATAGACCACCACGCCCATCACAGCGTTGTAAGGCCAGGGCGTGGGCGTCGGCGTTGGCAACAGGAGCCGGGCGGCGGCCTCCGCGGTGGCAGTGACGGCCAGGACGCGCGCCGCCGCCGTCGCTACATTCTCGGCGGGCGGCGTCGGTGCAATCACGATCGGGGTCACATAGTCCGATGGCACAGGCGTAAAGGTGCCGGTCGTGAGCGCAACTGCGGTGGCGTATTCGGCAATGGCAGTGGCGGTTGCGGCGTTGGCGGGCGTCGGCGTATCGACCAGCACGGGTGGCAGCCCGCGCAGCAGCGCCACCGCCTGCACCGTCTCCAGATTCTCAGGGAAGGGTGTAGGCGTGTAGACCTGATAGGGGATCGGCGTGTAGGTGCCGGTGGTCGCGGCGACGGCTGTGGCTGTTGCCGCCATCGCGACGGCCGTCATCACGTTTGCGGGAGGGGGCGTCAGGGTCGCCACAATGAAGGGTTTCGTCGGCAAGGGCGGCGGCGTGGG
>DGFH01000362.1:6757-14737 GCA_002391565.1 Anaerolineales bacterium UBA3905
ATGAAGGGTTTCGTCGGCAAGGGCGGCGGCGTGGGTGGCGGCGGGCCGACGACCAGATGCAACTCAGGCGCTGCGCCCTCACTCTCTGCTCCCTGACCGCTGTCCCAGGCAAAGAGCGAAGTTGTAGCGTCGCCGGCTGGTTGCAGCCGCACTGTCAGCGAAGTGGCGCCGTCAAGCAACTGCTGCGCCAGCCAGGCGCGCATGGTGGCATCCAGCGCAAATTCGTTGGTCTTACGCGCAGCCAGGTCAGCCGCCGTCAGCGGCGCCAGCGTAATTGCGGCGGGACGGCTGTAAGCTGCGACGTAGTCGGCGTCTGTCAGATCCTGCGCATCGGCTTCAGCGATCAACTGCACCAGCCACAGCCCCGGATCGGCGGGCTCAAAACGCCGGTCGTCTAGCCCGGTGAGCCGCAGCGTAGCCTGTTCGATGACTGCGCCACGCGCCACGCGCGCCAGATCGAAACGGATCATGGAGAGGAAGTGCTGATCGCCCAGACGCCCGGCATACAGGAATGAATCGCCCAGATGATTGGCGCGCGTGTCGCCGCTGGCCCACCAGCCGGCGTCGCCAGTACGCGGCGTCAGCGTCAAGGTCTGACTGCCAGGGGCAGGCGTCGGCGTCGGCAACAGCAGTGCGACTGCGATGCGACCAGGTGTTGGGGCGTCAGTCGGCGCTGCGTCGATTGGCGCTGCGTCGATCGGCGTGGCCGTCGCCAGCACAATCGGCGTCGTCACTGTCGGCGGGCGTAGAAAATCCAGCCCGACGATGATCATCACAACCACAAAAGCCGCCACGATCACCGCCGATAGCCCCAACCAAAGATACCCTAGCCAGGCAGGGCGTTCGTCCTTATCCGATTCTGGTGGGCGCCAGGCGGCAGGGGGCGCAACCGGCGCCGATGCACCAGTATCTGCAAAATAGGGACAACTTCTGAACGTCTCGGAAAAGCAGAAGGCGACCTGATGCTCAATGTCGGGCGCCAACACGCTCTCCTGAGCGTAGCAACGGTGAGAACGCGTGGCTGCCGTGCGGATCAGCGTTGGATCGTCCTCAAGGCCGAGGTGGGGGCAGATTGTCAATTGCATAGCGCCCCCTTGCAGCAATGACCTTTACTGCAATGAATTGACGGTGCTGAGCAGAAGATTTCCATCGCGCGGACGCCTCCTATCGTTCCAGCAGATGCGCAACAATGCGGGCGGCAGCATGACCATCACCGTAGGGGCTGCCGGCAGTTGCCATCCGCGCATAACGCTCCTCGTCGCGCAGCAGGGCTTCGACTGCGGCGACAATACGGTCGGCGTCTGTGCCGATCAACTGGGCTGCGCCAATGTCAACTGCTTCGGGGCGTTCGGTGGTTGTGCGCAAGACAAAGACAGGTTTACCCAGCGCAGGCGCCTCTTCTTGAATCCCGCCGGAGTCCGTCATGATCAGCCATGCGCGTTGCATCAGATAGATCAGGGCGCGATAGTCAACTGGCGGCAGCAGCGTAACCCCTGCCACGTTCGACAGATGCGCATGCACTGCGGACCAGACATGCGGATTGCGATGCACCAGATAGACGATATGCACTCTGTCACCGTGGTTTTCAGCCAGCCTCTGCAACGCCGTACAGATTGCGGCGAGCGGCGCGCCGAAATTTTCGCGACGATGAGCCGTCACCAGAATCAGGCGGTGTGTGTGCGGAAGTTGCGCCAGCAGCGTGGTGGGATCGGGCTGCCAGGGTTGTGCGGCCAGGGTGTGGAGTGCATCGATCACAGTGTTGCCCACCACGACGACGCGACGCTCTTCGATGCCTTCGCGCAGCAGGTTCTGCTGCGCCGCCCAGGTTGGCGCAAAATTGAGTTCGCTAATGTGGTCTGTGATCACCCGATTCATTTCTTCGGGAAACGGGTTCGCACGATCATAGGTGCGCAGACCAGCTTCGACATGCGCCACCTTCACCCGGCGATGATTGGCGGCAATCGCCGCCATCGCCACCGTCGTCGTGTCGCCTTGCACGATCACCCACTCCGGCGCATAAGAGGTCAACACATCATCCATGGCCGTTAACACGCGCGCGCTCAAGCCAGAAAGGCTCTGATCAGGCTGCATCAGCGCCAAATCAAGATCGGGTGTGATGTTGAAGACGCCCAGCGTCTGCGCCAACATTTCGCGATGCTGCCCTGTGCTACAAATGCATACGGATGCGTGTGGCAGTCGGCGCCGCAACTCGTCGATCACGGGCGCCAGTTTGATTGCCTCTGGACGGGTGCCGAGCACAACAAGGAATTTCACCATGGCTCCCTCTTGCCTTCATCCATGTTGTGTCCGCGCCCAGGCAATTGGTGTACGACGCAGCCGTACACGCAAACCAATCCAAAGTCGCCACAGTACATACGGAGGCCCGATCAACAACGCACGGTAGGCAGAGCGGGGCACGCGCTCCAGTATCAAACCGAGCAACGGAAACAGCCAGCTCGCTCCCCATAACACGCCGCCAACGATTGGGTGGTCATTGGTCGCCATGCGCAACGCCGCGCCCATTGGCGCCAATACTGCTATGGTTGAAAAAGGCGGCAGGGTCAACTCGAGTAATTTGTCCAGGGCGTCGGCATCTCGTTTTCTCACGCTGCGCACGGCCAGGGGAATCACGTAACGCTTCTGCAACGAAAACGCGCCGCCATACCAGCGCATACGTTGGGGCGTTGCACTGCGCCAGTCCGTCGTGGACTGGCCTGACGACACCGCATCTGGAGCATAGGCAATTCGTTCTCCCTGAGTAACGAGATAGAGGCCATAGTCGCGATCCTCAGTGAGCGATTCGACGCCGATCCAGGGATAATCGGTGAGAAGTGTGCGGTGAAAACACATGGCATCCCCCATCAGACGCGCCGATAGATGCAGATTGGCTTTGGCCTGATTACGGAGACGATTGTTCAGCCGCATGTCCACATCCGCCAGTGCTGCAAATAAGCTGGCAGAGGGATTGGCGATCACATGACGGCCTTGCACGCAGCGCGCGCCCTGGGTCAGTTTTCGCGCCAACTCGGCCAGACAACCCGGATCGGGGAGGCTATCGGCGTCAAAGATCACGAATGCATCGTAGTTGCGTGAGTCGGCTAACAGCCGCTGCAACGCCCAGCTCAGAGCATAGCCCTTACGTCCACGCGGCCCATCTGTGCGCTCGTGGACTTCTGCGCCTGCCTCCTGCGCCACGTTGGCCGTGTCGTCTGTGCAATGATCGGCTATCACGTGCACATCAAAGCAAGAGGGTGGATAGCGCTGCGCCAGCAAATGTTTTACTGTGCGACCAATGACTGCCCGTTCATCGTGCGCTGGAATGACAACCGCAAGTCTTTGTGGCGACGGCAATGCTACCTTGCTGGTGCGCGGTCTGGCGCCTCCTGCTAACAACAGGCAGTAGTGATATATCAGACCTGCTGCCAGCCACAGCTCCATCAACAGGTTCACCATCTGCATAGCGTCGCCCGCCATCAAGCCCCCTTCATCTGCAAGGCAATTGCCACCGTCCGGAAAAGGATTTGCAGGTCGAGCAACAGCGATGCATGACGCACATAGTACAGATCGTACTCCAGTTTGATGCGTGCATCCTCAATGGTGCGCCCATATTCATATTGCACCTGCGCCCACCCCGTCAAGCCCGGGCGCACACCATGTCGCGCCCGATAGAAGGGGATCTCTCGTGTTAATCGCTCGACAAACTCTGGGCGTTCAGGACGCGGACCGATGATGCTCATCTCGCCGCGCAAAACGTTGATGACCTGGGGCAGCTCGTCCAGTCGCGTGCGGCGCAACCAACGACCAACCGGCGTCACCCGGCTGTCGCCGACTGCCGCCCACACTGCGCCGGTGGCAGCTTCGGCGTCAGGCGTCATCGACCGCAGCTTGTAGATCGTGAAACAGCGGCCACCGCGCCCAACGCGCACCTGCCGATAGAAGAGCGGGCCGGGCGACGCAATCCTGTTCGCCAGCGCCACCCAGGGCAGCAGCCCCCCCAACACGGCCAGCCCCATCAACGCCACCGCCAGGTCGATGACCCGCTTGAGGATGGCGTTGAGCCGGACGCCAACATCGTCCTGCACAGGGAAGGCCTCCTCCAGGTTATGCCCGATGTATAAGACTGGCACACGCCCCAGCACACGCTCGGTCAGTGCGCTCATGGTTGTTACACGACAGCCGCGTTCGGCGCAAGTCACGAGCGCCTCCAGCAACTCCGCACGAATGGCGTGACGATTCGTGATCGCCACCACCACTTCGTCAATCTGCAATGTGTTCACCAGCGTGGTCAGCACGGTGTGGTCGCCCCGCACCGGCGCCCCGGCCACTGTCTGCTCTTGCAGCGCAGGGTTATCATCCACAAAGCCGACCAGTTCATACCCGGAGCCGCGATAGGGGTTGGGGACGCCACCGGCATGACTCAGGTTATGCGCCAGCTCTACACCTGCGCGTCCGGCGCCAACAATCAACAGGCGCTGTTTTGTCCAGGGTTGAGTGAAAAGGCGCGCATAAGTGAAGCGCCACAATCCCAGCCCAATCAACGCCGAAGCGGCAAAGACGACAATCAAGAAACGCGAAAGCAGCGGGGGGGTGAGCCAGGGTATCAGCGCATAGACGATCACCGTCATCAGCCCCGCACCCAACACGCTTTGCACGGCGCGCCGTGGGTGCGCAGCCTGCGGCAAGTCATACAGGTCGAAGATGAAGGCCACCGCCAGCCAGACGCCCACCAACGTCACGAACCAGCGAAGATAGAGCGGCGTCATCACCGGACGCCAGGCCAACGCCGGTTGCGTCGTCAACGCCAGCCAGAGTGCAAAACTGATGATGGTCAGATCGAGAGCGATCAACAGCAGCCGACGTTCGGATATCCTCAATCGTAACGTTGTGAAAAGGGAGGATGACACGGAGCGCCCGGCAAACAGGCCTGCCATCAGATTGTACGCCATGGTCAGGCTCCTTCCGAGATTGCATCCGGGCAACTTGGGCTATACGTAAATGTGCTGGCGAGCGTGGCGGAGGCGCAATCCGGTGTGTGGTTTGGCTGGAGAGCAGGATTGCCCCCAGAGCGCGCTTCCCCTTGCGTCACAGTGCGCTCGCCAACTACGGCAATATACATCGCCCCCAACCGTCGGCGCTCCTCAATCCGCGCCATTTCCCGCCAGGTGCGTCCGGCGTCGCCCAGCGCAGCCAGCCTGGCAGGTGTACATCTCCGCACCTCCGCCAGCGTCGCCGCCAGCGCCGTAGCGTCGCCAGCCGGCGTCACCCAGCCAGTCTGCCCCGGCGTCACGTTCTCTGTCAGCGCCCCGCTGTCACTGACGATGACCGGCTTGCCAAAGGCGTATGCTGCAGCCGGCAGCGCCGATTGGGTGGCGCCGGTGTAGGGCAACACCACGGCGCGACATCGACAAAACAGCTCCCAGCCGAGCCGGTCGCCGATGTGACGATTCAGGTGAATGACGCCCGGCGATGTAAGCAGAGCGCTGCGACTGCGTCCAGCTATCACGACGCCCGGCGGGTCTCCGTTTTGCCCTTGCGCCGCTGCCAGAAGCACATCGATGCCTTTGTAACGCTCCACCCGCCCGAAAAAGAGCACCCAGGATTCCCACATGCGTGCGGGTGGCGCTGTCAGCAATTCATCCTCCGCAGCGGCGCCCAGGAAAGTGTGCGTCAACGGCCAGGTGTGCACATGCGCTGATGGCCGTTGCCTCGTCAGCTGCTGACGATACCGTTCAGCATGTACAAGCAAGCGTCCGGCGCCGATCATGACCAGATGATTCCACAGCCGGATTAGCCGACCATGCTGTGCGTCGGGATGGGGATCAAGATCGTGCAGCGTATGGACGGTGGCAACGCCCTCTCTGCGCAGCAGCGCCAGCAGCAATGGATTCCACAGGTGCACACCGGTGAAGTGCACGACATCGGGTTGCAACGCCATGATCTGCCGCCAGACACGCATCACCCCTGCCGGGCGTGCGCCCTCAGGCGCAAAACCAGTGGTGGTATGGGCCACCGGTGTGTGCAGATGTACACCCGGTGCATAGCGGTCGCGCGGCGCCATCGATGTCGTGACAACGTGCACTTGATGCCCCAATGTCGTCGCCTGGCGCGCCAGATCGGCAGTATACTGGTGCATACCAAATGTTGGCGATAGCAAAACGTAAATTAGCGTCAGTTTCATTGACAATATTGTAATCTTATTTACCTGACAATTCCAATGGACAAACGACAGAGCGTGGCAGGACATTGCGTCATGTATCCACCGTCACACGTCGTGGCATGCGTCAAACATCACGCATGACGGTTTGACGCGTAAAGCATGACTGGTGAGCCAGGCAAGATGCGGTTTATGCTTGTGGGAATGTAACTTATTTTCGCCCACGCCATGATGCGTGGTTTGCGAGGTTGCTCAGCCCGACGGCGGCAAAAATCAGGAGGACGGCATCCACCGGCAGACGATAGCGGGGCATCGCCCATGTCAGGATGTGGAGCAACGAGTAGAAAAGTGCAAAGAGCAACAACAGCGCAACAGGGGAGAAGAGCCGGGCGATGCGCCCCTCGCCCCTCGCACTTCGCCCCTCGCTCCTGGCCGCCACCCACACGCCGTACAACATGAAGGGCAACAGTAACGTAAAGGAAGCCATGCGCCCGACATTGAAAAGCGCCGATGAACTCTCCTTAGGCCAGAACTCGAAATAATCCACCATACGACTGGTAGAGAGTTGCAGATAGCGCACCGGATCATTCAGCACAAACTGGATGCCGCGCGCCATCAACGCCCGGTCCCACTGCGCTTCATTGGCAGGGGGTGGAATGATGTCGGTGGGCAGAGGTGCGGCCGCGTAAGCATCGAAGTTGACGCCGTGAAGCGGATGCTGCGCCGAGTACATGGCATAGCCAGCATTGGAATTGAGCAGCAGGAGTTCACCATACACGCGGTAATTGCGCAGCGTGAAGGGTAAAATCGCCGCCAGCAACATCATCGTCGCCACCGCCAGCGCTGTCAGCGTGCGCCGCCGCACCCGTCGCTGCATCGTCGCATCCGCCGCCAACAGCCAGAGCAGCATCATCCCCACCCACGGTAAAATCGACTGGCGCAGCAAGGTCGCCACCGCCATGCTCACGCCCAATGTCACGGCTGCACACACAAATCTGAATCGCTCAATCTCCTTTTCGCGCAATCGCTCTTGCAACGCCAACGCCCGCTCCAACGACCACAGCACCGCCAATAGAAACAATCCCTCCGTCTGCACCATGGCGCCGTACAGGATGAAATAAGCATAGAGAGCGGAAAGGAGAGCGGCGAGAAGAGGAGGGTGGGAGATGAAGAGATTGGGAGATTGGGAGATTGGAGATTGGAGATTGGGAGATTGGAGATTGGGAGAGGGGAGAGCGTCGCCGGTGGAATGGGGCTTGTGATGTGTGGGTGGCGGCACGCGTTGCGCCAGGCGCCAGGTGAGCCAGGGCATGAGCAGACCAGTCAGGATGGCCTGAACCAAGCGTACAGTCAACGGGTGTGCGCCGATAATTGCATAGAGTGCGGCGACCAGCGCAGTGTAAAGAAATGACCAGTGTGCGGTGGGCGTGTTCGGGGGTGTGAAGGGATAGTGTCCCTCGGCAAAGCTGTAGCCGTACCCGCTTGCCAGCCGCGCCGCCAACAACGAGTAGGAGGTCTCATCCTTACCAGGTGGGGTTGCATCGCCCAGGTAAAAAGCGGCGCCAACGCGCAGGGAAATGGCGAGCAGCAGAATGAAGATCAGTGGTCGGGTTTGGAAAGGTATTGCATTAGGCCTTCCCTGATCCGTTTTCATTCGCGTCCCATCCCCCATCTACGCACCACTCATTAATGATTGCCAGGCAGAGTTTTCATATTTTCAGTGTTACGTGTTACTTGCTACGTGTCGGAACCCCTCACGCAACACGTAATACGCAACACTACGCTCATAAAATGTCAACCTAGAAATCAGTAACAGGTGCGACCTG
>DGFH01000234.1:0-206 GCA_002391565.1 Anaerolineales bacterium UBA3905
GAAGCGGCGACCATGAGGTGATAGAAGACAGTGCGCACACCCTTGTGTTGCCACAGGGGACGCGCCGGGGCATGCACTGCGCTGCGTTCAGATGACGTAGTCGTTGCCGTGCTCATGGCGCTTATTCCTCCTGTGAACCGTAAAAGACCCAGTACGAAGACGAACGAAAGACGATCGCTGTCATAATGGCGATGATTGCCAGCAGC
>DGFH01000234.1:481-12250 GCA_002391565.1 Anaerolineales bacterium UBA3905
ATCTGCAGGCTGACAAAGGCGCGCTGATAGAGGTAGAGCGCATAGAAGAGCGTTGTATCTAGCGGTGCACCGCCTGTGATAATAAAGGCTTGCGTGAAGACCATAAAGCCGCTGATCAGCTGCATCACCAGGTTGAAGAAAATGATCGGCGTCAACAGCGGCAATGTAATGCGCCAGAATTGCTGCCAGCCGTTGGCGCCGTCAATGGCTGCTGCCTCATAAAACTCGCGTGGAATCTGCTTTAACCCGGCCAGAAAGATCAGCATTGGCGAGCCGAATTGCCATACGGCCAGGATGATCAACGTCCAGATCGCCGTCGTCGGGTTGCCAAGCCAGGCCACTTCGGTGCCCAAAATTGCGTTGATCAGTCCGTCGCTGCCGAAGATTTCTCGCCACATGACCGCCACCGCTACGCTTCCACCGATGATCGAAGGGGCGTAATAGGCAGCGCGATAGCCGGCGACTCCACGTCGATTGGTGTTGAGCAACATCGCCACCGCAAGTGCAAAGATCAGACGCAGCGGAATGGCAAGAAAGGCGTAGTAAAAGGTGGCTTGCAGCGACTTAATATACCGGGGGTCGCGCGTAAACATGCGTTCAAAGTTTTGCAACCCGACCCATTTCCAGTTCGGGTTGAGCACATCGTAATTGGTGAAGGCCAGGAAAAGGGACGCAATGATCGGGATCAGCGTGAAAGCGAAGAAGGCGATCAGCCATGGCGAAATAAAGAGATACCCCATCAGGTTGTCGTGCCGAAACTTTGACTTGCGGCGTGGTTTCACCAGTTTGGCGTTGGGCGTCGGTCGCGCCGAAATAGAGAGAGTTTCGCTCATGGCAACTCCTTTGGAATGGGTGGGGGCATTCCCGGGCTGAGAATGCCCCCACCACCAGAGATGACAGCTGAGATGTTACTGCCCTGCCGCTTCAGCCAGCACGATATTGCCTTCTTCGCGCAGGATGCGCACGGCATCCTCAGCGCTCTGCTGTCCGAACATGAATGGATCGATGACCAGCGGCCAGTAGACATTATTGATCAAATTGGCGTGGCCCGCCACATCCGGCGGTGGGATCGGGCTGGCAGTCGCTTCGATCGATGAGATATAGTCAAACATCAGCTTCTGCGGGACATTCAGCAACGGTTCCAGTGCAACGCGCACTTCGGAGGAAATCGGGACGCCGCGCTCGGCCATCAAGATTTTGTTGGCGTCGATGCTGTTGGTGAAGAAGTCGATAAACATCGCCGCTTCCTTTGGATGCCTGGCCTGCGAGGTGATCGAGAAGAACTGGCTTGGTTTCAGATAGTTGGCCGAGGCGCCGCCCTCTGGGCGCGGCATTGGCACCAGGATAAAATTGCGCCCCTCGCCCGCTGCGTTCGACATCGCCACGATCTGGTTGCTCCAGAAATAAGTTGCCGCCGACTGGCCGGTGACGATCAGGTCGGTCTCGACGCTGCCGCCTGCCTGCGCCAGTTCCTGCTCGCGCGTCTGCGTCACGCCAGCATCCTGCATCCGCTTGACCATCGTCAGGTAGTCGATGAATGGCTGATCATCCTCATATCCAAGCGATGCGCCATCTGCACTGTAGACCCACTGCCCCAGGCTGAGATAGATGTTCTTCCACAACTGCTCGTTAGTCAGCGCGCCCGACATGCCGTAGATGCCCAGTTTTTCATGCAGGTCGGTGGCAAATTGCTCAAACTCAGCAAATGTCCACTCTGGATTCGGCGCCTCCATGCCAGCCTCTGCCAGCTTGTCGGCGTCGATGACCACCACCATCGAGTTGGTGCCCAGATTGACGGCATACAGGACGCCATCGAGTTTGCCACCGGCCAACGCTGAGTCGGAGACATTGGCGAAGTTGAGCGTGCCATCCGCCACAAAATCGTCCAACGGCGTCAACAGCCCACGGGAGACCCATTCCTCCAGGCGTGCATAATCTTGCTGCATGACATCAGGCAGATTGCCGCCCGCAGCCTGGGTCGTCATCAGCGTCCAGTAATCCGCCCAGCCGGCGAACTCGTAGACGACATCGATGTTGGGGTGCAATTCCTCGAATAGTTCGATCGCGGCAATTGTGCGGTCGTGACGATCTTGCGAGCCCCACCATGCAACGCGCAACTCGATCTTTTCGCCGCTGTCGGCGGCGGGAGCGGCGTCCGTGCTATCGCTTTCGGCTGCTGGCGCTGCGCCCGGCACGGCCGCCGGTGCGCACGCGCTCAACACAAGCGCAGCCACCACGAGCAGCATGACAAGGACAGAGAGTCTGTTTCGCATACCTGAATCTCCTTTAGAAAGATAAATTGAAAGATGTTGCTGGAGCAATAGGCGTTTTTGGATCTGGCGAATGTCTGCCGCAGCGCGAAATCGCCACTAGACAAATCGAAAAATCCATTGTATCCTATATCATATAGGATATAGGATTATTGCGCACGCGTCAAGTACCAATTTCAGAAGAAATGTGGTGAGCGTCATGCAACCTCTCTTTCGCAGTAAACCCGCAGTTGTCCACGACATGCTGCGCGAGGCAATTATCCACGGCGAATATAAGCCCGGCGAGCGGCTGGTGATCGATGAAGTCGCTGCGCGTCTGGGCGTCAGTCAGATTCCGGTGCGCGAGGCCGTGCGCCAACTGGAGGCTGACGGTCTCGTTTCCTTTGAGCCGTACACCGGCGCCACGGTCACCCGATTTAGCCCCGACCTGGCGTATGAGATTTTTGCGTTGCTGGAGTCGCTCGAAGTCATTTGTGGCCGTCGCGCTTGCGCCTGTATGAACGACGAGCAGCGCGCCGAGTTGGCGACGCTCGTCGCCAGGATGGATGTCTGTACTGACGACCCGGAGACCTGGTCGCAGTTGAACCGCGAATTTCACTTGCTGATCTGCCGTTTTGCCAATGTCCAGTTGATCGGGCGAATGTTGGAGAACACGCTTGATCATTGGGATCGTCTGCGGTTGCACTATGTACAAGATGTGTTGCAGCAGCGTATCCCCGAAGCCCAGGCAGAGCACCGCCAGATGTTGGCAGCGTTTGCGCACCGCGATCCCGATGCCATCGAGTCCCTGCTCCGCGCGCACAATCGCGGTGCGCTGGCTGCTTACGTCGAGTGGATGGTGCATCAAGGTCACCTGGTGCACACTGAAGGAG
This sequence comes from Anaerolineales bacterium UBA3905, assembly GCA_002391565.1. GTDB lineage: Bacteria > Chloroflexota > Anaerolineae > Caldilineales > Caldilineaceae > Caldilinea. The sequence goes on from DGFH01000234.1 coordinate 3,624, forward strand.
GCTGTGGATGAATACACACCTGGAAGCTGTCGCCCCGTCTGCCCCGTTCTGTGATCCGCTGCGCTTGCTGCGCCCACGGCGCACAATCATCGGTGTCTCGGCGATTTTGCTGCCCTTCACCGACGCCGGCAGCGTCGATTGGGCCGGATTTGAGGCGCACGTGGCGCGCACGCTGGCGGCGGGTCTGACGCCGGCTGTCAACATGGACACCGGCTACGTCAACCTGCTCGATGATGGCACGCGGCGGGAGGTGCTGACGCGCACACAACGCATCGCTGCCGGCCGCAACTTCGTGGCCGGCGCCTTTGTCGCCGACCACCCCGGCGCGGCCTTCAACCATGTTGCCTACGCCCGCCAGATCGACTTGATCCAGCAAGCTGGCGGCACACCCGTGATCTTCCAGTCCTTTGGGCTGACCGGCCAGCCCTCAGAGCAGATTATTGCGGCCTACGCCGCGCTGGGCGCACTGTGTGAGCGCTTCATTGCCTTTGAGTTGGGGACAATGTTTGCGCCCTTTGGCAAAATCTACGACCTGGAAACCTACGCCGGGCTGCTGGATGTGCCACAGTGCATCGGCGCCAAACACTCCTCGCTCAGCCGCGTGCTGGAATGGGAGCGATTGCAACTACGCGATGCGCGTCGCCCCGACTTCAAGGTGTTCACCGGGAATGACCTTGCCATCGACATGGTGATGTACGGCAGCGACTATCTGCTTGGTTTGAGCACTTTTGCGCCTGATCTCTTTGCTCGGCGTGATGCGCTGTGGGCTGCTGGCGACCCGAGTTTTTATGAACTGAACGATTTGCTGCAGTATCTGGGCTTCTTCGCCTTCCGCCGCCCGGTGCCCGCCTACAAACATAGCGCAGCGCAATTTCTCAAGCTGCGCGGCTGGATCGCTTGCGATGCGCCCCACCCCCAGGCCGACCGTCGCCCGGCAAGCGACGTGGCGGTCCTACGCGAGCTGGCCGAGCGGCTGGGTGTTCTTGCGGCATAATACGAATTCACGGCGCCTGGAAGGATAAACCAATGGCTCACTATAAACGCGTGGCTCAACTCCGCACCCCCGAAGAATTTCGCACCTATTTACGGACTTTGGGCATTGATTTGCCGTTTGACGAAACCATGCTCACCGGGCTGGATGCTCCCCTGGCGCGGCCAATGCGCTATGGTGACCGCACGATCGGCAACCGCTTCAGCGTGCTGCCGATGGAAGGGTGGGATGGCGCGCCGGACGGCCGCCCCAGCGAACTGACCATGCGGCGCTGGCAGCATTTCGGCGCCAGCGGGGCCAAGCTAATCTGGGGCTGCGAGGCAGTCGCCGTGCGCCATGATGGGCGCGCCAACCCGCGCCAGTTGATGATCACGGCGGCTACATGGCCCGATCTGGCGCGGCTGCGCGAGCAACTGGTGGCCGAACACGCTGCCCGCTACACCCGCACCGACGATTTGCTGATTGGGCTGCAATTGACGCATTCCGGTCGCTTTGCCCGTCCGGACGCCGACAACAAACTTAAGCCGTCGATCCTCTATCCTCATCCGTTGCTCAACCGCAAGTTCGGTTTTGGCGATGACTACCCGGTGATGAGCGATGACGATATTCGTCGTTTGATCGACGACTTCATCCTTGCCGCGCGCTTCGCCGGGAAAGCCGGTTTCGATTTCGTGGATCTCAAGCATTGTCACGGCTATCTCGGCCATGAATTCCTGAGCGCCGTAGATCGCGATGGGCGCTATGGTGGGTCGTTCGAGAATCGCACGCGCTTCTTGCGCGAGCTGGTGGAAGGCATACGCGCCGAGGCGCCTGCGCTCGACATCGGCGTGCGGCTCAGTGCGTTTGACTGGGCGCCCTTCCGGCCAGGTGCGGATGGCGCCGGTGAAATGGAAAGCGTGGACGGCAACTATCGCTACGCCTTTGGCGGCGATGGCAGTGGCCATGGCATCGATCTCAGCGAGCCGTTCGCCTTTCTTGACCTGCTGCGCGACCTGAACATTCGCCTGGTCTGCATCACCGCAGGCAGCCCATACTACAACCCGCACATCCAGCGTCCGGCGCTGTTCCCCCCTTCCGATGGCTATCAACCGCCCGAAGACCCGCTGGTGGGCGTGGCGCGGCAGATCGCCGTCGTTGCCAGGCTCAAGGCGCACCGCCCCGAATTGCTATACGTCGGCTCCGGCTATTCCTACTTGCAGGAGTGGCTGCCCCACGTGGCGCAGCACGTCGTGCGCACCGGCATGACCGACTTCGTGGGGCTGGGGCGGCTGATCCTCTCTTATCCGGAAGTAGCCGCCGACATTCTGGCCGGACGCCCGCTGGCGCGCAAGCGTATCTGCCGCACCTTCAGCGATTGCACCACCGCCCCGCGCAACGGGCTAGTTTCAGGCTGCTATCCACTGGACGATTTTTACAAACGGCGTGAGGAAGCGGCGCTGTTACAGGCAGCTAAGGCGCGCACACAATGAATCGGCAGCAATCAACCGATCGCTGCCGCAAAGATGCCTACAGTTCTGGCGGAGAGACAATTTTGTCTGATGGTTGAGGGTAGACACGCCTAAAATTATGCAGATTAAGCGTAATGACCTGATCGACATTTGCGATCGGCTGCATGCAGCAGCAACGCATCATAGACCGCGGCGCCGATGATCTCCAACCTGGCAAGATGGGTGAGCAGTGTCACATAGTCGTTGATCGCGTTCTCGCTGGACAAAGTCGGTCAAGTCCTCCAGCGGTTGTGCCTGTACCACAAGGATGCCGCCTTCATCAACGACGACCGACGCAGCATCGATATCAAACGCACCTGAAGCTTGCAGGATATGGTTCTTCGGCGCGTCATCTGCTTCAACAAAGCGCACTAACTCAGCGCGGCTGATACGCCATTCCTTGCCCACCTTGACGCCGCGCAGATCGCCGCGATCCAGCATATTGGTAATGGTGCGGCGCGTAAGTTGCAGCACGGCCGCTGCCTGCTCCGACGTGAGCACCAACGGCAAATCGGTCCATTGTGAGATAGTCATAGTAACCTCAGAAATTTGTTGACAACCGATAACAACTATCAACAGCTTATGACCGCAAGTTGCGCCGTGAATCAAGAAGTTCTGGTAGTCTCTACAACGTACAGAGAGTGAGGAATTTGTGTCACGCTATCGAGTTGCTCTGATTGGAACCGGTGGCATTGTCACCAGCCATCTGGAGGCAATTGCAGCGCTCGGCGACCGGCTGGAGTTGGTCGCAGCTGTGGATCAGAACGCCGCGCGCGTCGAGGCTGTCTGCGCCCAGGCGGGCATCCCCCGCGCCTACACCGACGCCGAAACCATGCTCGCCGCCGAACGTCCCGACCTGGTGCATATCCTGACGCCGCCAGCCTCCCATTTCCCGCTGACCCTGGCCGCACTCAACGCAGGCGCCTGGGTCTGGTGCGAGAAGCCACTCTGTCGCTCGCTGGCCGAGTTCGACCAGATCGCCGCTGCCGAGCAACGGACAGGACGCTACGTGAGCACCGTCTTTCAGTGGCGCTTTGGCTCGGCGGTCGAGCACCTGCGTCAGCTCATGCATGAACAACTGCTGGGTCGCCCATTGGTCGCCGTCTGCCAGACGCTCTGGTATCGCGACGCTGCCTATTACGCTGTGCCCTGGCGCGGCAAATTTGCCACCGAGACCGGCGGCCCCACCGCCACACTCGGCATTCATCTGATGGATCTGCTGCTCTGGCTGTGGAGCGAATGGGAAGAGGTGCAGGCCATCGTCGCCACGCTTGACCGTCCGATCCAGGTCGAGGATGTGTCGATGGCGCTGGTGCGCTTTGCGAGCGGCGCGCTGGGCAGCATCGTCAACAGTGCGCTCTCCCCGCGTCAGGAGAGCTACCTGCGGCTCGACTATCAGCGCGCCACCGCCGAGGTCAAGACGCTCTATCGCTATGCCAACGCCGACTGGCGCTTCACAGCGCTGCCCGGCGCCGAGGGCGAGGCGCTCACTGCCGCCTGGCAGGCCATCCCCTGCGATCGCATCGGCAGTCACACGGCGCAGTTGACGCTGCTGCTCGACAGCATGGATCGCAAGGCGCGCCCGCTCGTCAGCGGCTCCGAAGCCCGGCGTATTGTGGAGTTCATCGCCAGCCTGTATAAATCGGCCTTCACCCGGCAGCCGGTGCCTCGCGGCTCGATCACGCCCGGCGATCCCTTCTACATCTCGATGAATGGGGTCTCGTATGGCGATTAGGTTTGCCGCCATCGGCCTGGCGCATGGGCACATCTTCGACATGACGCGCCGTTTGCAGGAGGCCGGCGCCGAGCTGGTCGCCTGCTGGGATGACGACCCGGTCAACCTGGCTGCTTTTGCGCGGGCATACCCTGCCGCTGAGACAGTGCGTACAACCAGTGCACTGCTGGAAGATCGCACAATCGACCTGATCGTGAGCGCCGCAATCCACAACGAGCGCGCAGCATTGGGCATGCGCGCCATGCACCATGACAAGGATTTTCTGTGCACAAAGCCGGGCTTCACTACGCTGGAGCAACTGGCGGAAGTGCGTCGCGTGCAGGCAGTGACAGGACGCCGCTACATCGTCTACTTTGGCGAGCGCTTTGGCAACCCGGCCACGGTGCGGGCGAGCGAACTGGTGCACACCGGCGCTATCGGACGCGTCGTCCACATGGACGGCTTCGGCCCACACCGTCTCTTTGGCCGCGTTGAACGTCCGGCGTGGGTCTTTCAGCGGGAGCGCTACGGCGGCATCCTCAACGACCTGGCCAGCCACCAGATTGACCAGTTCTTGCACTTCACCGGCAGCCAGCGGGCGGAGATCGTAGCGGCGACGGTTGCCAATCATCATCACCCGCACTTTCCCAACTTTGAGGATTACGGCGAGTTGCTGTTGCGCTCAGACACGGCCACTGGCTTCATCCGCGTGGACTGGCTCTCGCCGGCGGGGCTGAATACATGGGGCGATGTGCGTCTCTTTTTGCTCGGCACGCAAGGATACATCGAAGTGCGCAAGACGTGGGATGTGCAGGGACGCGCAGGCGCGGATCACCTGTTTTGGGTGGACAGCGACGGCGAGCGCTACCTTGCCGCAGCGGCTACGCCACTGCCCTTCATGCGCGATTTTCTGGCCGATCTGCGCCAGCGCACGGAGATAGCCGTCACGCAGGCGCATGTCTTCCAGGTGGCGGAACTGGCATTGCGCGCCCAGACGCACGCACAGAGATTGACGCACGCCTGAGAAGCGGTTGACGGTTGCCAACCGTAGCTTTCAGCCGGACGGTGGCAATGACCGGCGATGTCACGCCGGAGGCGATGACCGGCGTGATTGGTTGATCTACGCCTGGCCAAGGTCTATGGGATTGCCGAAAGATGATGGTATTCTTGATTGAGCTGGCAGGAAGGCGAGCGAACTGCGTCTATTGCGATGTGAACGGACTTTTTCATGCAGGGTATTCAGGCCATTATCTTCGATCTTGACGGTGTGATCATCGACTCCGAGGCATTGCACAATGCAGCCGTGGCGACCGCCATAGCCGCGCGCGGCGTCACCGTGCCGGAGGCGTTCTTCGACGAATTTATGGGCAGGCCCGATGAGGTGCTGCTCGACTACATCAACCGCCACCATCTGGCGGGCCGCTACACCGTGACAGAATTGCTGGCTGACAAGCAGGCCGCCTACTTGCAAGTCGTCGACCAGATGCAGGCAATCCCCGGCGCCATCGACTTCATTCAGCGCGCCCGACCGCACTTTCGGGCGTTTGGGCTGGCGACTTCCTCCTTGCGCAGCAACCAGGTAATCGCTTTCGACCGCTTCGACCTGCATCGCTACTTCGACGTGGTGGTGACCGCCGAGGATGTGACGCACACCAAGCCCGATCCAGAACCGTACCGGAGCGCGATGGCTCGGTTGGGGCTGCCCGCCGCCGCCTGCGTCGTCATCGAAGACTCGGTCAACGGCGTCCGCGCCGGGAAGGGCGCCGGTTGTCAGGTCATCGGGCTGACGACGACCTGCCCGGCTGCCCAGCTCGAAGCAGCTGGCGCCGACGTCGTCTGTGCATCCTTCACAGCCATCCAGACGCACCTATTGACGTTGTAGCATAATCAATCTGGCGCGTCGTTCTATTTTACTCGCTGGAGGATAACCTCTTGACACAGACACTAAATTTACTTGCTGGAAAGACGGCGACTATTTTCTTGGCTTTTTGAATGATTATCCTGACGAAATCCCCTACAGTCGCCGCGTGGAGGAAATCGTTGTGGCGTCATGAAACGGTGAGAACAGATGCCCCACACTAACGAGCTGGTGCTGCTCCCCAATCACGGCTGGGATGAACGCATCCTGATCTGCCGCAATGGCGAGCTGGTGCAAACGTTCATTGTTGTAACGCAGCGCTATGTCGTGCTCGTCGACACCGGGATCAACCCGGCCACTGCGCAGCAGATGGTCGATTATGCCCGCCCTGCACTCGACGCCAGACGGGTGTTGCTGGTGATCAACACGCACGCCGACTACGACCATGCCTGGGGCAATCAATTGTTCGCCGACCCCGACGCACCTTTTCCTGCGCCCATCCTCGGCAGCCGACGCTGCGCCGACCGGTTGCGCATGCGCGAAGAAGGGCCGCTGCTAGAGGAGCTGCAGCGCACCGAGCCAACCATCTTCGGCCATGTGCGCCTGACGCCGCCGACGCTGTGGTTCGATGACGAAGTGTGCATCGATGGCGGCGACCTGACGCTGCATCTCATCCCCACCCCCGGCCACACTGACGATCATCTCTCCATCTATATTCCCGAAATTGCCACGTTGCTGGCCGGCGACGCCGCCGAGTTGCCCTATCCTGCTGCACGCACGACGGCGGGGCTGCCGGCGATGCGCGCCTCGCTGGCGACGCTGGCCGCTCTGAATGCGCGGACCGTGCTCTACTGTCACGCGCCGGTCGATGCCGGGCCGCAGCTTCTTCACGACAACCTGGCCTACTTCAACGCGCTGGAACGCGCCTGTCGCGCCTTCCTGGAAAAATCGCCTGGCGCTGAACTCCCAACCGATGACGCTGCATTGATCAGGTTGATCGGCTGCGACTATGCCGACGTCACGCCGCATAGCTCACTCTGGCGCGAGGTGAATGCGCATTACCGCACGACTGGTCACGCCGAACAGCTGCGCATGATGATAACGTGGCTGCAAGCCCAAGATTGAACGCGCTCCTCTTTTCCCCGTCTCGCCACCTACCCAAAATCATGGACACGCCCTCTTCGAACGATGGATGTGCGCGCCCGTTGCTGCTGGCATAGTACAGTCATTGAGGCATGAAGGCGTCACGGCGTCGCTCATGCACTTGAATGGCTGCATCTTCCAACAAAGGAGTAAATCATGTCCGAGTTCCTCAAGAGCTATTCCGAAGCCTTGGCGGCATTGGTAGAGAACGCCAGCGCCAGCATCGTGCGCGTCGAAGGGCGCAACCGGTTAGCGGCCACTGGCATCGTATATGCCGCCGACGGCGTGATCGTGACGGCGCACCATGTCGTCGAGCGCGACGATGACCTGCGCGTCGGGCTGCCCGGCGGCGAGACGGTCGCCGCCACTCTGGTGGGCCGCGATCCGGGCGCCGACCTGGCTGTGCTGCGGGTGACTCACACCGGTCTGACGGCGGCGACATGGATCGACGCAAGCGAGTTACACGTGGGTAACCTGGCGCTGGCGCTGGGACGCCCCGGCGGCGGTGTACAGGCGACCCTCGGCGTCGTCAGTGCGCTGGGGAAGTCATGGCGCACCGGCGCCGGCAGCGAGATCGACCGCTATCTCCAGACCGATGTCGTCATGTATCCGGGTTTTTCGGGTGGGCCGCTGCTCGTCATGGATGGTCGCTTTGCCGGCGTCAACTCCTCGGCGCTGGTGCGGGGCGCCAGCGTCACCATCCCGGCGGCGACGGTCAGGCGCGTAGTCGAGACGCTCCTGACGCATGGACGCATGCCGCGCGGCTACCTGGGCGTTGGGCTGCAGCCGGTGCGCCTGGACGCTGCGTTACAGGCGGCGCTTGGTCAGCAGACCGGGCTAATGCTGATGTCGGTTGAGGCGGACAGCCCGGCGGCGCAGGGCGGCTTGCTGCAAGGCGACGTGGTCGTGACGCTCGACGGCGTCGCTGTGCGTCACCTCGACGATCTGCAAGCTCTGCTGACGGGCGAACGCGTCGGTAAGCTGGTGACAATGCGCCTGGTGCGCGCCGGCGTCGTGCAGGAGCACCGCGTCACGATCGGTCAGAAGTAACGGTCGCAGGCGCATCACTTTGCCGAAAATTGTCCTCACAATTTGGCGCAAACCTGGTCTGCAGGTATGATAAAGAATGGTCTGCAACGAGGGAACCGGTGCACCGCCGGCCCCTCGTTCTTTCTGTTCACAGGGTGGGCCTGTGGACTTCTCCAAAGAAAGAAAGGAAGTGAACATGGACGGTGCGAACGGTCGCCAGTATGAGCTGGTGTATGTCCTCCAGCCGCAACTGGACGAGAATGGTGTGAACAGTTTTGACGGTCGCGTCTGCGACGTCATCACAGCGCAGGGTGGCAGCGACATCGCCACCGAGGTGTGGGGCAAGCGCACGCTTGCTTATCCGATCAATCGTTTCTACGAAGGCATCTACATCTTGCATCGCTT
>DGFH01000234.1:12363-15231 GCA_002391565.1 Anaerolineales bacterium UBA3905
TATCCGATCAATCGTTTCTACGAAGGCATCTACATCTTGCATCGCTTCCAAATGCCGCCAGCGGGCGCCGACGAAGTGGAACGCACGTTGCGTTTCAGCGAAGATGTGATGCGCTATCTCCTGATGCGCAAAGATGACTGAGGCAAGAAACGAAGAAAGGATCGCAATCATGAGTGAACAAACCAATCCCACACCGGAGCAAGAAGAAGTGGACGGCGTCGCCGACGTGACGCCGGTGGCGTCGGTGAAGCCGCCTGTCTACATTGAAGACATCACCGACATCGATGAACCTGAAGACGAAGGCTACGCCGACGAGGAGGAAGACGACGAGGAAGGGTTCCGCGCGCCTGAGCAGTACGTCGAGCGCGAAGGCTCCGGCCGCCCGCGCCGCATCGGTTCGGACGTGCGTTACGACGAGATCGACTACAAGAACATCGGTCTGCTTTCACGCTTCCTGGATCGTCGTGGCCGCATCCTCTCGCGGCGCAAGACGCGCGTGAGCGCCAAAGTGCAGCGCAAGATCGTGCGCGAGATCAAGCGCGCACGTCACCTGGCGCTGCTGCCCTACACGGCGGATCAGACTCGCATCGTACGCAAACGGCGGTAACCTATGGCTGAGCGCAAAAAAAAGGCGCAGGCGCCAGAACAGTCGTCCGAAGTCCAGCGTGAGATGACGCGCAAGGAAGAACGACTGCGCCAGCGCGACCGTGAGCGCCATCGCAAATTGTACACGTTCGTCGGCGTTGCACTGGGTGCAGCATTGTTGTTCATTCTGGTGGGCGTCGTTTATCAATTCCTGGTGTTGCCCAACCAGCAAGTGGCGCGCGTCGGTGATGTGACGATTACCGCCAACCAGTTCTGGAAACGCGTCAAGCTCCAACAGAATAACCTCCAAAATCAACTGGCGCGATATCAGCAACTGGAAGAACAATTTGGCGGTCAGGGCTTCTTCACCAGTCAAATCAGCCAATTACAGGCAACGTTGGGCAGCCCCTTCGCGCTCGGTCAACAGACACTCGACCAGATGCTTGAAGATCTGATCGTTGAACGCGAGGCGGCGGCGCGCGGCATCACCGTCACGGAGCAAGAAGTCGAGCAGGCGCTACGGGACGAAATTGCCAACGGTCTTGGCCTGGTGACGGAACCGCAAGCCACGGCCACGGCCGTTGCGGCCATTGACGCCACTGCGACAGCGTCGGCGTCCACGCCGACGCCAACGGCAACCATGCCTGCCGCTGCTACGACGGTGACGGAGACAGCCGTTGTGACAAGTGCGACATCTGTCACCGGCACAACGCCTGTAACGACGACGACGGCCACCACTACGACTGCATCTGCCACGGCAACGCCGACGGTGGCGCCGACCGAAACCCCAACGCCGTTGCCGACGCCGGTTGTGATCACCGAGACGCGCTTTGCCGAAGGATTGACAACGCTTCAGAACACCCTCAATCAGATCTCTGGCCTCTCGCTGGACGAATACAAACGCATCATCCGCGACCGCTTACTGCGTGACAAACTACAAGAGGTGATCGCTAACGAAACGGTGTCTCCGACTGAGGAAGCCGTCCATGCACGGCATATTCTGTTGCGCGTGCGCGAGCCAGAGCCGACGCCGACTGCCGTGCCCGAAGGGGTGACGCCAGAGCCGACATTGACGCCCACGCCGCTGCCCGAAGGCTTCCCAACACCTACGCCGACGCCAGGGCCGCGTGACGATGCTGCTACGCTGGCGCTCGCCAACGAACTGCGCCAGCGCCTGCTGAATGGCGAGGACTTTGCCACCCTGGCCGCTGAGTACAGCGATGATCCGGGCAGCGCGGCCAATGGCGGCGACCTGGGCTGGTTTGGCAAGGGGCAGATGGTGGCGCCCTTTGAGGAAGCTGCCTTCAGCCTGCCCATCGGCGAGATCAGTGAACCGATCAAGAGTGATTTTGGTTATCACCTGATCGAAGTGCTGGAACGTGATGCTGCGCACCCGAAGTCGCAGACGCAACTTGACCAGGAACGCAGCCAGGCATTCCAAACCTGGCTTCAGGCACAGTTGGCCGGTGAGGATGTTCAACGCGCCGACAACCTGGTGAATCTGCTCCCCGCAGGATTGTAAGCGGAGATCGGGAGATTGAGAGATTAGGAAATTGGTGTTCCAAGAGCATCCTGATTGCCTAATCTCCAATCTCTAATCTCCAATCTCGCATTACTCAGCCATCACAATTTCACTCAATTCGGTGTACAATGAATGGCAGCGTCTCGCACAGGCGATGGACGCATGAGCAACGAGATTTCCGATCGTTTTTTGAGTTGTTGCATCAGCTAAGGAGCAGGCGCCATGACCACCCATAAAACAATTGAAAAGCGTCTTTTCGGACGCACCGGCCATATGAGCACCGTCACCATCTTCGGCGCTGCCGCACTGGGCGCCGTGACGCAGGCAGAGGCTGACCGCACGCTTGACCTGTTGCTGGAATATGGCGTCAATCACATCGACACGGCAGCCTCCTACGGCGAGGCCGAACTGCGCATCGGGCCATGGATGGCGCGCCATCGCCAGGACTTCTTTCTTGCGACCAAGACCGGGCAACGCACCTACGCCAAAGCCCGTGAAGAAATTCATCGATCTCTGGAACGCCTGCGCGTCGATTCCGTCGATCTGATCCAACTACACGCACTGGTTCACCCCGACGAATGGGACACGGCAATGGGGCCAGGTGGCGCGTTGGAGGCCTGTATTGAGGCGCGCGAGCAGGGGTTGGTGCGCTACATTGGTGTCACTGGTCATGGCCGCACCATCGCCGCCATGCATCGACGCAGCCTGGCGCGCTTCGATTTCGACTCGGTGCTGCTGCCCTATTCCTACACGATGATGCA
>DGFH01000378.1 GCA_002391565.1 Anaerolineales bacterium UBA3905
AGATGTGTATAAGAGACAGGACCGAAAGCGTTCAGCTTCATGAGGATTAACAAAATGATCCGACAATCGATATTGTCGCATTCAATGCACGAAGTGGTCTCTCCCTTAGGTCATCGCCTCCGGCATGACGGCGTGGCTGACCGGAAACGTCCGGGTTGAAGGCGCCCGTCACGCCGGAGGCGATGACCTACAAAACAAACTCTGCCCCTACTGTGCAATAGACCCCTGGCTAACGCGTGATGCGCTTGCAGGAGCGATAGGATACAATGGTCACGCAAGTAGAATCAAACGCGGAGTAGAACCAACACCATGACCCCACCACGCGTCTCTGTCTGGATTCCCGGCGATCAGCTGTTGCTCGAACATCCGGCGCTGCAAGCCGCCGCCGCGCTCACCGACCGCGACCACACCCGCGTCGTGCTGGTCGAGAGCGCGCAGCGGCTGACCCGGCTGCCCTACCAGCGCAAGAAGCTGGTGCTGTTGCTCAGCGCAATGCGCCATTACGTTGAAGAGTTGCGCGCCGTCGGCTACACCGTCGAATATCGTCAGGCCGCCAGCGTCGGCGCAGGCTTACGCGCACACGTCGCCGCCTGGCAGCCGCAGCACCTCTTCACGATGGCGACGGCGGAGTACAGCGGGCGCAGCTTTCAGCAGCGGCTGACGCACCTGCTCAGCACGCCGGTGACCGTCCTGCCCAACACGCAATTTCTCACCGGGCGCTACGATCCTTTTCCGCAGCCGCGCAAGAAGGTCGTATTGGAGAATTTTTATCGCGCCCAGCGCAGGCGTTGGGGCCTCCTGCTCGACGCGCAGGGCGAACCGCTGGGCGGCGCCTGGAACTTCGATCAGCAGAACCGCAAGCCGCTTCCACGCACCGGGTTGGCGATCCCACCGCCGCTCGCCTTTGCGCCCGATGCACTGACGCAGCAGGTGATGGCGGAAGTGGCGGCGCTGCCCACCGGCGTAGGGCGCGTGGATGGCTTTGACCTGGCTGTGACGCGCCAGGAAGCCGAAGCTGCGTTCGATGACTTCTTGCGTCATCGCCTGGCGAACTTCGGCCCCTACGAAGACGCCATGAGCCAGCGCAGCGCCGTGCTCTTTCATGCGCTGCTCTCGCCCTATATGAACATCGGTCTGCTCGACCCGCTGGCGATGGCGCGCCGCGCCGAAGCAGCCTATCACGCCGGTCTGGCGCCGCTCGCCTCGGTGGAAGGCTTCATCCGCCAGATCGTGGGCTGGCGTGAGTACATCTACTGGCAATATTGGCGGCAGATGCCGGGCTTGCTCACTGCCAATAGCTGGCGGCATACGCGCCCGCTGCCGGGCTTCTTCTGGACGGGCGCCACGCCGATGCACTGTCTCCACCGCGTGGTGAACCGCGTCATCGACCTGGGCTACTCCCATCACATCGAACGGCTGATGGTGATCTGCAACTTCTGTATGCTGGCCGGCATCGACCCGGCGGCGGTCAACGCCTGGTTTCTCACCTTTTATGTGGACGCCTACGAGTGGGTCGTGACGCCGAATGTGATCGGCATGGGACTCAACGCCGACGGCGGGCAGACGGCCACCAAGCCCTACATTGCCTCGGCCAACTACATCCACAAGATGAGCGATTACTGTGCTGACTGCCCTTTCAACCCCAAAGCGCGCACCGGCGACGACGCCTGCCCCTTCAATGTGCTCTACTGGAATTTCTTGCTGGAACACGAGGCGACGTTGCGCGCCAACCCTCGCTTTGGGCCGGCGGTGTTGGGGCTAAAACACCTGACGCCGGCTGAGCGCACGACGATTCGCCGGCAGGCCGCAGCCTTTCTCGCCACCTTATCGGCGGAATGATCACGCCCTCACGCAGATCAAGGGATCAGGCATTTCTCTGTGTTTTCTTTGCGCCATTGCGTCTCTGCGTCAAAGAATAGCGACGCCTACTCCAGATTGGCATGACGCGCCATCATGGCGGCGTTGTCTTGCCCGCTGCGCGCCGCCAGCATCGCCCCCACACAGTCGAGGTAGATCGCCATTGCCTGTTCCAGTGCGTTGGCAAGCGGCAGGCGCGTGGGCGTCGTCACGTCGCTTTTAACCGAGCCGGCAGGGACAATGATCGCCAGATCGGCCAGCGCTGCTAATGGCGTGGCAGGACTGGAGGTGATCGCCGCCACCCGCGCGCCGAAGCCTCTGGCTTTGCGCGTCAGGGTCAGCACACTTTCGGTGCGCCCGCTGCCGGAGAGCGCGATCAGCAGGTCGCCCGGCGCAATTGCGGGGGTGGTGGCGTCGCCGACAACATGCGCCGTCAACCCGATCTGCATCAGCCGCATGGCGAACATGCGCAGGAGCAGTCCGCTGCGTCCCAGCCCCAACACAAAAACACGCGGCGCGTCCATGATGGCGGCGACCAACATCTCCGCCTGATCATCATCGAGCCGGGGCAGGATGGCGGTGACCTCCTCCAGGTCAAAGCGAATCCAGTCGGAGAGGCGAAGTGTGGTCATGGTTAACTGCGGTCATGGCTAACTGCGGCGGCTGCGTCCACCCCGTCGGCGCGGCTTGCGGTTGGCGGTGGACGGTCTGGACATCGGCGCGGCTTTGGCGTGCACCGGCTCCGGCGGCGTCACCGGGGCGTGCAGCGCCTGCTGATAGGTGTCGTCCAGCAGCATCGTGATGATCGCCTGCCCTTCGTCACTTTCCATCAAGCTGCGCGCCAGGCGCGCAAAGCGTCTGCTGCGTTCCGCCTGAAGTTTGTCGCGCGCGCGCAGCCGCGCTTCCAGCAGTGCGGTCAGGCGTTCGGCGACAACGGCTTCGACTTCCTCCTCGGTCGGCAGCGGGCGCTCGACGATGGGTAGCTGGTAGTGCTTCACGGCGCGGTCGAGCACGCCTTTATCGACGCGACTCACCAGGGTGATCGCCACGCCGGCGGCGCCGGCGCGGCCAGTCCGCCCGGCGCGATGGATGTAGTTTTCCACGTCCTCCGGCGGTTCATACTGGATGACGTGCGAGAGTTCGGGAATGTCCAGGCCACGCGCAGCGACGTCGGTGGCGACGAGAAAGCGCAGCGCACCCTGGCGCACTCGCTCCAGCACGCGCTCACGGTCAGCCTGCGAAAGATCCGCGCTGAGTTCGTCGGCGTCGTAGCCGAAGCGCTGCAGCACTACGGTGACAAAGTGGACGTTGACCTTGGTGTTGCAGAAGATGATCGCCGACTCCGGGTTTTCGACCTCGATGATGCGGATCAGGCTGCGTTCGCGCCCCATGTCCGGGACAACATAGAAGATGTGCTCCGTCTCCGCGACATGCACATGCCCGCTGCTCAGTGAAACGAACTCCGGTTCGTGCATGAACTGGTGGGCGGTGCGCATCACCTGCGGCGGGAAGGTGGCGGAGAACATACAGGCGTTGACGCGGCGGTTCGGCAGATAGCGCTGGATCTCGCGCATGTCGGGATAGAAGCCCATCGACAACATGCGGTCGGCCTCGTCGAAGATCAGGATCTCCAGGTGGTCGAGCAGCAACGTGCGTTTGAGCAGATGGTCAAGGATGCGCCCCGGTGTGCCGACGACAATGTGTGCGCCTTGCTTGAGTGCGTCGATCTGTGGCCCGTAGCCGACGCCGCCGTAGACGGCCACGGTGCGCAGGCCGGCGGCGCCGCACAACACCTCGGCTTCGTGCCAGACCTGATGCGCCAACTCGCGCGTCGGCACCAGGATCAGCGCCTGGGTTGCCGCCCGGTTGGGATCAAGCCGCTCCAGCATGGGCAACAAAAAGGCGCCAGTCTTACCGCTGCCTGTGCGCGCCTGAATCATCACATCTTGTCCGTCGAGCAGGAAGGGGATCGCCCGCACCTGCACGGGCATCAGCTTCGTCCAGCCGGCGCGTTGGGCGGCTGCGGCAATATGCGGCGGCAGTTGCTCAACGGTGATGGTGGGAATATCGTCGGTGGTTTCGGTAATGAGAGTGTCGTTCAATCCAGCTTCTCACTTTGGCTTTGTTTCGAGACTTGTTATTGTTCAGTATCGCACAATCACCCTGGTTTGGTCTACTATGGCTGGGCGCGAGGGTGATTCCCCGAAACAGAGTTGGCGCCGTGTGCAGGCAGGCTAGGTGGCGGTGTTGACCATCCAGCGGGAGAAGGCTTCCAGAAATGCCCGAAAGCCCGGCAGATGTTCCGGTGGGAAATGGTAGCGCGTCGGTGCGTCCGCCAATACCACATCGAAGCAGCGCAGCCACTCCTGACGCGCCGCCTCATCGATGGGGAATGGCATGTGTCGGGCGCGCATGGCCGGGTTGCCGTACAGTTGGTGATAGAGCGGCGGCCCGCCCAGCAGGCCGATGAAGAAGGCGGCGGATTTACGGCTGGCGGCCACCATGTCGTGGGGAAACATGGGGCGCAGCCAGGAACGCTCCAGTTCAGTGTAGAAGTCCTCGATCATCTGCACGATCGCGTCGGCGCCCATCGCCGCGTAAATGGCCGGGTCAGGCGGGCTGACGCGTGGTGGGCCGCCGGGCGGCGTATACATCTGACCTTCACTCATCATGATATGGCTGTTCATCTTGTGTTTTGCCACTCCCGCCGCAGCAATCCGTACCACACCGTGTCGGAGACCTCGCCGTTCACGACCCAGCGTTCGCGCAGATGGCCTTCTTTTTGGAAGCCGAGGCGCTCCAGCGTACGCGCCGAGCCGGTGTTGCGCGGGTCGATGTCGGCTTCCAGGCGGAGCAGATCGAGGCTGGCGAAGGCGTGGTTGATGAGCGCAGTTAAGGCTTCGTGCATGTAACCGTTGCCCCAATGCGGTCGCCCCAGTGCATAGCCGATTTCGGCGCGGCGGCTGGCTTCGTGAAAGTTGAAGAGCGCACAGGTGCCCAGCAAGACCCCATCGCAGCGCAGCGCGATGCCGAGCCGCACTGCGCTGCCATCCTGGTAGCTCGCCTGAATTCGCTGTAACATATCCCGCGCCTGGGTCATGTCAGTCAACGCCGGATAGCTCCAGTAACGCATCACCTCCGGATGGGAGAAAATGGCAAAGAGTGCAGGAAGATCGGCTTCGATCAGCGGGCGCAAGATCAGGCGCGGCGTGGTCAGGGTGACGGGTTCTAGCACGGACATTGGCGCTTCCTCTAACTATGCCTTGAAGAAGTTGCTCACAAAGAACCACAGATTCGCCGGGCGTTCGGCCAGGCGGCGCATGAAGTAAGGGTACCACGCTGTGCCATACGGCACGTAAATGCGCACCCGATAGCCTTGCGCCACCAGTTGCTCCTGGCGCTCGCGGCGGATGCCGTAGAGCATCTGGAATTCGAACGCGTCCTTGGGGAGATGGTGGGCGGCGGCGTAGCGTTGCACTGCGGCGATCATGGTGTCGTCGTGCGTGGCGGCGGCGAGATGAGCGCCGTGCTGACGCGCCTCGTCACTCAACAACAGCTCCGCCAGACGTACGAAGGCGGCGTCGACGTGGGTCTTTTGCGGATAGGCGACGGTGGGCGGCTCTTTGTACGCGCCTTTGACCAGCCGCACCCACGCGCCTTCCGCCGCCAGCCTGCGCACATCCTCCTCGCTGCGGTAGAGATACGACTGGATCACAACGCCGACGTTGTCGAAGCCCTCGCCAAAGCGCAGCCGCCGGTAGAGATCAAGCGTTGTATCGACCAGCGCGCTCTCTTCCATGTCGATGCGAATGCGCAACCCCCGCTTTTGCGCCTCTGTGAGCAGCGTGCGCAGGTTCGCCAGCGCCAGGTTCTCGTCCACCTTCAGCCCCAGCTGGCTGAGCTTGACCGAAACATACGCATCAACCCCGCCAGCATGAATTTGCTGAAGCAGGTACAGAATCTGGTCGCGGGCGGCGGCGGCTTCGCCAGCGTCGCTGACGCTTTCGCCCAGATAGTCGAGGGCGACGGTCATGCCTTTGGCGTTGAGTTGGCGCGCCACGGCGATGGCTTCATCCACCGACTCGCCGGCAATGAAGCGGTTGGCGACCGCCCATGCTGGCGGAAAGCGTGTGACGACCTGCCGCGCCAGCTTCATGCGCGACAGATAGAGCAGTAACGAGCGCAACCACGTCTCGCCATTGCGGTAGACCAGGTAGCCAACCCCAGCCGCCGCAGCCAGCGAGACTGCGATTGTCAACGCCTGCGCTCCGCTGCCAGTCGAAGTTCCTGTAGTGGATGATTTTGTCTCTTCCATGACAAACTCCTCGCGCTTTCATGTGAATGTTTGTCCAAATCTTGCTCGATTGCGCCCCACCGGCCAGACTGCCAACAAGACAGCGCCTTTGTTCTTGCGCGCTGATGCAGTGCAATCGTATCACTGTCTCACCGGCAGCGGCGAGATCGCCTGCCAGACGCCGGCGATCTCCGCCCAGCGTTGCGCCAACCCGTCGTGGGCAATGCCGCCGACGATGGCGGCGGCGGTTGGCTGGCTGCAGCGCAACTCGACGGTGTAACGACCGGCGTCCTGACCGGCGCGGCGGATGCGGGCGTGCAGGTCGCGCAGCCCGGCAAGCGCGGCGGTCAGCTCCAGGTGGGAGACCTCATCTGTGTCGCCGCGACCGCTATCTGCATCGGCGCGACCATCGAGCAGGCGCACCAGCTGCCAGCGCCAGCGCCGCGCGTCGCCGGCCCAGACATTGAGTGCAAATTCGGCGTTGGCGCCCAGGGCGGCGCCATAGAAGCGGTGGACATCCTTAAGGTCGCGGGTGAAGCGGGCGGGCGGCAGGTCCTGGCGGGTGCGGCGGCCATAGGCTTTGCTTGTCAGCCGCTCGTCGAGGATCGCCACCACGCCGCGATCGTCGCTGCGGCGGATGAGGCGGCCAAAGCCTTGCTTGAGCGCCAGCGTCATCAGTGGCGCCATATACTCCTCGAAGCTCGACCGCCCTTCGTTCTCGATGGCGCGCATGCGCGCGCCGTGCAGCGGGTCGCCGGGCGTAGGGAAGGGCATCTTGTCCAGGATCACCAGGCTCAGGTCATCGCCAGGGATGTCCACGCCTTCCCAAAAGGAGCGGGTGGCAAGCAGCACGCTGTAGGGCGTGGCCTTGAACCAGTTCAACAGCGCGTCGCGGGGCGCGTCGCCCTGTGCGCGCACAGGCCAGATGACGCCGTCGCCCTCGGCCTGGAGGCGGTCGTTGACCTGCTGTAAACCGCTCCAGCTGGTGAAGAGGCAGAGCGCCCGCCCACGACTCACCTCCAGCAGCCGCGCGATCTCGGCGGCGACGGCGTCATAAAACGCGTCGGTGTTGCGATAGTCGTAGGGAGGCAGCGGCGGCTGGTAGAGCAGCGCCTGGTGCGGATAATCAAAAACCGTCGGTAGCACGTGCTCCTCACCGGTGGCTTTGATGCCGCAGCGCGCTTTGTAATGGTGAAAGTGGCCGCCGGTCGCCAGCGTGGCGCTGGTGCAGATGACGGTGCGCGTCACCGGATTGCCGTTGTCATCTTCGGGGTGGAAGAGATAGCTCGTGAGTAAATCTGCAGGGTTGATCGGCGCCGCGTGCACCTCCAGCGTGATGTGGCGACGGTCGAAGGAGCGCACGGCATAGCGCACAACCGCGCCATCCTTGCGGCTGCTGCCGATCGCCTTGAGCTTTTCGGCCGTACTGTTGACGGTTGAGATCGCCATCTCGTAGTAGCGGAAACGTTCGGCGGTCTCGGCGGCAGGACGTTCACCCTGTTGGGCGGCCTGCTCGACAGCGGCGGCGTAGGGGTTCGCCTTCTTCAGCCGCTGCCCCAGTTCGCTGAGCGCGCTGCTCAGCATGAGGATGCTCTCCAGGTCACCCTCCAGTTGAAAGGCGTTATCATCGCTGCGTCGGGAAATATCCTGGAAAGCGAGCGTGTTGAGATAGCGCAGCCTGTCCACTTCGTCGTCGGAGAGATGCTCCTTGAAGATCGCCCGCGCCAGCAGTTGCTCGACGGTGTAATCGCTCACCATCACTTCGTAGACGGCGGTGGCGATCTGCTCCAGGTGGTGCGCCTCGTCGATGATGTAGAGCGGCGCTGGCGGCAGGATGCGTTCGCCGGCGTAGCCCAGTTCCAGCGCGTTGAGCAGCAGGTGGTGGTTGGTGATGATCACCTGCGCCTGCGCCGCTGCATCGCGCATCTGGTTGACCCAGCACTCATCCTCGTAGAAGCGGCAGTCGCTGTGCAGGCAATCGTCGGGAAAGCTGACCACGCGCGGGCGCAAATCGTTGCTGAGTACAAAGGGTAGCTCGTCGATGTCGCCGGTCGCCGTTGTTTCGAGCCAGCCGCGCATGTACTTGAACTGGTCGTCCTCGCGATCGTAGAGCGAGATGCGCGCTTGCTCGCCGGCCTCTTTCTCCCATTTGTAGTTGCAGACGAAGTTGCTGCGCCCCTTGACGATCACCGTTGGGATCGGCTGCCCCAACACTTTGCGCAGGAAGGGGATTTCTTTCTGATAGAGCTGGCTCTGCAACGACTTGTTGGCAGTGGAGACGACGACGGTCTGCCCGCTGAGGATGGCCGGGATCAGGTACGCGATCGACTTGCCGGTGCCGGTGGGCGCTTCGATCAGCGCATGTTGGCGGGCAAGGATGGCGCGCTTGACGGCCTCGGCCATGTCGAGCTGGCTTTGGCGCAACTCGTAGCCGCCCAACTCACGCGCCAGGGGGCCGTCAGGTCCGAACAACGTCGCCAGGTCGGCGGCGGCCAGGGCAGCCAGCGCAGCCTCAGCAGCGTCATCGGCGGCAGATGGGTGAGGCGGCGTCACATCAAAGGGATCGACGAGCGGATCATCGAAGCTGTCGTCAAAGGGATCAGGGTAGGAGCGGGAAGATGGCCTGGACATGCGAATATGATAGCACAGATGTGCGGCAGCCTACCAACAGGAGGCGTCTTGGGACGCAGATCAACCAGCCGGTTGATCCGCTGATCGATGGCGGCGATCTGGGCCGCGAGCACGCTCTGCTCGTGCGGCGCGCGCTGCCTGTCATGGCGAGACGCTGTTATGGGAGTACGGTGAAGTGAGCGAACTTTCGAGGACGAAGCAACTGAAAGCCCAGTAGACGCCGCTCGCAGCGGCGTGATCGCGCGCCAACGCACTCCGCTTTTGCACCGAGAACCTGCGGTTGAGAACCGCAGCTACCTCACACCCGTAGACGCCGCTCGTAGCGGCGTGATCGCGCCGTTCAACCACATCCGCGCATGCACCGAGAACCTGCTGCGCCCAATCCCGATAAAGGAATAGCGCGGCTTGGCGGCAACCTGTTCGCTGGACACATAGCGCTCCAGCGCCTCGCAAACGGCTTCCTGCAATGATATTTGTTTGGCATCCGCAACTGCCGCCAGTTCATCAGCCAGCAGTTCGTCTGCCTGTACGACAATTGTGATCATCGGTTTGGCGTCAGTTGACATGTTCGTTGTGCATACACTCCAGTGGGCTGTATGAGACCTTCCCGGAAGCTCGCAGCTTCCGGGAAGGTTGTATGACCAAGTGCGTAAGTCCTACAATGCAATCTCCCTCTCTGAGATTATCCGCACCCCATGCGGCAAGCGTCAACGAAAAGTCGACGCTCTCGTCGGCAACCAGCTTCATGCGGCAAGCGGGGGCGCAGGGTAAACAACGTCAGCACGCAACGCCGCAGCCGCAAAGGCGATAGCTGCGGATATGGCATCTGACGTCAGGCGCGGATGCGCTTCGAGGATTTGCTGATAGCTTTCTCCTGCCGCCAGCTTTTCCAGGATCAGCTCAACGGTGACGCGTGTACCAGCGACGACAGGCTTGCCCATCATGACATCTGGATCAGACACGATGAAGTGTTGCCACTCATGCATAGTGATTGAATCCTCCTAGCTGATTCTACCTTGCAATACCCACACCGTCAACGCTCCCAAAACTGTATCATCCGCCCTCCACAATGCGAATCTCTTCCTCACTCAGCCCATACAACTCATAGACCAGCTGGTCGATCTGCCGATCCGCGGCGGCAATCTGGGCAGCGCCAGCATCTGCTCCACCAGCCGCACCTTCGGGTCGTGGCGGGTGACGTCGGCGCAGTCGCTGAAGTCGATGGTGCGGACGGGATGTCAAAATGCCATCGACGCTACGTCAGCGGCAGGCGGCGGGTGCGAACCCGGTCATTGTGCACTGTGAGCATACAGCCTGTTTCGATATCCTCGAGCCAAGCCTCCAAGATACGTTGAAGAAGCGCGGTAAGCGCCTCGGCGCGCAACCCTTCGACACGCACCCGGATCACCGATGGCCAGCGGCGCCCGATAGAGCAAGCAATGCGTGGAAATCTGCATCGAGCGTCACAACCACACGATCGTTTGACCTGGCAAACTCGAGAATTTTGCGATCTTCGGCGGTGGCTAAACCGAGCTCGCCTGTGTGAACGGCGTCAATGCCTGAGTTACGCAGCAGCGCCGCCGCCGATCGGGGGAGACCCTGGTCAAGGATGAGTTTCACAGCGCGAATTCAACCATCCGGTCTTCGATGCTGGTGGCGGCAAAGAGGAGCGCCTGCCGGATATCTTCGTCCTCCAATTCGGGGTACTCACGACGCAGCTCGTCGCGATCGGCGTACAGCGCCAGCAACTCGATGACCCTGCGCACCGTGAGACGCAGATTACGGATAGTTGGCTGACCATTCATGCGTTTGGGATCAACCGTAATGCGATCAAACTTCATGGTGACTTTGCCTCCTGGGCATACAGGTGCGATAAGCCCGATTTTACGAGCTACAGCGATAACCGTCAACCTGTTAGCCTGCAGCGGGTGTACTTCACGTTTGGGGCAAATTGCGCCGCACCGGTGAATCAATTCACCGGCTGATAGCTCAAGTCCACTCAAGTGGACTGGCGTGGCGGCGTCCAGTCGGCTTGAGCCGACTTCAGCTTTCAGCCTCGATTTGAATCGAAGGCTGTGTGCCCCGAACATGAAGTACACCCGCCTGCAGCGGGTGCGTCACAAAGTTTGGGCGAAAAGCGTGCGACGCACTGGTCAACGCGTTCGCGGTGGGACACCGACTCATGCCCAGTGCGTCGCACGCGCCAAGAATCTGGGACACACCCGTATGGATGAGATGTGGTTGGCTACGCCGCCTGGGCGACAAGCCGGGCGTGGGCGATCTCACGTTGCGCAATCGGGCGGATTTGCGCAGGCAGCAGCGTGACGACCGCCACTGTCTCCCCATCGAGCGCCATGAATTCAACTTCATAGCCGGCGCCGTTGCGGTGAACCAACACAACGGTGCCAATATCACCGGCCACAAGCTGATGTTCAGGAAGATCGATTCGCAATACGACGCGGTCATGTTCAGCAATCATGGTTCACCTCTGCGTGCGTGGATAGGCTGTCACCAGACGCGGAATCGTTTCGCCCTCTTCAATAAACCACACGACGCGTACAAATGGGCTGCGCCCGTCAGGTGTTCGTAGTATACCTTCGATGATATAGCGAATGCCAAATAGCGACTTTTCGACTCTGGCAACAGGATGCTCCTGTGCGTGCGTCACCAAAGCTGCCGCAAACTGTTGCCAATTCGCGACGGTGAAGCCGTGCGCCATGAAGAATTTCGCCTTGATCTGACCTTCGGGGTGGGTGGAGGACAACAAGTAGTCGACCACCTTTGCCTGAGGAATGTGAGCATGTTCGCAGTTAGGCAATCGCATTTACGTTATCCGCTCTCCACAATGCGAATCTCTTCCTCACTCAGCCCATACAACGCATAGACCAGCCGGTCGATCTGCTGATCCGCGGCGGCAATCTGGGCAGCGAGCACGCTCTGCTCGTGCGGCGTGCGCGCGGCCTGCCGTTGCCGGTGCAGCGCCAGCATCTGCTCCACCAACCGCACCATCTGGTCGTGGCGGGCGACGTCGGCGCAGTCGCTGAAGTCGATGGTGCGGATGGGGAGTTGTTCGATGAAGCGTTTGCCGTATGACCAATAGCCACCGCGAAAAGGTGAGCTAATTCGATGAAGGTAATAATCAGATAACTTTGAATTAAGAATGCCAGCTACATACTCTATCGAAATGTCACTGTGGACGAGTAGGCCGTAATATGGCCCGTTGCCTCCTCCGGTGAAGTAGATGCCTAAATCGTCAATGGTGTAGCGCCCATTCTTGGAGATGACCTGAACGATTAGCTTTCGACCTGCGAAAAGAAACAGGTTCTTGGGATACACATAGGCGTACCATCGCTCATGCGCCATTTTTCCATTCTCTCGTCCTGCTAATGGTTTCTTGCATTGAGTCAAGAAGGACGCTGTCTTGGGGGCCAACGTCTCGATCTCTGACCACGAAATGAGTCCGTTGGCATTGTATGGAAACAGTAAATAGTGTGCGGGTTGAGGTTGTACATAACGCTCTATCGTTACGCCCTTGATAAATGGGCGCAGATAGGCTGTCTCTAGCTCAAGTTCTTGGTCGAGATATTTAGAATACACCACAACATTGTTGCCAACTTCTCTGCGAGCTTCAAGGATGTAGATCGGGTCAGCGCTCGTGACGATTCCCTGAAAGATATGCGTACACACATCGCCGAGTTTCGTCGGCAAAATGCTGAGCCGTTCGAACAAGCTATGTCCACTCAAGGCGCTGAAGTTCCAATCGCTGATGTCAGAGACGAGAATATGTTGAGCCTCGCTTTGACTGTCTGGCTTCTGTCGCCACGCCGCCAAATCATGCGCCTGCACAAACCGGAACTCCTGCTGCGCTGCCTTGCTCAAGAACAGCAGACAGGTGTAGGTCGTCACGCCGGCAAAGACCTGCTGGTCGCCAAAGTGGACGATCTCCTCCAGGTGTTGCCCGGCGGCGATGAGCTGGCGCAGCGGCGCGCCGTACTGGGCGTTGAAAAATTTGTGCGGCAGGATGAAGCCCAGCCGCCCCGCCGCGTTGAGCAGTTCCAGCGCCTTTTCCACAAAGACGACGTAGAGGTCGTAGTTGCCCTTGCTCGCCGCCCGGTAGCGCCGCTTGTAATACTCCACCTCGCGCGGCGCCCATTCCTTCATCGCCTGGATGCGCACGTAGGGCGGGTTGCCCACAATGCCGTCAAAGCCGCCCTGCGCAAAGACCGCCGGAAACGCCGCGTGCCAGTCGAAGACGTTGAGGCGATACGCCTCTTCCGCATCGAGCAGCGCCATCTGCCCGTCGTAAAATTCTGGCCCGATCAGCGAATTGCCACAGCGGATGTTCTGGTTCAGGTCGGGCAGAATGCGTTGCGGCAGCAGGGCAAGCTGCGGCGCCAGCGTCTGCCCGGTCTCGCCCTCCAGCAGCTTGAGCAGCAGCGAGAGCTTGGTCACCTCCACCGCCTGCGGGTCGATGTCCACGCCGTAGATGTGGTCGAGCAGGATGCGCTTGCGTTCGTCGAGCGTCAGCCGCCATTCACCCAGCGGCGTGCGGTAGAGGCGCGGGCTGCGTCCGCGCGCCCACTTCTCGGCGTTGTCGGCGGCGTATTGCGCCAGGTGCCAATCCAGCAGGTGCTGGTAGAGCGTGATCAAAAAGATGCCGGAGCCGCACGCCATGTCGAGCAGGCGCAGCTTCGCCGCGGTTGCCACTGTCCTGCCGTCCAGCAGCCGCGCCAGCACCTGTCGCACGATATAGTCGGCGATGAACTCCGGCGTATAGACCACGCCGCCCGCCTTGCGCACCTCCGGCTTTTCCTCGATCTTGACCTGGCGTCCCGGCGTGAGGCGCGCCACCTTGCCCAAAAAGCGCTCGTAAACCTGCCCCAGAATGCCGGCGGGCAGCACCGAAAACTCGTAGGGGCTGTCGGGATAGTAGAGATGCTTGAAAATGTCCTTGAGCACCTTGTCGTCGAGCGTCAAGCCTGGCGTCAGCGTGTCGGGCGCGGTGCTCTGTCCCTTTTCCGCGCTGAAGTGGAACAGCCCTGAGTTGTAGCGCCGATCCGCCTCCAGGAACTTCTGCACCAGCCGCGCATAGAGCTGCGTTCCGTTCTGCAAGCCCATCAGCTCGCCGTAGGGTTCCAGCCCGCGATCCTCGCAGATGCGCAGGAAGATGATGCGGTCGATGGTCTGCTGCACGGCGAAGTTGAGTTCGCGCGCGCTCAAGCCGGGGTTGCGCAGCGCCAGGTTGCGCGCCAGCAGCTCACGCCAGCGTTCGATCTCTTCCAGGAACGCCGTATCCACCTCCGCCGTGCCCTTTTGGGCTTTGTGCGATTCGGCGAAGTGATCGAAGGAGCCTTTGAGAATCGCCTCCTTGCTGAAGACGCTGGCGATCTCGTCCCACCGTTCCAGATAATCGGTGTAGCGCAGATAGAGCACGCGCGCGGTGCTCGCCGGGTCGCTCTTGTCGGGCTTGATACGGCAATCGTAGACTGCGAACTCCTCGAAGTCGCTGAGGATGCTCAACGGCAGTTTGGCGCTCCACGCATAGCGGCGCAGTTGATAGGCGGGGTGGATGTCTTCCTTGATGTTGACCGCCGGCTTTTTCGCCTCCAGAAAGAACTTGCGCACGCCGCCGATGCGAAAGGCGTAGTCGGGCGCTTTGGTCACGCCCGCCACCTTGACGGCGTCCTCGTGGATCACCTCTTTGTAGGCGGCGGCGTAGCCCTGTTCGTTGTCCACGTCCCAGCCCAGCGCCTTGAAAAGCGGATTGAGAAACTCGACGCGCAGTTGCTCCTCGTTGTAGGTGTTCTGTTTGTAGGTGGTGAGATGCTGGTGAAAACGCTCGACCAGAGCGACGACGGTGGCTGGCGCCGGCATACATGACAACCTTTCGGGATGATGGCGTAAT
>DGFH01000304.1 GCA_002391565.1 Anaerolineales bacterium UBA3905
ATGGAGTTTAACAAATAGATTCGGTAATCGTAGATACGGTTCTCAACCGCATTTTCCTGTCTGGCGAGAACGTGCGGCTAAGAGCCGCGCCTACCTCGATTGCCGGATCATTTTGTAAATCCTCATTTAACCGCAGATTCCCGGTGCGTGCACGGAGGTGGTTGAAGGCAGGATCACGCCGCTGCGAGCGGCGTCTACGGGCGAGGTGTAGCTGCGGTTCTCAACCGCAGATGCTCGGTGCGTGCATGGATGTGGTTGAACGGCGAGATTACGCCGCTACGAGCGGCGTCTACGAGCGTGATGTAGCTGCGGTTCGCAACCGCAGATGTTCGGTGCGTGCACAGATGTGCTTGAACGGCGAGATCACGCCGCTGCGAGCGGCGTCTACAGGCGTGTGTAGCTGCGGTTCTCAACCGCAGAGGCTCGTTGCATGCATGGATGTGGTGAACGGCGCGATCACGCCGCTGCGAGCGGCGTCTACGGGCGTGATGTAGCTGCGGTTCGCAACCGCAGATGTTCGGTGCGTGCATGATGTGGTTGAACGGCGCGATCACGCCGCTGCGAGCGGCGTCTACGGGCGAGGTGTAGCTGCGGTTCTCAACCGCAGATTCCCGGTGCATACACGGATGTGGTTGAACAGCGCGATCACGCCGCTGCGAGCGGCGTCTACGGGCGAGGTGTAGCTACGGTTCTCAACCGCAGATGCTCGGTGCTTGCTATGTCACTGCGCCGGATTCACGCCAACAGACAACTTGTTTCGCTGCTGCTGTAATGCACCACATGCATCATGTCGGCGAAGTAGCAAAGACGACGAAATCGATTGGATTCGCACGGTTGCGAAAGGACGGCGACGCGTGAGCTACGACGCCGTGATCATTGGTTCTGGCCCCAACGGGCTGGTAGCCGCCATTACGCTGGCGCGGGCGGGCGGGCGCGTGTTGGTGGTGGAGGCGAAAGCCACGCCCGGCGGCGGGATGCGCACGCTGGAAGTGACGCTGCCCGGCTTCCGCCATGACATCTGCTCGGCGATCCATCCACTGGGCATTGCATCACCCTTTTTCCGCACCCTGCCGCTGGCGGATTTTGGGCTGGAGTGGATTCAGCCGCCCGTCGCGTTGGCGCATCCGCTCGACGACGGGCGCACCGTGGCCGTGACCCGTTCGCTGGAGGCCACTGCCGCCGAGCTGGGCGACGATGCACGCGCCTGGAGCTGGTTGTTTCAACCGCTGGTTGAGCGCTGGGAGGACGCACTCGACGACCTGCTGGCGCCGCTGCGTCTGCCGCGCCATCCGCTGCTGCTGGCGCGTTATGCGCTGCCGCTGGCGGCGCCCGCTGCCCTGCTGGCGCGCACGCTTTTTCGCGAGGAACGGGCGCGCGCCGTTTTCGCCGGCATGGCGGGACACTCTGTGTTGCCGCTGGAACGCCCCCCCACCGCTGCGTTTGGCTTGCTGCTCACGCTGCTGGCGCAGACGGTCGGCTGGCCCGTGGCAAAAGGCGGCTCGCAAGCCATCGCCGACGCGCTGGTGCGCTATGCGCAGACGCTCGGCGTCGAGCTGGTCTGTGGCTGGGAGGTGACGGACATCGCCGAACTGCCGCCGGCGCGCGCCTACCTCTTTGACACCGCGCCGAAAAGCTTGCTGCGCATCGCCGGCGACCGCCTGCCGCCCGGCTATCGGCGCCAACTAGAGCGCTTTCGCTATAATCCCGGCGTTTTCAAGGTGGATTGGGCGCTGGATGGCCCGATTCCGTGGCGGGCGGCGACCTGTCGGCAGGCGGCGACGGTGCACGTCGGCGGGACGCTGGATGAGATCGCCGCGTCCGAACGGGCGGTCTGGCGCGGCGAACATCCGGCGCGGCCTTTCGTGCTCCTGGCGCAACAAAGCCTGTTCGACCCGACGCGCGCCCCGGCGGGCAAACAGGTCGCCTGGGCGTATTGCCATGTCCCCAACGGCTCGACCGTGGACATGACGGATGCAATTGAACGCCAGGTTGAGCGCTTTGCGCCGGGCTTTCGTGAACGGATTTTGGCGCGCGCCACCCGCCATGCCAGGGCGATGGAGATGTACAATCCCAACTATGTCGGCGGCGACATCAACGGCGGTGTGCAGGATCTCTTCCAGCACTTCACGCGCCCTGGCCTCAGCCTGACGCCCTATCGCACGCCTGCCCGAGGCATTTATCTCTGTTCCTCCTCGACGCCGCCCGGCGGCGGGGTGCATGGGATGTGTGGCTACTACGCGGTGCAGACCGTGCTGCGGGATTGGCAGGGGTAGGAGGAAAAAGCTTCCGGGAAGCTTCGAAACTTCCCGGAAGCCAGCAGACTATTGGCTGAGCGCAATGTCGTAGATAAAGGGATAGCCCTCGACGTCGAAGCTTCTCTACATCGCCCCTTCTCTACATCGCCCCTTGCACCTCACCGCACCAGTTCCCACGCCAGGTGTTGAATCTCCGGCAGAATCAGCTTTTCCAACGCTAGTTGCACGGCGTTGGGCGAACCAGGCGTGCTGAAGACGACCTTGTCGCGATAGACGCCCGCCGTCGCCCGGCTCAACATCGCCGCCGCGCCGACCTGTTCGTAGCTCAACATGCGAAACAGCTCGCCAAAGCCCGGCAGCGGCTTTTCGAGCATGCGGCTGATCACGTCGTAGGTGCGGTCGCGACGTCCGATGCCAGTGCCGCCGTTGAAGATGATCAGCCGCGCCTGCCCGCTGGCAAAATCGTCCAACGCAGCAAGCACCTGCTCCGGCTCATCCTTGACGATACGATAATCAACGATCGTATGCCCGGCGGCCTCCACCAGATCGCGGATCACTTTGCCGCTGATATCGGTTTCCGGCGTGCGTGTGTCGCTGACGGTGACGATGGCGATCGGCACACTCCCTTGTCCCCTGGCGGCCTGACGATGCATTTCGGAACTCAACATCAGAAGACCTCCTCGCGTTGGATCAAGATCGATTCTTCATCGTGGGGTGGGCGCCCGTAGCCCTTCGTCGTCGTGATGCACGCAGCCTGGTTGCGAAACAACCCCGCTCGCGCCTGCACGCCGACCACGACGCGCGGCGCCAGATTCGTCAAACCGGTCGCCACAGCGTCGGGAACATCCAGGTAGTTGAAGCCAACGTTGCCGTTGGCATGCAGCACGATCTGGAAAGTGGCTGTGTAGGGCGGTGTGACGCCAGCCGCCGACGCCACCGCTTCATATTGGATCACGAAGCGATCCGATGTAGGTTGGAAGGTCTTGATGGCGCCCCCCAAGGTCGGGTCGAGATCGGCCCACCAGCCGAAGGCGCCCTGCAGGGGCTGGGTCAGAATCGGCAGGCACTGCGTGATGGTGGGCGACGCCACTGCAGTGTGCGTCCCCTCGGAAAAGGCGACGAAGCCATCGGCGTAGACATAGGCAAAGGCGTAGCTGGCGGCGTTCGTCGTGTTCACCCCAGAAAGCGGGAAGGCAAAGGGCAGCGCCACCGTGACGTAGCCGCTGCCGCCAATCGTCAACACCGTTGGCGTGACGACCGGCGTTTCCCAGGTGAAGGATAGTGGCGTTGAACTCCCGATTGGAACGGGCGGTCTATTGACCATCGGCAGGTAGAGGGTGGGCGTAAAATTGCCCACCCCGAGCGAAATCGGTAGCTCCATCGTCGTGCGGGCGCCGTGACTGTCCGTGACGTTGAACGCGATTGCGCTGTTATAAGCGCCTGTGAGCAGGTGCGTCGGCGAAATCGCAAATGAGAAGTAGAGTGGCTGACCATACCGTAGCGCACCGGTAAAACTGTCGCCTCCAACGTTGAGCACGCGCAACCAATCCGTCATGGGAAGTGTGCCGGTCACGCTCACAGAGAGCAGACTGGCGTTTTCGACAATGGCGGTGGTCGTAAATGGGGCAGCGCCCGTCAGTACAGTTGCGCCAATCGCAGCCGGTGTGATGACTGGCGTGCTGGTGAGCACCCGCCGCACTGCCGCTGCCATGTCGAGCAGCCCTGCGCCCACCTGCGTGTTGGGCAGCCCGATGGGGCGCGCTGTTTCCTCCAGAATGGCCTCGACCTGGTCGTTGGTCAGGCCGGGCTGTAACGAAAGCAGCAGGGCGGCCGCCGCACTCACCAGCGGCGCCGCCATACTTGTGCCGGG
Source organism: Anaerolineales bacterium UBA3905 (assembly GCA_002391565.1). Classification (GTDB taxonomy): domain Bacteria; phylum Chloroflexota; class Anaerolineae; order Caldilineales; family Caldilineaceae; genus Caldilinea. Next base: position 4,126 of record DGFH01000304.1, read on the forward strand.
TTCGGTGCAGTAATAGGCGCCGCCTTCGGTGAGCAGGACGCGCCCTGTGCCGGTGCACTTGGCAGTCACGATGGCTGGCCAGGTGCTCAATACGTTCTCGGTGAAGCTACCGCCTCCGGCGGCAATATCCAGTTGTGTGCCAATTGCGCTATACGACGCGCGCAGGTTCTCCGGTGTTGTGGCAGCGACAGCGATCACATGGTTAAGACGCGCCGGGTAGTAAACCGGGCCACCATTGCTGTTGCCTGCCGCCGCCACGAGTACGCTGCCTCGGTTGTAGGCGTAATCGACCGCCGCCTGCATCTGGTCGGCGAGTGTCGTGCTGAGTGATGCGGGCACTTCCAGGCTCATGTTGATGACGTCGGCGCCGCGATCGGCGGCGTCGCAGATCGCCTGATTCAGGTTAATAATCGTGCCGCCGCCCGTGCTGCCAAGCATTTTCAGCGGGTCGATTTCGACGTGTGATGTTCCCCCTGCGATCCCTTTACCGTTGTTGGCAAGCGCGGCGATGATGCCGGTGACGTGGGTGCCGTGCCCAAAATCATCGTATGGGAGCGTTGTAGTCAAAATATAGTTGTAGCCTGATAGGAGCCGGCCCGCCAGATCAGGATGGTTGAAGTCAACGCCGCTGTCGATGACAGCCACGCGCACAGTTTGTTGCGTCAGCCCCTGGTCGGCGATCAACTGCCAGGCGCGCGCGGCGTCGCTGCGCTGCAAATTCCACTGACGGGATGCGTAGTAGGTGTCGGCGAAGACATAGGGCGTCTCCGGCGTGGTCGGCGGCGGCGTGGGCAGACCGGCGGCGCGCACGATCCAGTTCGGCTCAAGCGAGAGCACCGCCGGGTCGCCGGCCAGCATCGTCTGCGCAGCGGGGAAGTCATCCAGCCGCCAGACTTGCAGCACGTTGCTTGACCCACACGCTGTCACCTGGTCGATCAACTCGCCGGCTTGCGCCAACTGCGCTTGCGCCGCAGAGACTGCACCCGCCGCCGGATCGAGCACAACAATGTACTCGCCGGGCCAGGCGTCCATGGCTGGATCGATCATGAAATCGGCGGGGACGTCTGGCGGGGTCTGCGCCAGCAGCGACGCCGGGCGGATCAGGATTGTAATTACAATTAACAGCAATGCCTGGAAAAGCATCCTGTGTTTCAAGATTTGTTGTGGCATCTTCTACAATCCTTTATCAAATTGCCATTCCTGATCGGAAACACCATAACCCGAGCGCGCCATCTCAGCATCGAGTTGTGTGAAAAACGCTGCCATTGTTGCATGTCGTTCCGCACCGATAGCGCGTGCGGTGGGCGTGTATAGTGTATCCCATAAGCGACGCAACTTGAAGACATATTCATGCACCGGTGTGTAGTCATTTCCCGCCGCGTCATTATCGCCTGCAATCTCTGCCACTGGCTTGACCCACAGGCGGCTGCCGCTTGCACCAGCGTAAGCGAAGGTGCGCGCCACACCGATGGCGCCCATCGCATCGAGCTTATCCGCGTCGTAGAGACACTGCGCCTCCAGCGTCTGCGGTGGGATGCGCCGGTCGCGAAAGCGATGCGCCTCGATGCAATGGGCCACCTGGGCGGCGAGCTCAACAGCGGCGCCGCGTGTAAGCAACAACTGCTGCGCCGCCCCTGCCGCCCGGACATGATGCGCGGCGCGGGGATCGTCGTCTGCTGCAGGCGGTGTGGGCAGATCATGTAACAGCGCTGCCAGCCGCACGACGGTGAGGTCGGCGCCCTCGGCGGCGGCAATCTGTACGGCCAGGTGCGTCACGCGCAACACGTGGTCGAAGTCGTGGGCTGCGTCGCCGGCGGCATAGAGTGCACGGGCGTCGGCGATAGTCAGCCAGGCGGTCATAGGGTCAGGCGGCGATGAGAACAAGCGGTCACTGTGGTTTTACAGAGAGCGGGGGCGCGGCGGATTGCGTTGTGCGGTTACGACCATTGCGCACCCACAGGATGCCGCCGGGGACGCTTACAATGTAACCGATGAACTGTTGCAAGAGACCGACTGCCGTGCCGAGTTCGTATCCGGCGCCCATAAACAGAAATAGCCCGGCAAAGGAAACCTGACGTACGCCCAGTCCCCCCGGCGAGAGCGGCACCACGATCAGCGCAAAGACGATGATCGGGTTGATGACAAGCACCTCTAGCAGCGAAATGCTCCCCGGCTGAATTGCCTGAGCGATCAACCAGATGTTGATGCTGGTGAGGAGTACGATCACCGTGCTGCCAGCAGCCGTCCACAGGAGCGCGCCCGGATGGTCGCGGTAGACATCGAAGGCGGCGGCCAGTTTTTCCCAAAGCGGCAGCGTGCGGGCGCTGAAGGGGAGCACAGCCAGCAACCGCTCCATCAGGCGTTTGAGACGACGGCTCAATAAGGTGGCGACGATAACGAGCAGGGTGAACGCTGCCGCAGCACTGCCAAGTGCGGCAAAGCGCATAAAGAGTGCACCTTCGGGCGAGAAGGGCTGGCCGTCTGGTTTGCCCCAGATCAGTACAGCATTAGAGAAGACGGCGGCAAAGAGCATGAAGATCATCAGGCCAATGAAGCGGTCGATCATCACGCTGGCGGCGGCGTCGGCCTTGCGTCGCGTATCGACAGCCACGGCGTAGCCGCGCATCACATCGCCGCCAACCTGCGCCGGGAGAAAGTTGTTGAAGAACTCGGCCATCCACTGGTAGGCGAGTAAGCGCGAGCGAGGGAGAGCGATGCCAGCTGCGCGCAGCAGCACACCCCACTTCAAACCGCTGACGGCGACGGCCAGCGCATAGCAACCGGCGCCAAGCAGCAGCAATAGCTTGTTGGCGTGGACAATCTGCCACCACAGCGCCGCTGGGTCGGGCAGTTTCATCACCAGCCAGGCCAGCAACCCGATGGCAATGAAGAGTTTCAGGAGGTCGAGCAGTCGAGCTTTGGACATAGAGTAGAAAGTCAGGCGTCAGGCGTCACGGGTTAAATGCACGGCGCCTGACGTGTGACATGTTGCGCCTCACCGCTCCAACTGCGTGCGCGTCTGGATCGTGAACGATTCTTTCGCTGCACCATTTTCTCGGCTGAGACGCACATCCTGCACATTTTGTTTCTGAGTCCACGCCATGTTCCAGACGACGTGGCGATCGCGCTTGATGGCAAAGTCATACCAGCCCAGGAAGCGGCTCATGCCCTCAATAAAAGCCAACAGGAAGAGCACCCACACCAGCCGCACGATGCCCCACAACTCCTTGAGGGCGATGCGCGCCACGCGGCGGTTCTGAATGCTGCTCACTTTATAGCCGTATTTGTGTTTGAGATAGAGATGACCGGCGTGGTTGCGTCGCCGTTGGCGGATAAAGTCGCTGACGGTCGTGGGGCCAGTGTTGTAGACGATGGCGTCGGGTGCATAGCGCACCTGCATTCCCTGTTGCACGACAATCGCTTCGACAAAGGCTTCGTCCATCGCCACGTCCGGTGGAATTTGCTCGAAGACTTTGCGAAAGGCGATCATTTCGCCCAGCCGTGGGATTTCCAGACAGAGCTCGTGCTCCATGCGCAGGCGCAGGTGGCTGAGCAACCCCACAATGTGATCGGGCGTGTTGACGGCCATCTTCTGCGCCCCGACCATACCCACGTTGGGGTCGCGGAACATGCGCACCATGTGCTCGACGGCGTACTCATGCGGCAGCGTATCGCCACTCTCCAAAACGCAGATGTCGCACTGCGCCGCTTTGAGGAAGAGGTTGACGGCGCTGGTTTTACCCTCGCGGCGTTCCTGTTCGATCAACTTGATGCGTGCATCCTGCGCCATGTACTCCTTGACAATCTCCACTGTGCGGTCGGTGCAGGCGCTGGCGACGACGATGATCTCGACGATTTCAACTTGATGGAGGTGTTGATCGATGAGCGCGGCCAGCAACGCCCCGATGTTGGCTTCTTCGTTGTAGGCTGTCACGCCCACGCTACAGCGGATTTTGTCAATCAAATGTGTCATAAAGAAAAAGATTCCTCGCTCTGAAATCTCTTAATCTCCAATCTCGATCACGGACGAGACTCAAGCAAAGAGACGGGAGATGCTACGAATTCACCAGTTTCACCATCGTTACGCCGTCGCCGCCCTCATTGCCTTCGCCAGCGCGCATCGTGCCCACCAGCGGATGGCGCTTGAGTGCATCGCGCACGGCAGATTTCATGGCGCCGGTGCCGTGTCCGTGAATGATGCGCACAAAGGGCAGGCGGGCGCGGTAGGCGTCATTGAGATAACGCTCCAGCCGTTCCAACCCTTCTTCGACGCGTTCGCCGCGTAAGTCCAGCTCGATGCCGGGACTGGCGCCCGGCGCACTACTGCGTATTGTAACCGCCGGGGCCGGCGCTTCCTTGACGGCTTTCTGCCGCAGTTCCAACCGTTTCATCGGCAGTTTCAAGCGGAAATTGCCAAGTTGCACGTCGGCCTCGTCGCTGGCTTCGTAAACCGCCAACACTTCGCCGCTGGCTTGCAGACTGGCAACCCACACGATGTCGCCCACCTCGACCGGGCCGGTCAACCGATCCTCGGCCTTGCCTGGCACGACGACGCGCTGGTTGACCTCCTCGGTCGCCTGTTTGCGCCGCGTCAATTCCTTTTCAGCGCGCGCCAGGAACTCCTCATGGCCAGCGGCCGTACTGCCGGTGAAGCCGCTGCGCGCCTGTCGTCGCAGTTGCTCGATCTCCTTACGCACTGTCTCCAGTTCGGTCTGCATGAGTGCGCGTGTCTCGGCAATCACAGCACGGCGCGCCTGTTCGATCTGGGCGAGCTGATGACGCAGATCGGCTTCTAGCAGTTGTCCCTGGCGTTCGCGCGCTTTGGCGCGTTCGGCGGCGTCGAAGGCTTCCTGGCGCGCGCGGCGGATGTCATCGAGCAGCTTGTCGGCTTGCAGCGTGTCGGGCCGCACAATCTGTTCGGCCTGATCGACAATCACCGGATTCAGCCCCAGCCGCCGCGCAATGGTCAGTGCGTTAGAGCGCCCGGGCAAGCCAATGCTCAACTCGTAGGTCGGGCTGAGCGTCTCCACGTCAAACTCGACCGAAGCGTTGCGCACGCCCGGCGTGTTGTGGGCGTAGAGCTTGAGGTCGCTGTAGTGCGTCGTGGCAAAGGTAGTGATGCCGCGATCGCGCAGGTTGTCCAGCAACGCCATCGCCAACGCCGACCCTTCCTCCGGGTCTGTGCCGGCGCCCAATTCATCGAGCAGCACCAGACAAGAGGGGTCGGCTTCCTCCAGGATGGCGATGATGTTGGTTAAATGGCTGGAGAAGGTGCTGAGACTTTGCTCGATGCTCTGCTCGTCGCCGATGTCGGCGTAGACGCCCTCGAAGATGGAGAGCCTGCTGTCAATGTCCGCCGGGATCATCAAACCAGACTGCGCCATCAGCACCAACAGGCCAACCGTCTTGAGCGTTACGGTCTTGCCGCCCGTGTTGGGCCCGGTGATCACGATCAGATAGGTGTCGTCGTCGAGATAGACGTCGATCGGCACGACGGTTTTGGGGTCGAGCAGAGGATGGCGAGCACGACGCAACTCAATCACAGAGCCGGGATGGGGAGGCGCCTCCTCATCGTGCTTACTGTGTTTGGGGGTGGCTTTGCGTGGTTGAAAGGTCGTCATCTCCGGCAGAGTGGCGTCAAGCGCGTAGGCATATTTGGCTTTGGCGAACGTAAAATCCAGCTCGGCCAGAATCTGCGTATTGCGGCGCAAGTAGACGGCTTCCTCCGCCACGGCGATGCTAAGTTCCAGCAAGATGCGGCGGACTTCCTTTTCTTCTTGTAGTTCCAGCTCGCGCACGGCGTTGTTCTGCTGCACAACCTTGAGCGGTTCGATGAAGAGGGTGGCGCCGCTGGCCGACTGATCGTGAACGATGCCGTCAATGTTGCCTTTATATTCGGCGCGCACCGGGATGACATAGCGCCCCTGTCGCTGTGTGACCAGCGCCTCTTGCAGATAGGGCTTGATGTCGCCACTGTGCACCAGACGATCCAGCGTGCTCAGCAGCCGTTCCTGCGCCACGCGCAGCTCGCTGCGGATGCGCGCCAATTCCGGGCTGGCATTGTCCAGCACGTCACCGCGATCACTGATGCAGCGACTGATCTCTTCCACAATGTGGTCGCACGGCTGGATGTTCGCTGCCATCTCTGCCAGGTGCGGGAAGGTGTGTTCCAACCGCGTCAGCAGATTGCGCAGTTGCCGCGCCCGCTGCAGAGTGAACTTGATCTCCAGCAGGTCGGGCGGAAAGAGCACGGAGCGACGTTCGGCGCGATCAAGCAGCGGGCGCAAGTCGCTGACGCCGCCAAAGTTGATGTCATCCTTCTGCTGGAGCAACTGGTAGGCTTCGTAGGTCTGGAGCAGCCATGTCCGCACCGTGAGCAGATCGTCGCTGGGCAGGAGGGCCGCCGCCAGCTCGGCGCCGCCGCTGAACGCGCAATAGCTTGCCAGTCGCTCCAGGATTTTGGGGTATTCGAGAACACGCAAGGTGCGTGGATTCATAAAAGTTGTCTAGCCTCAAGCACTACGCAGGCATTGCGCCACACCTACCGCTGCGGTGCATGCGATCCCGATGTGAAGTCCGAACGACGCACCGGCGCCCCACTGCGTTCACATTGGCCGAATCATGACGCCGACCGCGGACGTAACGGCTATCATATCACAGGCAGCGATCTGGCAACAAAGCTATGACAAAGCACCTGCAGCGAATTGCACCTGGATTGCTCAATCGCATACGCCCTGGCTATAATCCAGTCATGTCGCCCCATTCATCATCGGTCGCACCAACCGCCATTAGCCTGGAGAATGTCGTCAAGCAGTACGGCCGTCACGTTGCCGTCACCGATTTGAGCCTGACGGTGGCGACAGGCGAGGTGATCGGCTTTCTTGGACCGAACGGCGCGGGCAAGACAACCACGATCCGTCTGCTGCTCGGCTTTTTGCGTCCCACGCGTGGAGTCGTGCGCTTGCTAGGTCACGACATGGCTGACCCAATGGCGGCCATGGCGGCGCGGCGGCAACTGGGTTTTGTGCCCGATGTCGCCGGGCTGGACGGCGCCGCCACGGGGCAACAGTTGCTCGACGAGCTGGCCCGCCTTCAGCGCCAGCCGCCGCTTGACCGGGCGCAGCTTTTGGCGGCGCTTGAGGTGCGCGACCAGGATTTGCGCCGTCCGATGGGGCGTCTCTCGCGCGGTGTGCGCCAGAAGATCAACATCGTGCAGGGGCTGCAACACCGCCCGGACTTGCTCATTCTGGACGAGCCGACTGAGGGGTTGGATCCGCTGGCAAAGCGGGCGCTCTTTGATCTGTTGCGCGCCGCGCAGGTGCGCGGCGCCACGATCTTCTTTTCTTCGCACGTGCTGAGCGAGGTGGAGGAACTGTGCGACCGCGTGGCGTTGATCCGCAGCGGGCGGCTGGCGGCAGTCGCGCGCATCGACGACCTGCGCGCCCACATGCAGCGCCGTGTGACGATGCGGCTGACGGGTGATGGCGCTGGCGTCGCGGATCAACTGGCAGTGTTGCCCGACGTCAGCGGTGTGACGACTGGCGACAACCAATCCTGGCGCTTCCTGACTGGCGATCTGCCGGCCACGCTGCGGCTGCTGGCGACATTGCCGGTGGCCGATGTCACCATCGAACCGCCGTCGCTGGAGGATGTCTTCCTGCGTTATTATCGATCGGAGCGTCCGTCCGATGAATGAACTGCGGCTTGATCTGAGCAGCGTTGGGCTGATCTGCGTGGCTACGCTGCGTCGCAAACGCTGGTCGCTGTGGTGGTTTGCGTTGTCCGTAGCGGCTTTTCACTGGCTGGTGGCAGTCAGCTTTCCGGCTATCGGCGGCATGGAGGCGGTGACCAGCGTTGTGCGCACCTTCCCGGCGGAGCTGCGCACCTTGCTCAAGCTGGCGCCCAACCTGCAGGCTGGCTTTGGCGTGCAGGATTACCTGGCCTTCACCTGGATGCATCCACTCTTCATTGGGTTAGGAGCAGCTTTTGTCGTCGCCCGCGCCACGGATGCGCTCGCCGGCGAGATCGAACGCGGCGCTATCCATTTGGTGCTGAGCCGGCCCCTGCGTCGCTGGAGTTTCGTGTTGGGCAAGGTATTGGAGATGGCGGCGGGCGCCGGCGTGATTGCGCTGGCAGGTTGGCTCGGGCTGGCGCTCGGCGTGCAGACGTTGCCCTACGCGCTGCCGCTCGGCAACTATCTGCTGGCGGCGCTGATGGCCTGGCTGATCTTTGCGGCGTTGGGCGGCGGCGCGTTCCTGATCGCCAGTTTCTTCAGCCGCACGTCACCCGCCGGCGGGCTTGCCGTCGCCTGGACATTGCTCGCCTTCGTGCTCGACGTGATCCCCGCTGTCGCCAATTCACCGGTCGGCTGGCTCAACCCGTGGCACGCCTACTTCCCCCAAGAAATCGTGGCGACAGGGCGCCTCGATCCGGTGGGCGTCGGTGTGCTGATCGGCTGGCTGGTGGGCGGTGTGGCGGGCGCGATCTGGGTTTTTGGGCGGCGCGATCTGGCGTAGTGCAGCTGGTCATTTACTGACCGCCAGGTTAACTGTTTATCTCTCCGGAAGTTCCAAAGCTTCCGGGAAGATTGCGAGCAATACCGCGTGACAACCTGGAAATCGATATCATGGCCGCACAACCTGGCGCGGCCCGGTCGATCTTGAGGCATGGCTTGTG
>DGFH01000291.1:0-1717 GCA_002391565.1 Anaerolineales bacterium UBA3905
TTACTTCCTCATTACTCAAGTTTGACACTTCTTTGGAACCTGGGTACCCTCACGGCAAGATCAATTGCAACCCTTTGCGTGTGAGGTGGTCAGTGTACGTGGTGTCAGGCAAGCCTAATGTATCGCTCCCAAACTCTATTCGCCCAGGATTCCGCATTCTGGCCCAACTGTGGGGGGCAGCAGTTGTTGTATTGGTGTTGCTCTTTGCTACACCGGCCACTCCGCTGGTTGCGCAGACAACCATCCACACTGTCCAGCCAGGCGAAACTTTGAGTCAGATTGCTCGCCAATACGGTGTGACTGAAGCGGATTTGCTGGCATTGAACAATCTTGCAGAACCGGACACGATTATCGTGGGGCAACAGTTGATTGTCCCGGCGTCAGTCACATTGGCTCCTGCTGCGCCCGGTCAGCATCGCGTGCAGCCAGGCGAGACATTGAGCGAAATCGCCAGGCAGTACGGCGTCTCGCTGGAGCAGTTGATGGCCGCGAACGAAATCTCCGATCCGGACAGCGTGTATAGCGGCCAGTTGCTGAAGATTGCTACGCCAGTTTCTGTGCTCGAAACAAGCTCACCGACCGCCGCTCCTGCGGCGCCCACGCCAGCGACAGCGGCTCTCCCCGCAATATACACGGTTGCACCTGGCGATACGTTGAGCGCCATTGCCCGTCGCTTTGGCATCGACCTCGCTACACTGCGCTCTCTCAACCAGCTTGATGACGCCGACAACATCGTGGTTGGTCAGACACTGCGCCTGGTGGCAGAACCCACAGCAGCCGGCGTGTCTGCACCTGATGTGACGGAAGACGTTACTGTAGAGCATGACTCAGCAGGAGTGACGCCAACGAATGCCGTTGAGTCAACCGCCGGGTTGACGTCGGCAGTTGAGACGCCGATCGAGCGCAGCGGCAACCCCATCGGCAGCCTCAATCGCACCTACCAGGTGCGAGGGGGTGACACACTCAATCTGATTGCGCTGCGTATAGGAGTGGACGCCGAGTCGCTGCGTCGGCTCAATGATTTTCAGAGCCTCAACGCACCACTCAGCGCCGGGCAGCAATTGATCTTGCCCGCCACCGGCGATGAACTGCGCCCGCGCAAGCCAACGCGTGAATATCAGGTCAAGCCGGGTGAAACCTTGAGCCGTATCGCCGCCGAGCATGGCGTAACCCTGGGCGCACTCTTGCAGGTCAACCGCATCGCCGACCCTAACGCCGTTTATCCGGGACAGACGCTGTTGATTCCCGCCAGTGCGGAAAACGAAGCGAGCAGCGGGGTGCAACTTCAGATCGGCCCGGCTCGCAGTGGCTATTTTTATTACACTGTCCAACCTGGTGACACGATGTCCGAGATTGCCCGCAATCTGAACACAACAATGTTGGCGATTCAGACCTATAACAATTTGCCCAACACAGAGACCGTCTATAACGGCATGGAGCTAAAGATTCCCTACGGCCCACCGCCATTGAACTTGCGGTTGCCGCCGACTCCGACTTCGGGCACGCGCTTCATTGTCAGCTTGAGCCGCCAACAGTGTTGGGTCTATCAGGGCGACCGCATTCTCTATTCGTGGCCGTGCAGCACCGGCGCGGGCGAACGCCGCACCAAACCTGGCAATTACGCCGTCCAGTCCAAGATTCTCAACGCCAAGAGCAAGGTCTGGCAACTCGATATGCCCTACTGGTTAGGCATCTATGATGTAGGGCCGTATGAAAA
>DGFH01000291.1:1995-8468 GCA_002391565.1 Anaerolineales bacterium UBA3905
TTTGGCTGCGCCATGCTCGATGACATGGAAGCCTCGACGCTATTTCGCCTGGCCTTCATCGGTATGCCCGTGCATGTCATTAACTGAGTGAGTCTGTAGACAGTGACCACGCCCTCTTCCGCTTCACTCACGCTCTTGCAGGCGGGGAAGTTGCCACACGCCATGCTCTCTGCATTGTTAGCTGAGTTGCCAACCCATGATCCGCAGCTGTTGCTTGGCCCCTCGGTAGGTGAAGACGCCGCCGTCATCGACTTTGATGCTGGCAGCGATCATCTGCTGGTGGTGAAGAGCGATCCCATCACCTTTGCCACCGACCAGATCGGTCACTATGCCGTCAACGTCTGCGCAAATGACCTGGCAGTGACCGGCGCCACGCCGCGCTTTTTTCTACCGACGGTGTTGCTGCCCGCCACGCATGCCACTGCCGCCACGGCTCGGCTGATCTTTGACCAGATCGGCGCTGCGTGCCGCGCGTTGGGGATTGTTGTCGCCGGCGGGCACAGTGAAGTGACGCACACCGTGCAACAGCCGGTCGTCTCCGGCGCAATGTTGGGGGAAGTTCCTCGCCAGCAGTACGTGCGCAGCGGCGGCTGCCAGCCCGGCGACGCCGTGTTGCTCGCCGGTTCGATCCCGATCGAGGGCGCCAGCATCATTGCGCGCGAGATGCGCGAGCGGCTTCTCTACAACGGCTGGCAACCCGCCGAACTCGATGCAGTCGCAAACTACCTCTTTGATCCAGGCATCAGCGTGCTGAAACCGGCATTGCTGGCGGCGCAAGCCAGGCTGGTCACCGCAATGCACGATCCGACCGAAGGCGGGCTGGCGACCGGTATTGCCGAACTGGCGCTGGCGGCAGGTGTTGGGATGGAGATCGACCTCGATCGGGCGCCGGTAAGCGAGCTTAGCCAAAGGTTGTGTGCAGCCTTCGACCTGGACCCGCTGGGCGTTCTTGCCTCCGGCGCCCTGTTGGCGACGGCGGCGCCACAGCATGTCGAGGCGTTGCTGCAACTGTGGTCGCAGGCTGGTTGGCCTGCGACTGTCATCGGTCAGGTGCTGGCGCCGGGAGAAGGACTGTATGCACGGCGCCACGGCCAATCAACGCCGTTTCCCATCTTCCCTGTCGACGAGATCACAAAGCTTTGGCAATAGCTGCCAGCAATCTGCAACGTATGAGGCGCCACTTCCGATCGGAAGCGGCGCTGACGCGTGAACCCCACATGAAAGCCACATGAAAATCATGTATCGAGACCGGCGCCGACTCTCACGAATGCAGCAGGTTGTGGCATGATACGCGCGTTGCGCCTCCGTCAGCGGGTTGGAGTATTGGAGTAGAGGTTGCAGGGAGGGAGCGCAGAGTATATCGGTGGAGAAGCTCACCATCTTCCCGAAAGCTTCGAAGCTTCCGAGAAGATGAACAGCTAACCTGGAGGTCAGTAATAGTCCAGGTTCTACCTTGTCTGGGGTGGATTGAGGGATGATCCGGATTCGTTGGTACAAAGTCATCAGTGACTTGTGGAGCCATCGCACGCGCACGCTGATCGTGGCGTTGGCGGTGGCTGTGGGCGTCTATGCGGTTGGCGCCATTATGGCAACGCAGACGTTAATGCTGCGCGAGTTTCATAGCGACCGCAATGACGCGCAACTGGCCGAAGCTATCCTGTTTACGCAACCTTTCGACGCCGAACTGGCCGAACGGGTGCAAGAAGAGATCCCCGGTGTGGCTGCAGCAGAGGGGCGCGAGTCGCTGCGCGCGCGCGTCGCCGTGAGTGAAGCGACGCGACTCAGCATCGAGATTGTGTCCGTCGACGACTTTGCAGCGATGCGCGTGGATAGCTATCCCTTCATTGCAGGGCGTTGGCCCGACGCCAAAGATGAGATCATGCTCGAACACATGGGGCTGACCGCCATCGGCGCCGCCATTGGCGATACGATCACGATCGAATTGCCGGATGACACCCAAAAACACTTCACCGTCACTGGCATCATGCACGACCCCACCTATCCAAGCCCAGAGATCACCGGCTTCACGACCGCAGCTGTCACGCCGGCAGGGATGGAGTACCTGGGCGGACTGCCGCTCTTCACCGAGCTGCGGTTGCGGCTGGACGACGACGCTGTAGCGACGCAAGGGGCGCAGGCAATCGTTGATGCCGTCGAAGATCGCATTGAAAAGAGTGGGCGCACCGTCGTGGGGCGCACAATCATTGGCAAGTCGATCATTGAGTCGATTGTCAACACAGCGGTGATGATTCTCTCCTTTTTTGGCTGGATTATTCTGCTCCTCTCCGCTTTCCTGGTGATCAACACGATTTCAGCGCTCATCGCACAACAGATCAACCAGATCGGCATTATGAAACTGGTGGGCGCCAGACGCGGGCAGATGATCATCATGTATCTGACGCTGGTGCTCGTCTATGGCGTCATCGCCTTTTCCATAGCCATTCCACTGGCGGTGCTGACCGCGCAATATCTAATGACCGACCTGATCGTGCCGCTGGTCAACCTGCGCCCGGAGAGCCTGGCGCTGCCGTGGTGGCTCTACGCTGTGATGGTGTCAATCGGCGTCTTCATCCCGGTGCTGGCCGGAGTGTTTCCGGTGCTGCAAGGCACGCGCATCACCACCTACGCCGCGCTCAACGAGCTGAACATGCAGACCGGAACTGCCGGCGGCGGTTTCTTCGACCGGATGTTGGCGCGGCTGCCCAGGCGTTGGCTGCAGCGCCCTCTGCTGCTGGCTGTGCGCAACACGCTGCGTCACAAAGGGCGGCTGCTGCGCACGATGATTGTGATGATCCTGGGCACCTCGCTCTTCATCGCCGTGATCTCGGTGCGGGTCTCCGTAGACGCCACGCAGGCGGATTTTTTGCGCTACCACCAATACGACGTGCAGGTGCAATTTCAGGAAGCCCATCGCATCGCCCGGCTGGAGCAGGCGGCGTTGACTGTACCTGGCGTTGTCGGTGTGGAGTCGTGGGCAACGGGCGGCGCCAGCCGCATGCGTCCCGACGGCGTAGAAAGCAATCGCTACCAGGTGATCGGCTTGCCCGAAGGCTCAGCGATGGTTGACCCAATGGTGCAGGCGGGGCGCTGGCTGCGGCCTGACGACGAGTACGCCGTGGCGCTCAACGCCACCGTCGCCCAGGACGAGCCAGACGTGCAGGTTGGCGATACGATCGTGCTTAAGATGAACGGCCGCGAGCGCACCTGGCTGGTGGTCGGCATCGTGGGCGCCGACGCCCAGGGGCCGAAGATTTACATGAACCGCACCATCTTCGGCTACGAAAATCGCATGCCCAACCGCGCCAACAGCGTGCAGGTGATCACGGCGGCGCACGACCTGTTAGGGCAGAAGACGATGGAATCGACGCTGCTGCGTCACTTCGAAAAGTTAGGGTACGCCGTGCGCACCACGCGCACCACCCAGACGCTCAACGCCCAGAATGGTTTGATGTTCGATATCATCGTCGGTTTCCTGATCCTCAACGCTGTGTTGTTGGGGCTGGTCGGCAGCCTGGGATTGTCCACGACGATGGGCATCAACATGCTGGAGCGCATCCGTGAGATCGGTGTGTTGCGCGCCATTGGCGCGTCCAACGGCGCTATCCGTCGTATCGTGCTACTGGAGGGATTGGTGATCGCTACGTTGAGCTGGATGATAGGCTTTGCACTTTCCTACCCAGTGGCACAGGTGATGAGTGAACAGATCGGCGTGGCGCTGCTCGATACGCCGCTCTCGTTCACCTACGCGCTGCCGGCAGCCATCCTCTGGTTCTTTGTATTGCTGTTGCTCGCTGTGGCCGCCAGCCTGGGGCCAGCGCGCAATGCAGTGCGACTGACGATCCGCGAGGTGTTGGCCTATGAATGATCGCAACGCCAGCGAACCGCTGATTGTGCTCAGGGGGTTGAAAAAAGCCTATCGCACGCCGGCCGGTGATTTCTATGCGCTCAAAGGCATCGACCTGAAAATCTGGCCAGGCGAGTTTGTCGCCCTGTTGGGACGTTCCGGCGCCGGCAAATCGACGCTGATCAATATGCTGGCCGGCATCGACCGCCCCACCGCTGGTGAAATCTGGATCGGCGGCAAGGCTATTCACCGCATGAGCGAGGGCAAGCTGACGCAGTGGCGCGGGCGCGAGGTGGGCGTCGTCTTTCAATCTTTCCAACTCATGCCGATGTTGACCTGCGCCCAGAATGTGATGTTGCCGATGGATTTTGCCAACTGCTACGGCACGCCCCGGCGTCAATATGCGCGAGCATGTGAACTGCTAGGCGCTGTGGGCATCGCCGAACATGCTGACAAGCTGCCGTCCGCCGTCTCCGGTGGGCAGCGCCAGCGGGTGGCGATTGCGCGGGCGTTGGCGAACGATCCCGTCTTTCTGGTTGCCGATGAGCCGACTGGCAACCTTGATTCGCGTACGGCGGAGGCGGTCTTTGATGTCTTTCAACAGTTAGTGGCGGCGGGCAAAACGATTTTCATGGCGACGCACGATCGGGATCTGGCGGCGCGCGTCTCACGCGTGCTGCACATCGAGGACGGGCTGATCGTCGAGGATATGCGGCCGGCGTCGCCGGCGGAGGGACACGACCTTGTGGCTGAAATGGAGGCGTAATGGCGCCACTCGCAACGGCTACGGCGCCAACGGCGCTTCGCCCATCAGGCCGGCCGGCCGCGCCATCATCGATCTGCGCGCTGTCGTCAAGGTTTACGAAACGCCAGCCGGCCCCTTCACTGCGCTCAAAGGCATTGACCTGACCGTCGAACGCGGCGAGTTTCTGGCTGTCGTGGGCAAGTCGGGCAGCGGCAAGTCCACCTTGATTAATATGTTCACCGGCATCGACCACCCGACTGACGGTGAAGTGATCGTCGCCGGCACCCCGATCCGCCATCTGAACGAGGGGAAAATGGCCGAATGGCGCGGGCGTACGATGGGCATCGTCTTTCAGTTTTTCCAGCTATTGCCGACGTTGACCGTCGTCGAAAATGTGATGATCCCGATGGACCTGGCAGGGATGTATGGGCTGAGCGAGCGGCACGCACGCGCCATGCATTGGTTGGAACAAATGGGCATGGCCGACGACGCCAACAAATTCCCGGCGGTGCTCTCTACTGGTCAGGCGCAACGCGCCGCCATCGCCCGGGCGCTTGCCAATGACCCGCCTATCCTTGTCGCCGACGAGCCAACCGGCAACCTGGACACACGCAACGCCGAGATCGTCTTCAACCTCTTTGCGTCGTTAGCGGCCGCAGGCAAGACGATCGTAATGGTGACGCATGACGATGAACTGGCGCAGCGTGTGCCACGCACCGTGACCATCGCCGACGGATTGATCGTGGATGAAGTGCGGCGGTAGGGCCTGCGCCTGGGTGCGCCGGAGACAGACTGTGACGCTGTCCTTCCCGCTACGCAACAGGTATAACACACGCTGCGTCAGCGCGCGACGCTCCGAATCACATCGGTGACGTATTCGATCTCTTCAAGGGTCAGCGACGAAGCCGACGGCAGATAGAAGCCCCGCTTACACAAATCCTCGGCGACCGGGTAACGCTCCCCGTAATACTGTTTCCAGTAGATTGGCTGGGTGTGCATCGGGATAAAGAAGTTACGCGTTTCAACGCCATGATCCGCCAGCACGCGTCGCAGCGCATCACGGTTCATGCCATACTCCTTCTCATCGACCAGAATGCCGTACATCCAGTAGACATTCTTTGCCCATGGCGCCTCGGCGGGTGTGCGGATGCCGGGAACGCCGTGCAACCGACAGTTGTACTCCAGCGCGTTGCGTCGCCGCGCCGCCACAAACGTGTCGAGCTGCTCGACCTGCGCCAGCCCGACCGCAGCTTGCAAGTTGGTCATGCGGTAGTTGAAGCCGACGAACTTGTGCCAGAAGTGACGTTCGTGGCTGAAGGCATGGTCGCGCAGATTCCACGCCAGCCGCGCCAGCTCGCGGTCATTGGTCGTGACCATGCCGCCCTCGCCGGTGGTGATGATCTTGTTGCCGTAGAAGCTGAAACCGGCCGCGTGTCCCAGCCCGCCGGTGCGCCGTCCCTTGTATTCGGCGCCGTGCGCCTCGGCGGCGTCCTCGATCACGGTCAGACCATGTTTTTCCGCCAGCGCCATCAGTGGATCCATGTCGGTCGGGTGGCCGTAGATGTGCACAGGCACGATGGCTTTGGTGCGCGGCGTGATCTTGTCCTCGACCTGGTTGAGATCCATCTGCCAGTACTCCGGCTCCATGTCGACCAGCACCGGCTTGGCGCCGCAATAGGTGACGGCGTTGGCAGTGGCGATCATCGTGAAGGTGGGGATGATCACTTCGTCGCCCGGCTCCAGCCCCAGCGTCGCCATGGCCAGGTGCATGGCGACCGTGCCGTTGGCGCAGGCGATGCCATACTTCACGCCGCAGACCTCGGCAAAGCGCGCCTCGAAGTCGCGGATGAAGCGGCCTGCGGACGAAATCCAGTTCGTCTCGAT
>DGFH01000291.1:8626-9652 GCA_002391565.1 Anaerolineales bacterium UBA3905
GTATTTCATTTCGTTGCCGCCCAACGTCGGCTCGCAGACCGGGATGATCGAACGCCGCGGCGTGGCGCCAAATTCGGGAATGGCGCGATAGGTGAGTTTGACTTCCGGGTCAGCGGCCGGGATGATCTCCGCCAATTCGCCCATTTCTTCGAGTGAAAGTTCAGCAGGCTGCAACATAGTATGATAGTTCCCTGGCTTTCATCATTTCTCCTTGCGCAATCGCCAGACTGTGCCGACATATTTGCGCCCCTTCACGAGATAATCCCACAGATTGACGCCGGTCTTGCTTTCACCGGCGGTGCGCGGCACGCAGATATACGGCGCCTCAACCAGTCGGAAGCCGTGACGCCCGGCGCGCGCCAGCAGGTCGATGCAGTATTCGCCGTAGTCGCCGCGCAGCCGCAGCGCCCGCAGCACCTCGGCGCGGGCAGCGATGAAGCCGCTGGTGTAGTCATGCACATCGTCGCCGAGCAGCGCCACCGCAAAGCGGTTGATCACGAGACTGAGCGTGCGCGCCATGAAGCCATGCGCCACATCGTCGCCGCCCGCGACCCACCGCGAGCCGACGGCAACATCGGCGCCCCCCTCGACAATGGCGCGCACCAGCCGGGCGACATCGGCGGGCGGCATCGACAGATCGCAGTCCATCCACGTCACGATGTCAGCGCCAAAGCTCTCGATCGCAAAGTCGATCCCGCATTGGATCGCCGAGGTCAGCCCTTTTTGCCCGGTGCGCACATAGAGCGCCACGCGCAGTGCATCCGCCGTGTTGTAGCGACTCGCCACTGCCCGCACCACATCAGCCGTGCCGTCGGGCGAATTGTCATCGACTACCAATACCATGTGCGGCGTCACCGCGTTTGTCAGGACGCCTTCGATCAGCGCGGCGATGTTGTCACGTTCGTTATAGGTTGGCAGCACCGTACAGACCAGCGTCATCGCGTATCCCTCTAATAGACCGCGGATTGCGCGGATTGGGCGGATTTGCGCAGATCATACCAGAAAAATCCGCGTTCATCCGCTCAA
>DGFH01000144.1:0-3085 GCA_002391565.1 Anaerolineales bacterium UBA3905
GTTCCAAAGCTTCCGGGAAGATTGCGAGCAATATCACGTGACAACCTGGAAATCGATATCATGGCCGCACAACCTGGCGCGGCCCGGTCGATCTTGAGGCATGGCTTGTCGGAATGGAGAGCCTGCGCCCCTTCCACCCGATAGTTCGATTTTGATCCTGGTCTGGCTGCACGACGGCCAGAGATTTTGAAATCGCTGCGCAAGTTGACGCGCCAGGAGACTGGGTTACAATATCTGTATACACCGCTCAGGTATGTTTCACAGGCATCTAGTGGCGTTGCGTCAACGGCGATTCAAGAGGCAATGACGGCAGTTTATGTATCGTTCTTATTTGCCAGGCGCCCGTCCAACTTCGCCTGCACAGCAAAACTGAGCCATGGGCTGCATCAACCGGAAGCGATAGATCATGGAACTTACTATCGGTGTACTGATTGGGATCGCACTGGCAGGTCTGATCTCCGGCGTCATCATCTGGATCGTTGGGCGGCTGGGGCTAGGACTGGTGGTGAGCGGCTTCGTGCCAGCGTTGTTGGCCGCCTTCGTGATCGCTATTCTTAGCGGTGCGATCACCTGGCTGCTCACGACGTTGGGGCTGAATGTTGATGGCGGCGTCATCGGTGGGATTATCCATTTGCTGATTGCGGCGTTGGTGCTGCTTCTCAGCAGCCGCATCGTGCCGGGGATGATGGTGCAGGGTCCGGTGGGCGCCCTCGTCGCAGCGCTGGCGATTGGCGCCGTCGGCTGGCTGATCAATGCTCTCCTGAGCCTGTTTTCCGCCGGTCGGCTCACTTTCTGACCCTTACGCCATCTGCTCTGGTGGCGGCACATCCAGGATCTGTGCAATTTCGTGCAGGATGGCGCGTTCGGCGTCGTTGATCTGCACGGCGCCGCGTCCCCAGAAATTGCCGCCTTCTTTCCCTGCCGCAGCCGTGCGCTGCGCAATCTCCAGCAACCAAGCCTTGAAGCCTTGCGCTACGTCGGGCGTGGCTTTTTCCGTCAACAATGCGTTCACCTGACGCAACGTCGCCAACGCCGTTGCGCTCGCATCGGGCGCCGCTACAACCTTTTGATAATCGGGGAAGGGCTGCCCACTGACCGCCCGTTGTTCCAACGCATATTGCACCGCCGTGATGAGCGGATTGCCTACCGTCGCCTGTGTGCGTTCCATAATGAAACTGGCCGCGGCAAAGCCCTCACTGATCGTCTCCGTCTTGCGCCCCAGGCTCGCCGCCGACACGGCGACCGCCGCCGCCTGCAAGCTGCGCAGGAGTAATTGTTGTTCTTCAGATGTGTAGTCGGTGAATAGGTTCATAAGGATATTTCCTGAAACGAACCTGAAACGAACATGGGAAAGTCGGTAACAACAGTTTACTTCTCCGAGATTATAGTGCTCTCGCTCTAGGGGAGGAAATTCGTGTTGATACTGGACTTGGGGAGGCGTCAGATATTGCGCCAAATGTGAAGGTTGTGCAACAGTTCAGGTGTAGGTTCGGCAAATCTGATGGCATCCATTACACTATCCTGAGTCGCAATTTACGATCCCATGACATTTTGGGTAATTGGAGCATCCCCAAAACTTCCTCCCCTGATTTGTTCCATGTCGAGCCGTCCGCAAGACCATTCCACCACCACATTTGGGGCATTTGGGGGGAAGAGAGTTTGTCTGTACAGGCTGAGAAGCCGTGAACGATGGCACGCCAGGAAGGGATTGGGGTGTTGGCGCTGCCGCAGCATTTTCCTGTTTGATTGCCGGTGACGTTGAATTTAGCGATTTCATTCGTTGCACCGTGTCTGGTGCAGCAGCAACTGCGTCTGCTGCACCAGCTGCCATCAAATCAACTGCAGAATTTTGCGGCCTCAATAATCTCTCCATCAGCGATCTCAACTCATTTGGTGCATAGCCTCGCTGTACCGGGATTCGCAGTAGCGGCAACCCAGCTGCCTCGAATACTCGATTCACGAACTCATCGCGATATTGACGATCAGTGCGAAGATGGCTGCGGTCATCTAGTTCAATACCGGCTCGTGGCTGCATCGTTTGAGCGTTGCAAAGCAGAAAATCTACATGCTTGCGGTCAATCTTGTTGGTGTATATGCGCCATGCACTCGCGTCTTGAGTTTTGGCATAGAAGAGGTCGCCTAGCGAAACTTTGGTAAAGATGATGGTTTCCGGTGAAACAACCGAAACGAGCACACGATAGAAATTCAATTCTGCAGGAGATAGGAAATCATCTCGTAACCCGTAGGGATAGCTGGCGCCTTCTGCTTCGGTGTCGTTGCCGGAAAGGAGATTGAGAACCCAGTCAACAATATCGTCGACGGCTTCTTGTGAAAGTCCGAGGATACGGAGAATGCTGCGTAAAAGCGAAAGTTTATTGCGAGATTGCATGATCTGACAGCCCTATCTGATGGATAACCAGAATGTGATTGTTGTCCCCATTCTATCCTGGCTGCTGATGTCAGCGCATCGCCTGATTGATTGACGGAATGTTGCAAATTGTCCAATAATAGCTATAGTCCAAAGCAACAAATGCTGATTGTCGGCAAGTGTAATCGCGGTCTGCCGCTGCGAACTCAGCAACAAACTGCACATCAGCGCCCATGTGCGCTAGGCGCTATTCAAAGTCGGTTGCCGCCTGCGTCATTTTTGCCTTCCTTACACCCCACGACACGTTGCTGATCGTCTGTCATGCGTCGCTGAGCAATAGCCAGCGCCTTGCCTGGATTCCTCTGCATCTTCAATTGTGCAGGTTTAACCTGGCTATCTTCGGTTGCAGGAAACACATGACGCCGCACGCACCTATGGTACACTTTGGCTATGCGTCGATTTTCTCTGCAATTGCTGGCGCTCTTGTTGGCGTTGGGGGCGGTGCGCATCGTCACCGGCGCCGAGAGCTTTGCCCCGTATCTGTTGCGCGATGGGCTGATCGTGGCCGCGTGCGCCGCCGCGCTCTTTGCCTGGCATAGCGGCGGCTGGCAACCGGTGGCGGCCTGGCGCCGCGTCATGCGTCTGTCCACCGTCGGGCAGACCCTCTGGCTCACCGGGCTGGTCTGTCTTGTGGCGGGGGGGGTTTGGGGGGGGGGG
>DGFH01000144.1:3202-8704 GCA_002391565.1 Anaerolineales bacterium UBA3905
GGGCAGACCCTCTGGCTCACCGGGCTGGTCTGTCTTGTGGCGGGCGGCATTGGCGTGGGTTTCGACATCGGCGGTCTGCCCCACCTGGCAGCGAACCTGGTCTGGGGGCTGGGCATCGTGCTGAGCCTGGCCGGCGTCTGGTGGCCGGGCGCTGTCATCGAGTACGCGCCGCCCGCCTATCGCTGGGAGACCGACGCCGCCGGGCGCTTCGTGCGCACGCCCTTTGACGGCGCCACAGGCGCGGCGCCGTCCTCGCCGCGGGCAATGTGGAGCTGGACGCTGGCTGTGATCGCGCTGGGCGCTGCGGTGCGCTTCTGGAATCTGGCTGACCTGCCTTCCGGCTGCGTCGGCGGTGAGTGCATCGACGCGTTGCGGCTGGTCGATGCGCAAATGCTTACCTTCTCGCTGCCTGGTGCGTTCAATCTCTTCGAGCGGCTGGCGCGGCTGATCTTTGGTTTCACCGGCGATGGCATCCTCAGCCTGCGCCTGGCCGGGGCGCTGCTGGGCAGCCTGACCGTGCTGATGTTTGCGGGCGTGGCAAAGCGCCTGACGCCGCCGATCTTTGTGGCGCCGGCGCTGTTGCTCCTGGCGCTCAATCCGTGGCATATCTGGGCGTCGCGCGTCGCCGATGGCTGGATCGCCCCTGCGCTGCTGATGACGCTGACGCTGTGGCTGACGCTGGCGGCGCTGGCGCACGCCGATCTGCGTTGGTGGACGCTGGCCGGGTTGTCGCTAGGGCTGCTCTGGGTGGAAGCGCCGGCGCTGCGTGTGGCTGTGCTGCTCTGGGCCAGCGTGATCCTGGCGCTGGGGATATGGATCGGCAAGGCGTGGAAATCCCGGCTGGCGGCGATCGGCGGCGCGCTGGCGGCGCTGATCGGCGTTGCAGCGCCGGCATTCGTTTACGGATTGCGGAGCGGCGCACCGCTCGCCAGCGCACCAGGCGTGGCGTGGGAACAGGCGACAACACTGACTGCCGCTTTGCTGCGTCCCGATCTCACCGCCGACGGTGGTCTCATGGGGAGTGGGCTGTTGTCGGCAGTGATTGCTGCGTTCATCGTGCTTGGCGTGGGTGCACTGGTGCGAGCGTTCCGCCAACCCGCTGCCCTTGTGATTGGCGCCGGCATCTTGCTGTTTGGCGCGGCGACGCTCCCCTTTGACCTGAGTGTGACGGCGCCGCGTGCGCTGCTGCTGCCGCTGCTGCCGCTGCTATTGGCGACAGCCGTGCTGTCGCTCGATCGACTGCTGACTGCACTGGCGGCGGCGTGGGGGCGCATCGTGCGTCCGGCGCGCCTGGCAGCGGCATCCTCACTCGTACTGGTCGTGATTCTAGGGGCGGGCGCGGTGCGTTTCGCCGCAGACCTGAACGCCTTGCAGGGTTCCGGCGATGGCTCCTTGCCCAACGAGATCGCCCGCTTCGTAGCCGAACAGCTGGCGACCGCCGACACAGGAGAGACCTACGTTGTCCCCGCCAGTGTGTTGGACCATCCGGGTATGCGGCTGCTTGCGGGCGCGGCGATCAACGCTGGTCGCGTGCAGCGGCTCGACTTTGGTACGACGTTGCCCTACGCTGCTGCACCGCCGGGCGATGTGATCTATCTCGTCCCGATCGGCCAGGGGCAGGTGCTGGAGCAGTTGCACCAGATTTACCCCGCTGCAACGCCGGTGACCAACACCCCGGACAACGCCTGGACGCTGGAGGGGCGCCGCGCGCTCTTTTCGATTCTGAGTGTGCCGCAGCAAATGATACTTGACAGCCAGGGACTGCACCTGCGAGCGTATCAAGGCGACAGACCCGAAGACATGGCGTCGCCAGCACTGGACGCGATCACCCCGTCGCTGGCGCTCAGTTGGGGCAGCCACCCACCGTTGCCGCCGCCCTTCTACGCCGAGCTGACCGCCTCGTTGTCGATTCCTGAAGCCGGGATGTACTCTTTCAGCGCCGACGCCAGCGTCAGCCCCGTGACAATGAAGCTCGATGAGATGCTGGTGCTCGACACTGAGTTAGGTCTGTCGCAATTGGCCGTGCCGCTGGCGCAGGGCGTCCACCGGCTGACGCTCATCTATCGCAGCGGCGGCCAGCCGACGGATGCGACCATCCTGTGGCAGCCGCCTGGCGCGACGGCGCCTGCCCCATTGCCCGCCACCGCGTTCCACACCCCGGCGCTTGACGATATAGGGTTGTTGGGCGACTATCGGCAAGGCAGCGACCCCAACGGCATGACCTTGACGCAGCGCAAAGACCGCGTGATCGGCTTCGACTTTGGGCTGGCGCAGCCATTCAATGTGCATTGGCAGGGCAATCTCGGCAGCGCGCGCGCCGGCGAGTATCTACTGGCGACGCTGGCGGATGGGCCAAACGAGGTGTGGGTGGACGGCCAGCGCGTGATCGATGGCCGCACCGACGCCACGGCTGAATCTGAAGCCGACGCAACCTACAACGAAGGCTTGATGTACCTGGCGCCGGGCTGGCACACTATCGACGTGCGCTACACGCCCCAAAGCGACGCGCCTGAATTTCGTCTCCTCTGGCAGCCGCCGGGCGCCAGCCCTGGTGAGCTGACCGGTCGCTATCTGCTGCCAACCACGGCGCCGGTCAGTCTGGCCGACCGGACGCCGCCGCCCGCTCCGCCGCTGCTTGACCCTGCGTTGGGCGACGACAACTTTGCATTGACCCGCGCCGTCAGCGCCTGGCAGCCCGACGTGCGCATTCCGCCTTCCGGGTTGGAGCCACTGCCGCTGGAAACCTTGTGGACGGCGGGCGCAGGCTGCGGTGCAGGAGACAATCAACTGAACGCGCCACATGGGTTGGCGTTCGATCCGGCCAGCGGACGGCTGTACGTCGCCGACACCGGCAACCGGCGTATTCAGGTGCTCGAGCTCGACGGCGGCTTTGCTTCTGCGCTGAGCGCCGCCGATTTCACCGAACCGGTGGATGTCGCGTTTGCGCCCGATGGTGCATTGCTCGTGCTCGACGCCGTAGCCGGGCCGGTTTACCGCATCGGCGTCGATGGCGTCCCCACCCCGCTGCCGGTGCAGACCTCCTTCTACCGACCGCGCGGCTTTGACGTGAGCAGCGATGGCGCCATTGCCATAGCGGACACCGGCGGCGGGCGCGTCGTCACGCTCGCCGCAGACGGCGCGTTGCAGAGCCAATTCGGCGGCCTTGATTCGCTGCTGGCGCGCGGTCAGCCGGTCGATGCGCTGTTTGGCGCGTCTGGGCTGTGGGCCGTGAGCGCCGAGGATGGGCGGTTGCACAATCTCACCGTCGACGGCGGGTTGACGGCGGTGCAGCCCACCAACACCATCGACGGCCCTCAGCTGGCTGCGTTGCCGACGGGCGGGCTGGTCGTGAGCGACCCATTGCGGCGCACCTTCACGACCTTTGCCGCCAACGGCCAGCCGCGCCAGCAGTTCGGCTACCTGGAACAGCTGGTCATGCCGACGGGCATCACCACGTTGACAACCGGCGATTCGCTCTACATTGCCGTTAGTGATGGGCGTGCATGTACGGTGTCACTGTGGCGGATGGCGGTGAGTCAGTTGTGGTGAGTTGCGAGTTGCGAGGGGCGAGTTGCGAGGGGCGAGTTGGCGCTCGGTGTTTGGCTCGTCGGTGGCTAATTTGTTGCGGTGAGTTGCGAGGGGCGAGTTGCGAGGGCGCCTCGACAGGCAGTTGACAAAGGGAAGATGGCTTCGATGCAAACGCAGCACGTGGTGACGGAGTGCAAGGAGAATGACATGAGCGGCGCCGAAACCAGACGCCGGTCATGGGCAGGGCGGCTTTGGAGGCGGCTACGTCCGTTCTTCCGGCGCAAGGCGGAGCCACAGATCATCTACTCGCAGGCCGTCGAGGAGATGCGCTTGTGGCAGGCGCGCGCCCGCCTCTTCTTGCTGCTGCTCGTCGCATTGGTAGGTTCAGCTTGTGCGTCACCAACACCACCAATCACCCAATCACCCAATCTCTCAATCACCCAATCTCCAATCTCCAATCTCCAATCTCCCCTCCCCACCGCCGAGCCAACCCCGATCCCCGGCGAAGTGCTGGCAACGCTCGACACGGCGGCGCAATTGCGCCTGGTCGAGTTGCCGCGCCGCGACCCGGTGCGCCTGACCGAGCAGCTCAACGCGGAGATCGACGTCGTGCCGACAGTGGCCGCCCCCCAAACTTACACGGTCGGCGATCGAGAATCTTTTTGGGTGCACAACTCTGACCTCAAACGCAACATCGAGATCGAGGCCGAGCTGATCTACCAGACTGATGTCGCCAATGTGTGGGTGGAGGTAGGACAGAATTTTGATCGTGGACGGATCGAACGCGCCATCGACCGTTTCAGCCACATCGCCTATCCTGCGTTGGTGAGCGCCTTTGGCAGCGAATCGAACCCGGGCATCGACGGCGACCCACGACTGCACGTGCTCCACACTGCGCAGATGGGGGCGGGCGTCGCCGGCTATTTCTACAGCGCCGACAAATATACAAAGGCCGTCAATCCCTTTTCCAACGAGAAGGAGATTTTCTTCATCAATCTGAACTGGCTCAACGGTCAGCGCGACACCACCACCTACGAAACCGTCCTGGCGCACGAGTTCCAGCACATGATCCACTGGAACCAGGATCGTGGCGAAGATTTGTGGTTGAACGAGGGATTGAGCGAATATGCTCAAGAGGTGGCGCACTACGCTGCCGACATGGGCTTTGCCTTTGCCTTTCTTGCCGATCCCGACCTGACGCTGACAACCTGGAGTCCTGACCCCGGCGCCAACGCGCCGCACTACGGCGCGTCCTACCTGTTCGTCGCCTATCTTGCCCAGCGTTTCGGCAATGAATTCCTGAGCCGGCTGGTGGCGGAACAACGCAACGGCGCCAACGGCGTCGACGCTGTGCTGGCCGCTATGGGTTACGATCTCACCTTTGACGACCTCTTTGCCGACTGGGTGGTTGCCAACTGGGTCGATGATCCGGACGCGCTCGGCATGGAAGGGCGCTATGGCTATCGTGCGCTTGATCTGCCAGATGTGCGAGCGGCGGCCACCTACACAACGCTGCCGGTTGCGGAGACGGCGGCGACCGTCGCCAACTATGGGACAGATTACCTGGCGCTGGCAGGCGCGGGGGACGCTGTGTTTGTGTTTGAGGGCGATACGGACGCAAAGGTGGCGCCAGTGGCTGCGCCCGACGGCAATCGTATGGCGTGGAGTCATCGCGGCGACGACGCCAATCCGCGCCTGACGCGTCACTTTGACCTGAGCACGCTGTCCCCCGGCGTTCCGGTCACGCTGACGGTGGAGAGCTGGTGGAACATCGAGGAGACCTACGACTACGGCTATGTGCTGGCAAGCGCCGACGGCGAGGAGTGGACGATCCTGCCCGGTCAGCGCACGCGCCCAGACAATCCAACCGGCAACGCGCTTGGCCCCGGTTACACCGGCGTGAGCGGCGACGGCGAGGCGCCAACCTGGGTGCAGGAAGTCTACGATCTGAGCGCCTTTGCCGGCGGCCCGCTC
>DGFH01000079.1 GCA_002391565.1 Anaerolineales bacterium UBA3905
GCCGGGTCGGTGTAGTCGTCGGCGGGCACGTAGACAGCCTGCATCGACGTAATCGACCCTTTCTTGGTCGAGGTGATGCGCTCCTGCAGGTCGCCCATGTCGGTGCCCAGGGTCGGCGCGTAACCGACGGCGCTGGGGAGACGTCCCAACAGCGAAGACATTTCAGAGCCGGCCTGCACAAAGCGGAAAATATTGTCGATGAAGAGCAGCACGTCGCGGCCTTCGTCGCGGAAATACTCAGCCATCGTCACGCCTGTCAAACCGACGCGCAGACGGGCGCCCGGCGGTTCATTCATCTGGCCGAAGACCATCACTGTGGAGTTGATGACGCCCGACTCGATCATTTCGCGCATCAGGTCGTTGCCTTCGCGGCTGCGCTCACCCACGCCTGCAAAGACGGAGTAACCACTGTGGAACTCAGCCACGTTGTGGATCAGCTCCTGAATGACGACGGTTTTACCCACACCGGCGCCGCCGAAGATGCCTGTCTTGCCACCACGTGTGAAAGGTGCGATCAGGTCGATGACCTTGACGCCCGTTTCAAACATTTCTGCCTTTGTGCTCTGTTCCGAGAAGGGCGGCGCCGTGCGATGAATCGGGTAAGTGATTTCGGCTTCAACCGGCCCCTTGTTGTCGATTGGGTTGCCCGTCACATTGAAGAGACGGCCCAACGTCGCCGGGCCTACCGGCACACGGATCGGCGAGCCATCGGAAACGCCCTCCATGCCGCGGCGCAGACCATCGGTGCTACCCATTGCGACGGCGCGCACGACGTTGTTGCCAACCTGCTGTTCCACTTCCAGCACCAACGTACTGCCATCATCCATTTTCACCATAATGGCGTCATAGATTTCGGGCAGGT
The DNA here is from genome assembly GCA_002391565.1 of Anaerolineales bacterium UBA3905. Classification (GTDB taxonomy): domain Bacteria; phylum Chloroflexota; class Anaerolineae; order Caldilineales; family Caldilineaceae; genus Caldilinea. Next base: position 863 of record DGFH01000079.1, read on the forward strand.
GACCGGAGGGGAAAGCGACGTCCACCACCGGGCCAATCACGCTCTGAATCGTGCCAATCATTTGCTCAGGCACAGAGGACCTCCTTGAATTGGGTTCTCATCCACGTTCAACATCGGCAGCACAAGCTGTGTGGCAGGAGATTCAAGCCACTGGCGTTGTGCTGCTCTCCCATTCCAGCGTCAGCCAGTCATCACTGCTGGTTGACGCATTCTTGTTGCCTTCCAGCGCTGCAGCGCCACCTACAATGTCGATCAACTCGCTGGTGATCGTGCCCTGACGCGCTTTGTTATAGGTAAGCGTCAGGTCGTCGATCAGCTCGCCGGCGGCGTCGGTGGCGTTGCGCATGGCGACCATGCGCGCCGAATGTTCGCTCGCCAACGATTCGTAGATCGCCTGCAGCACCTGCACCTCGGTGAAACCATAGAGCACGCGGTTAAGTACAGCTTCTGGCGATGGCTCGAAGATGTACTCTGGCGCCATTGTCGCCGACGGCTCAGCCGGCTCCACCGGCAGGAGTTTGTGCACAACCGGCTCCTGGCGAATCGTGTTGACAAAGTCTGTGTAAACCATCAACACTTCGTCAGTGTAGCCAGAAAGAAAATCGTCAATCAAAATCCGCACAATCGGCCCAATGTGATAGGTGGTCGGATTGTCGGGGATGCCGGTGAACTCGGCGCGCACGACAGGGTCATAGCGCAGCAACCATTCGCGACCCTTCTTACCGACGGCGACAACCGTCACGTCGGCGCCCTCTTTGCGTTTCTCGCGCATCAACTGGGCGCAGCGGCGCAGAATATTGGCGTTGAAGCCGCCTGCCAGCCCACGATCTGCTGTCACCAGGAGAATGCCAACGCGTTTCACAGGGCGCGGATGAATAAGCGGGTTCAGTTCGCTTTCTGTGCTGCTCAGGCGGGCAATGTAGCTCAACACTTCGCGCGCCTGTTGGGCGTAAGGACGCGTCGCCAGCACCTGTTGCTGCGCCTTGCGCATCTTGGCCGCCGACACCGCCTCCATGGCCTTGGTGACCTGTGCAATATTCTTGACCGACTTGATGCGTCGGCGGATTTCACGAGTTAAGTTCGCCAAGGTAGTAACTTCCCTCCGGTTTATCGAGGGGCGAAAAGGAGATTAAGAGATTGGAGATTATGTGATCTGGCTAGGACAAATCTCTCCAAAGAGAGTAACCATCCAGCGCACCAAATCTCTAATCTCTCAATCGCTTCTTCTCGCAATCGCTTTTCTTACTGTGGCGGCCGCCACGACTTGTTGAAGTCGTCGATTGCCACGCTCATCGAGTCGATGATCTCCGGCTGCAAATCTTTGGTGCGCAAAATCGCCTGGCCGATCTCTGGGTGGTTGGCGCCCATAAAGGCGTGCATGTCTGCTTCCCACCGCTTGACATACTGCACAGGCACCTGGTCGAGCTTGCCCGCGCCCGCCGCCCACAGGCTCATCACCTGCTTGTCAAGCGACATTGGCACATATTGCGCCTGCTTGAGCAGTTCCGTCAGACGACGACCGCGATCCAGCTGACGTTGCGTCGCCGGGTCCAGATCGGAGCCAAACTGCGCAAACGCCGCCAACTCACGATATTGGCTCAACTCCAGCTTCAAGCGCCCGGCAACCTTCTTCATTGCCCTGGTCTGGGCAGCGCCACCAACGCGACTCACCGAGATGCCGACGTTCAAGGCGGGGCGAATGCCTGCGTAGAACAGGTCGGACTCCAGGAAGATCTGGCCGTCGGTGATCGAGATGACATTGGTCGGAATGTACGCTGACACGTCGCCAGCCTGGGTTTCGATGACCGGCAATGCAGTCAGGCTACCGCCGCCTTCTTCTTTGGAAAGACGCGCCGCACGCTCCAGCAGACGGCTGTGGAGGTAGAAAACGTCGCCCGGATAGGCTTCACGGCCCGGTGGGCGGCGCAGCAGCAGCGACACCTGACGATAGGCCTGGGCGTGCTTGGAGAGGTCATCATAGACGATGAGGGCGTCGCGTCCCTGCTCCATGAACTCTTCGCCCATGGCACAGCCAGCGAAGGGCGCCAGATATTGCAACGCGGCAGGATCGGAGGCGGCTGCGCTCACAACGATGGTGTACTCCATGGCGCCGTACTTTTCCAACGTGCCCACCACCTGGGCGACCGACGACTGCTTCTGGCCGATGGCGACGTAGATGCAGATCAGGTCTTTGCCCTTCTGGTTAATGATCGTGTCCAGCGCAATGGCCGTCTTGCCGGTCTGGCG
>DGFH01000080.1 GCA_002391565.1 Anaerolineales bacterium UBA3905
GCACCACACCGGTGCCTGCGGCCTTTTTGTTTGTCTTGACCCCATCCTGCGGCGTGCGCCCGGGATTGGTCACAAGCGAAACTGCCAATCATGCAGGCATCGGACATTGTTCCAGATGCCTGCATTTTTTTCGGACACTTTTGTCGGACACAGCGACTTTGCAAAGTGCGAGGGTGAGATGAAACGCCAGCACAACCAATCAGATGACCAGTCGCCGCGCACAGCCGGTGACGCCTTGCCCGACTCGACCGGGCGCCAGACATTCACCTATACCGGGCTGGCGACAGGTACTGACGGCTGCGCGCCAGCGTCGCCTGTCGCCACGCTGAATGCGCCGATGGGGGAAGCCTGGTGGGATGAAGAAGAACCTATGACGCGCACAGGCGGCGTCTGCCTGCTGATCGCGTAAACATACACAACGAATGAGGAAACAACAATGCTCAATTCAACAGCGCAACCAATCACACAACCGGAGCTAGACCTGAAAGAGACCATCGGCGCTGGCAAGCTGCGCGGCTTCTGGAAGTTGATGACCGGCTTTCGCGGCAAATACCTGGTCTCGACGGTGAGTATGGGCGTCGCCGCCATCATGAACACCGTGACCTTCTTGCTGCTGGCTGCCTTTGTCGACCACTTCATGGTGGGGGGCGACCGCACCATTCCGCTGGCTGTCTATGTGGCTGGCTTTCTCGGCCTGGCGATCGTCCAGGCTGGCGCCACCTTCAACAGCCGGCGGCTGGCGGCGAAAACGGCGGAGGGGATCGCCCGGCGCATTCGCGAGTACATCTACGATCATATCCAGCGGTTGAGCTTCACCTACCACGACAAGACGCAGACGGGTGAGTTGATCCAGCGCGCCACGTCGGACATCGACACCATCCGCCGCTTCTTTGCCGACCAGGCCATCGAAGCCGGGCGAATTGTGATGCTCTTCGTGGTGAACTTCATCGCCATCTACCTGCTGGACTGGCGGCTGGCGTGGTTCTCCGTCATCATCGTGCCGATCGTGATGGTGATCTCGCTCTTCTTCTTCCGCCGCGTTGAGAAGGCCTACGAAGCCTACCAGACGCAGGAAGCCAAACTCTCCAGCACCTTGCAGGAGAATCTAAGCGGCGTGCGCGTGGTCAAAGCCTTCGCCCGCCAGGAATATGAGGAGAACAAGTTCGACGTTGAGAACAAAGAAAAGTACCGTCGTGGGCGCCACCTACTGTTGATGCATGCGCTCTTCTGGCCGATCACCGACATCATGTGCGCAGGGCAGATGTTGGGAGGCTTTCTCTTTGCAGGCTGGCTGACGATCACCGGCGAGATCACGCTCGGCACCTATGTTGCTTACGCCGGGCTGGTGGTCTGGATCATCTGGCCGCTGCGCAACCTGGGACGCCTGATCGTGCAGATGTCCGAAAGCCTGGTCTCCTTTGGCCGCATCTCGGAAGTGGTCAAAGAGGAACGCGAGCCGGTGCTTGAAGGCAGCGTGCGCACCGATCAACCCGTCAAGGGCGAGATCATCTTCGAGGACGTGCACTTTGCGTACGCCGGCACCGACCGTTCGGCGCTGCACGGCGTCAGCTTTCGCGTGCAGCCGGGGCAATCCGTGGCGCTCATCGGCGGCACAGGGTCGGGCAAGTCGTCGCTGGTGAACCTGCTGCCACGCTTCTATGAGTACACAAGCGGACGCATTCTGCTGGACGGCGTCGAACTGAAGGAATATCCGCGCCACTATCTGCGCCGACAGATCGGCATCGTGGAACAGGAGCCTTTTCTCTTCAGCCGCACCGTGCGCGACAACATCACCTACGGTGTGACGCGCGCCGTGCCGGATGACGAGGTCGAAGCGGCCGCGCGCGCCGCCGCCATCCACGAGGTGATCTTGAACAAGCTGCCACAGGGCTACGACACGCTGGTTGGCGAGCGCGGCATCACACTGTCCGGTGGGCAAAAGCAGCGCGTCGCCATCGCCCGCACGTTGCTTAAGGATCCGCGCATCCTGATCCTGGACGACTCCACCTCGGCGGTCGACTTCGAGACGGAAGCGGAGATTCGCCAGGCGCTGCGCACGCTGATGCAGGGACGCACCACCTTCATCATCGCCCATCGCATTCAAAGTGTGATGGACGCCGATCTGATCCTGGTGCTGGAACATGGCCGCATCGTACAGCGCGGCGCACATCAAGAGTTGGTTGAACAAGATGGCATCTATCGCCGCATCTACCTGGCGCAGACGCGCCTGGAGGCGGAATTGGAGGAGGAACTGAGCCGTGTCTGAGCATATTGAGTTTGAGGAAGAAGAATTCAACACACGTTTCAGTGGGCAGACCATTCGTCGGCTGGCGAGTTTACTGCGCCCATATGCATTATGGGTGATCGGTTTTCTCAGCATGGTGATGATGGTCTCCGGGCTGGATTCATACTTTACCTATCTGAGCAAGCGCATGGTGGACGAGGGCATCAGCGCGGGCAACTGGGGGATGCTGCTTCAAATTGTGGAGCAATACGCTGCGCTGATCTTGATCCAGGCAGTCGCCGTCTTTGGCTTTATCTGGCTGGCGGGCATCCTGGGTGAGCGTATCCGCTACGACCTGCGCCAGACGCTCTTCAACCACTTGCAGGAGCTGTCGCTGACCTACTACAACCGCACGCCGGTGGGCTGGATCATCAGTCGCGTCACTTCGGACACTGACCGGGTGGCCGAACTGGTGACCTGGGGGCTGCTCGACGTGACGTGGTCGTCGTTCAATATCATCACGGCGCTCTTCTTCATGTGGCAGATCTCATGGCAGTTGACGCTGATCGTGATGGTGATCGTGCCGATCATCATCGTCGTGGCGACCTTCTTTCAGAAGCGCATCATCGTGCAATATCGCGAGGTGCGCAAGGTCAACTCCAAGATCACGGGCGCCTACAACGAGACGATCACCGGCGTGCGTGTGATCAAGGCGCTGGATCGGGAGGAGGCCAACCTGCGCGAGTTCGGCAAGTTGACAGGCGAGATGTATCAAGCCGGCTACCGTGCGGCGTGGTATTCGGCGCTCTTCCTGCCGACCGTACAGTTGATCTCAGCCGTCGCCATCGTCAGCATCGTGACCTACGCCGGCGTCACCGTGAACAACAACGGGCTGAGCGTAGGCGGCATGTACGCCTTCATCTCCTACGTGCTTTTCATGGTGTGGCCGGTGCAGGAAATGGCGCGCGTCTTTGCCGAAATGCAGCAGGCGGTGGCGTCGGGCGAGCGCATCTTCTCGCTGATTGACGCCGTGCCCGACATTGTCGACAAACCCGGTGCATATGACGTGGATCACCTGCGCGGGGACATTGTCTTCGAGCATGTGGACTTTCAGTACGAAGAGGGCAAGCCGATCCTGTGCGACTTCAACCTGCATGTGCGGCACGGCGAGACGATTGCACTCGTCGGGCCGACGGGCGGCGGCAAGAGCACCATCGTCAACCTGCTCTGTCGCTTCTTCGAGCCGACAGGCGGGCGCATCATGCTGAGCGGCCATGACTACACCGACCTGACGCAGCACGCCATCCAGTCGCGCATCGGCATGGTGCTGCAGACGCCGCACCTCTTCTCCGGCACGATCCGAGAGAACATCCGTTACGGGCGGCTGGAGGCAAGCGACCAGGAAGTCGAGGAAGCGGCGAAGCTGGCGGGCGCGCACGCCTTCATTGAAAAGCTGGAAAAGGGCTACGAAGAGCAGGTCGGCGAGGGCGGCGTGCTGCTCTCCACCGGGCAGAAGCAGTTGCTGAGCCTGGCGCGCGCAGTGCTGGCAAAGCCGGACATCTTCATCATGGACGAAGCGACCGCCAGCGTGGACACGCTCACGGAGGCGCTGATTCAGCAGGGCATGGACACGCTGATGAAAGAGTGCACCAGCTTCGTCATTGCGCACCGCCTTTCGACGATCCGCAATGCCACGCGCATTCTGGTCATCGAGGATGGGCGCATCAAGGAAATGGGCACACACCGCGAATTGCTCAAGTTGGGCGGCCACTATCACCGCCTCTACACGCAGCAGTTCCGTCAGGAGGTCGTCACGCAGGTGGACGAACTCGCCACACTGCTGGCAGACATCGACATGTCGGCGGTCGAGGATGCGTCGGCGCCGCCTGCTGATGGGCGCACCAACGGCAAAGTTACGGTCGATCTGGCGTTTGCAGATTAAATTGCCTGACGGGTGAGAGCCACTCACAGTTCGCGGCTCTCACCCGTCGTGCGTCAGCCGTTACTCTCCCTCCGCCAGGTGATCCAGCTCCACACTCAGCGCATCCACCGACACCTGCACCTCGCGCAGCGAGAGCGCCAGCGAAACCAGCAAGAGGAGCAGCGCCAGCCCGAAGCTGTACGCGCCTGCCTGCGTCTGCCCGGCAAAGAGCAGAAACATACAGAGCACACATAGGAAAAAGCTCGACACGCCGAAGACCTGCATGTTGCGAATCAGACGCACCCGATAGCGCAGATTCTCGATCTGCACGCGCAGGTGCGCTTCATGCGTGGTGGCGTAGCGGTCCCGCAGATTGCGAATCAAAGTCGCCAGCGTCAGAAAGCGATTTGTGTACGCCAGCAACAACAATGAAATTGCCGGAAAGAGCAGCGCCGGCGTCGTCAATGTCAGTTCCACAAACTCACCGCGTCACTGTGGGCAAATAGATAGCATTCGACTGACTTAATGTCACATTGTTCTGACCAGCACTGAAGTTTTGCTTGCTGGTGGCAACCAGGGCAAAGGGTTGCACGCCAAAGGTGGTGTTCACACGTTCGGCGCGCACTGTGATCACGTAACTGCCTGCCGCCGGGTTCTCCAAACGAATAGCTTCGACCGTGTTCTTGCGATCCGCCGCATTCCCGCCGTTGGCAAAAGTGCGTCCGCCAGGGCCATCTACAAAGAGATCCAGATCATTGACCAGCGTCTGGCTGGCGGCAGCCTGCGCGGGCGGGTCGCTCCAGGTTAACGTCACATAGAGACCCTGCCCGCTAATCGGCGCACCGCTCCCAGCTGTCACTTCATACTGGATGGACGCCTGCCGGGAACCCTGCACGAGGGTCAGCGTGTACTGCGCCGGCGCGGTCTGGGCATTCGTCGTCAGCGTGAATCTCACATTGCCGCTGGCGTCGATGTTGACTTCGCCAACTGTCTGGCCGTCAAGCCTGACCGTCGCTGGCGTGTTGGCCGCGAAGTTGCCTCCCTCAAAGGTGAAGGTTGTGCCGGGCGGCCCAGAGGCAGGCGTCACAGTGAGCGTTGGCTCTCCCACTGCAACGGCGGTCACGCTAAACTGCGTCGTTGCACTGCGTCCGGCGCGATCGGTGGCCTGCACCGTGTAATTGCCCGCCGGTGTGTTGGTCGCTGTATTGATCGTGAAGGTGATGGCGCCGCTGGCATCGCTGCCAGCATTGCCCAATGTCTGACCATTGACGGTGACGGCAATGGTCTGGTCGTTGGGCAAGAAGTCGCTCCCTGTGAAGTGGAAGGCCGTCCCCGCCGGCCCCGAAGCAGGCGTCACGCTGAGCGTAGGCTCGGCAGCGGCGCTGATAACAAGCTCGCTGTCGGCAGTGCGGTCGGCAAGATCGCTGGTGCGGATCGGATAACTCCCCGGCGCAATGGTCGCCTCTGTATACAGGAACACGGCAATATCGCCCGCCGCATCCGCATAAACAGTGCCGAGATAGCTATCGAAGGTGCACGCGCCTTGACAGATATCGACCCAGCCGTAGGGAATGTTGTACTTGCCGGTCAGCAGGAAGGTTGTACCGGGCGGGCCGGCGGCAGGCGTGATCGTCGCCGTCGGTGTGGGCAGATCGATGTCCAGCACGATGTCATCGACAAAGGCCGACATGTGCGGCGCAACCGCGTCACCGTCCGTAAAAGCCACCAGATAAGCCGTCTGGCCAGCCAGCGCCGCGCGATCGGCGGCGGTGAAGGTCAGCGAATAGGTCCAGTCGCCGTTCAGGTCGATACACTCTGGGTTGTCAGGTGCATACGGGCCCAGCAAGTTGCCCGACGCATCGATCAGGGCGATGCAAAAGTAGTCAAAACCAACATCTTGATCGATGATGCGCACATGAAAGGCAATGCCACTGTCTTGTGCGCTGTCGATGGTGTCGGGAAACTGCACCGGGTAGAAAATAGCGTCGTTGAGCGGCGCACCGCCCAACCACATCGAGTAGTGGCCTGTAATTACATGATCAGGATTACTTGTGCGCATCGGGATGCCGCTGCCCAGCCAGACGTAGCTCCAGATGTCCGTCCACTCCGGGTCTTCAAAGTCGCCGCCGCCAACCATGTTGTGAAGATAGCTTTGCACGGTCAGCGCTTGCCCAGCGCCGCCAGGACGAAAACCTTGCGTCGTTGCATGCGGCGCGGCAGCGCCACGCCCAGGCACAGGCGCCTGGTTGGGCAACGGCGCCAGCGTCGTCTTACCCTCTGCGCCGGCGTCTGGGATACGCGTCAGCGGGCGCGCCTGGTCAAAACCAGGCAGCGGCGCTGCACGCAGGCCGCCCGGCGTAGTAATTGCAGCTGACGCCGTCACGGATGCCGCGTCGGTCGTCATTTGCAACATGTCGGCTGCCTGCACTGTGGACGCGGTGGACTGGTGCGCGCTCATTAGCAACCCCTGCGCGCCATTGGCCACGACCTGCACGGTGTAACTCACCACGTCGCCCGTTTGCAAGCCCTGCACGTGGTCATCCATGATCACATAGTGAGCGTTCAACGTATTCTTGAGATCGACGCGCCCATAGCCGCTGTTGTTGCTGGCGACGCTCTCCCCTGGCAGTTGCGTGGCGCCGTTGACAAGCACTGCCTTGAGCAGCGCTGCCGATGGGGTCACAATGCCGCGCGTCTTGTTCAGCCATTCGCGCACGATCGCCGCTGCGCCGCCTGTCAAGGGCGTCGCCATCGATGTGCCGCCCATGTAGGCGTAATCCTGGTTAAAGTTGCCCCAGAAGCTGCTATCGGGCGCCTGCGCCGCCCGCACTGACAGAATCCACGTGCCCGGCGCCACCACATCGGGCTTGATGCGCCCATCGGCGGTCGGCCCACGGCTCGAGAAACCTGCCACGCTGTTAGGGTCATCACTTTCCGCGCCCTGATCGGGACGGTTGTTTTCGCTGGCGCCGACGGTCAGCGCATTCTTGGCGGTGCCCGGCGCGCCGATCGTCTGTACGCCAGGGCCGGCGTTGCCTGCCGAAAAGATGACCAGATAATCTTTGTTGCGCCAGGTGTAATCATCCACCAGGCTGGAAAGCAGATTGTAGCCGCCGCTGGTGTTGGCGCCCCAACTGTTGCTGGAGATGCGCGCCCCTTGTTGATAACCTTTGGCGATGAAGTCGCCGTTCAAGTCGATGCACTGGATGCCGGTGCTGCCGTCGGTGTTGAGCGCCATAAAGACAAGCTGCGCTTCAGGCGCCGCCCCGGCGTGCGAAGCGGTGTAGCTGTGGGCGGCGGCGTTGCTGCCCGACCGCGTCCCATTGCCCAGCACAGAACCGGCAACGTGCGTGCCGTGCCCGTTGAGGTCGGTGTAGGTGGTCTTGGCGCGGCATTGCGCGCTAGACAGGTTCATCTCGCTGGGTGCAAATGCTCGCACCAGGCGCCCGGCGAAGTCAGGGCTCAATGCATCTTGCACACTCAGGCCAGAATCGGAGATCGCCACGATCTGTCCGGCGCCGTAGTAGCCAAAGGATTCCCACGCCGATTCCACACCCATCAGTTTGCGCCCTTCCGCGTTGGTGAGCGTCGGTGGAACGAAGCGTTCGATCCAACTGACGCCCGCACGTTGCGCCAGCGTGGGGAGAATACTCAGTGGCGCCTGCACGCGCAGCACCGGGCCAAGCGACGTGTTGGCCGCCTCCATCAACACGCCGCCCTGCGCCACAATCGACTCTGCAAGCGCCGGCGCCGACTCTCCGGGAAAAGCCCTCACGGTCAGGTCCACCAACGCGCCAGCCGCTGCGCCTACAGTGGCATAGGCTGCGCTCAATTCGGGCGCAATCTTGTAAGTCGGGCGGAACGGCCCCACCCAACGCACAGCAGGCAGGCTTTCCACCGCCGCCACTGTATTCGCCGCCAGCCGCACAATGTGCGTGTCGTTGGGCACATAGCCGACGACCTCGCCGCCCAGCGCCTGCACCTGCTCTAGCCAGTACGCTTCCACCGGGCCAATGAATTGCACCAGGTAATAGGGAGCGCCAAACGCTTCATCTACAGCGGCGGCATCCGGCTGAGCGAGCGGGTCAAACGCGCCCGCCTGGAGATAGATCACGCCATCGGCAGGTGCAGGCGTTTGCGCACTGGCCGCCGCTGGAGCGAAGAAAAACAACAGACAAAGCGCCAATAAGGTCAGGAGAGATTTCAACACGAGGTTCCTCCCTTGTGAGATGCACAATGCAACGACGGCAACGCCTGCCATCATGATGAGAAGCAGTATGCGGGAAATTGGTTGTGCAGGCAAATGCACAGAAATCGACAGGCGCCGGGCAACAAAACGATAGCGTGGAAATGCACTCGTGAGTTTGTCTTGCCGCTTCAGCTTTCACAGAGTGTGCGCTGCGACACACGGGGACATTGAGGCAGGACACTGCGGGCGCGGCTGGGGCGCCACTAAGCTGCGGATTGTGCCAGGGTGAAGTTGTTAGCCTTCCATGGGGGCTAGATCAACAAATGCACGGCGCCTGCAGATGGGATAGGCGAATCCCCTGTCGCCTATCCCATCTGTGCAATCGGTTACTCTCTCCCGCTGATCCGGATCGCGTCATCCGTGATCTCGACCGACTCGACATAGAAACCATAGTCGGCGCGGCTGGCCTCCTCGATGATCGGGGCAGTCATGGCGTCGATCTGCCCCTGGAGTAGCGCCGGCGCCGGCTTGCCGTCAAGCAAAATCTCGATGTTCGTGGGAACCACCTTACCCTCGACGGCGCTCAAGCCCAGCGAAAGCTGGATGTTGGCGTTAAAGAAACCCAACGCCAGCCTGCCGCTGCCCACAATCCGGCCCGGATCGAGCCGCACCGTCACGTCGGAAATCGGCAGGTCTTGCTGGGTGGCCAGCGCTGTCTGCAGCAGCTCGTTGAGTTGCGCTTCAGTCGTCACGATTTCGACGCCGCCAGTGGTGGCGGCGTCAACAGCGCCGCTTTCGTCGGCGGCGGGTTTGGGCGTGGGTGTGGGCGCCGGCGTCGGCGTGGGCGTGGCTGTAGGGAGGGGCGTCGGCGTGGGCGTCGGCTCCGGGCTGCCCCCGCACGCGGCCAGGCCAAGAATGAGCAAAAGGGTTGCCAGGAAAGCGCCAACACGACGAGAGAGCACAGAAAGTTGTGTAAACATCATCACTCCATTTGATGAATCATACATTGACAAATCCAAAGCACCGGTGAATCAATTCCACCGGCTGATAGCTCAAGTCCACTCATGGAGGTTAACCAATAGATTCGGTAACCGTCGGTTCGGCTTCCAGCCGGACGTTTCCGGTCAGCCCCGCCGTCACGCCGGAGGCGATGACCTACGGGAGAGGACGCTGTGTGCGCTGAAGGCAGCAACGTCGATTACCGGA
>DGFH01000253.1 GCA_002391565.1 Anaerolineales bacterium UBA3905
ATGTTCCCCACCAGCGAGATGCACGGCATCGACATCGTCATTCCCGACGCCACCTACGTGATCGACCGCCTGGAACAGGTGCGCGGGGTCGTCTTGACGCACGGCCATGAAGACCATATCGGCGCACTCTCCTATTTTGTAGAGCAGGGGTTGCGCGCCCCCGTTTACGCAACAGCGCTGACGCAGGGTTTGCTCGAAGTCAAGCTGCGCGAGCAAAAACTTGTGGGCGAGGCCGACCTGCGCACAATTACCGCAGACGATGTCATCGAACTGGCGCCCTTTACAGTGGAGTTCTTCCACACGACGCATAGCTTCCCAGATAGCGTCGGCGTCTCGGTGCTGACGCCTGCCGGGCGCGTGATCCATACCAGCGACTATCGCTTTGACCCTACGCCGGTCGATGGTCGGCCAACAGAGGAAGACAAATTACGCAAGTGGGGCGACGAAGGCGTATTGCTGCTTCTGGCCGACAGCACCAATGCCGAACGCAAAGGCACCACCGCCAGTGAAGCTACACTCGAAGCAACATTGGATAGCGTCATGGCTGAAGCGCCGGGGCGCGTATTGCTGGCAACCTTCGCCTCCAATCTTGGCCGCGTCCAGCAAGTGATCAACGTAGCACGGCGGCATGGGCGTCGCGTGGGCATGGTTGGGCGCAGCATGGTCAACAACGTCCGCATCGCCATCAAACTTGGCTACCTGGACATCAAGGAAGAGGAGTTGTTGACAGCGGGCGAGATGGAATCGTTGCCTGGAAACCAGGTTGTCATTGTTGCCACGGGCAGCCAGGGCGAACCGACGAGCGCGATGGTGCGTATGAGCATGGGCGACCATCGGCAGTTGATGTTGCGCGAGGGCGACACGGTCGTGCTCAGCGCCACGCCGATCCCTGGCAATGAGGAGTTGTTCAATCGCACGGTGGACAATCTCTTCCGGCAAGGCGCCAATGTACTCTATCATGAGCTGGGCAACGTTCACGTCAGTGGACATGGCGGGCAGGAAGACTATCTGCGCATGTTTAGCCTGACGCGCCCCCAATATTTCATCCCTGTGCACGGCGAGTATCGTCACCTGGTGTTGCATGCGCGCCTGGCGCAGCAATGGGGATTGCCAGCGGAACGCATCTTCATTCTCGAAGATGGCGACACTGTCGAGTTCGGTCATTTCTCTGGCGGAGAGAAGATCGAAGCGCGGCGCGGAGAAAAGATTGAAGCGGGTCACGTGTATGTCGATGGTCTGGGCGTCGGTGATATCGGTAATGTCGTGCTGCGCGACCGAAGACAATTGAGCGAAGAAGGCTTTATCGTCTGTATCGTGGCGGTGGATGAGTACGATGGTGAAATTATCTATGGGCCGGAGATTATCAGTCGTGGCTTTGTCTATGTGCGCGAGCAAGAAGACTTGATTCGGCGGGCGCAAGACGCTGTCTCGAAAGTTATCAAAAAGAAGGCGCCGACCACCGTGCTAGAGAACAAGATCAAGGATGCGCTCGGCAACTTTGCGGCGCGCGAGATTGGTCGGCGCCCTATGGTGCTGCCGTTAGTCATCGAGATGTAACGCATATATAGCTGGCGGATGATGGGTGCGGGACGCCCCACTCGTCATCCGTCACGCGTCACTGTGAACCGCCACTCGTCAGCCGTTAGCCGTCAACCTTTCACCTTGATTTTGCGATCGACAGCCCATCACCATGCCCACATCAGGCCGATATGTTCCCTATTATGACGACATCGTGGCGGCTATGGCCGCGCCAGGCTGTGCGTTTTGCCGACTGCAATTGCGCGCGGCCGAACGTTACATCGACGCGCTGTTGTGGGAAAGCGTCAATGACCCGCGCATCCGCCGCCAGGTGGCGGATGCGCGCGGCTTCTGCAATCGTCATGCCTGGCTGCTGATCCGCCCAGGCGGTGCGTTGAGTTCCGCCATCATGTATAAAGATATCGTGCAGGCGGCGGCGCAGATTGTGCGCGATGCACCTGCCGCCCGGCAGTCGCTCTGGCAGCGGGTGTGTGCAATCTTTGGTCGTCACCGGCCCGTTGACGATCCGCTGGTGCAGGCGCTGGCGCCACAGCAGAGATGCCCGGTGTGCGCCAACGCTGCAGAGATCGATACTCACCTCTGTGAAACCGTACTCTCGACGCTGGCAAAGTCGGATGAGGTGCTGATGCACTATCGGGCGTCAGCCGGTTTGTGCCTGGTGCATTTCCGCTCCTTGCTGAGCTATGCTCGACAACCGGCGGCACGCGCAGCGCTGATTGCTGTCCAACAAGAGATCTGGGCGGCGCTAGACAGGGAACTGGCCGAGTTCATTCGGAAATCGGACCACCAGGCGCGCGGTGAAAAGTTTGGCGCAGAGCGTGATGCATGGGAACGAGCGATTGCACTAATCTCCGGCCCTCAACCGGTTACAAGCTCACACTTCGGCGGAATCACACAATCCGAACGATGATTACAGCCTCTTATTGCACAGGACGCTGCCTCCAAAGTCAAGGGCATCGCCATTTTGTGCGAAAGCAGCGTTAGCGCGACAATAAGTGGCGCGCCCAAAGTGTATAAATCACACTGTCGGGCGTAGCATCATTCACAGCGCTATTGACTAAACGGTATTCAATCGTCGGAGTGAGTTATTATGCACAGGCATGACTCGCATCTGACCGCAGCCCTCCCCCGCTCCTCGGCCACTGCTCTGCAATCCACTGTTATTGGTGTACGCCGCCCGCTCAGCCGACCGCTGGGTCACAGGCGCGTCGTAAGCGGCGACTCCTGCAGCGATCATCCACCTCATACAGCGAGCCATTGACGGGCGCCGGAGTGCGATCCGGCAATGGCAAAACCTCTATGACGCATGAATGTGGCTTTTCGTCAGCGCAGTTTGCGCTGCCCAATTGCGTGTTTCGGCATGATCCGTGCGAACGGCATGCTGTCATCAAATTTTGGAGGACGTCTTTTTTAGAAAGGAATTGTCGTTCATATGTCGCAATTGTCACCGCTTGAGCAAATCTTTGTCTGGATCGTTCTGGGTATCTCGATCTTGGGGTTGGCCTATGCGTTCCTCTTGCGCAGCCAAATTCTGCGCGAGGACAAAGGCACTGCCAAGATGCAGGAGATTTGGGGCTGGATCAAAGATGGCGCCAACGCCTATCTCAACCGCCAGCTTCGCTCGATTCTCCCCTTCATCGCCATCCTCACCATCGCACTCTTTTTCTCGGTCTACATCGTACCGCCGTCAGCGGAAGCGCTGGAACACTACAAGGGCGCAACGGAAGATCAGGTCAAGCTCTACATCGGCTTGTGGCGCGCCTTTGCTTTTATCATGGGCGCCACCTTTTCACTAACCGTCGGGCAGATCGGCATGCGCATGGCAGTGGAAGGCAATGTGCGCACGGCAGCAGCGGCGCGCACCAGTTTTTCTGATGCACTGCGCATCGCCTATCGCTCCGGCACCATCACTGGCATGTTGACGGACGGATTAGGGCTGTTTGGCGGCACGATCATCTTCATTTTCCTGGGGCCGGCCTCACCCGACGCCCTGCTCGGCTTTGGCTTTGGCGGCACGCTGTTGGCGCTCTTCATGCGCGTGGGCGGCGGCATCTACACCAAGGCGGCGGATGTGGGCGCTGACCTGGTGGGCAAGGTGGAAGAGAACCTGGAAGAGGATGACCCGCGCAACGCCGCCGTCATCGCCGACCTGGTGGGCGACAACGTGGGCGACTGCGCCGGTATGGCAGCCGACATCTTCGAGTCCTATGAGGTCACTATCGTCTCGGCGCTGATCCTGGGGCTTGCGCTAGTGACGCTCACCGGTCGCTACGAATGGATCGTCTTCCCTCTGGTCGTGCGCGGCATTGGTGTGCTCTCTTCAATCGTGGGCACTTATCTCGTGCGTGCACCGAAAGGCGAAGGCTCTGGGGATGCGATGGCGGCAATCTTCCGTGGCTTCCTCTCCTCGGCGGCGATCTCCGTCGTACTCTTCGCCGGCATCGGCTTCCTCTATCTGCAAAATGTGCCGGGGGGCTGGTGGCGACCGGTGCTGGCCGTTACAGTTGGCGTCATCCTGGCAATTTTGATCGACCGCGTGACGGAATACTTCACTGGCACACATGGCGCTCCGGTGAAAGACATTGTGCGCTCCACCAACGGCGGCCCGGCGACGACCATTCTCTCCGGCATTGTGCAGGGTTACGAGAGCGCCGTCTGGTCAACGGTGATTATCGCTGCCACCATCTTCGCCTCGATCCTGATCTTTGCGGGCGTGGGCGCCACTGCGGCTGAGACCACCGCCTACATCCTTTACGGTGTGGCGCTGACCGGCATTGGCATGCTGACGCTCACGGGCAACAACGTGTCGATGGACTCCTTCGGCCCCATTTCCGATAACGCCAACGGTATTGGGGAAATGGCGGGGCTCGATAACAAGGCGCGCCAGATCATGGCGGATCTCGACGCCGTGGGCAATACGACGAAGGCAATCACGAAGGGGATCGCGATCGGCTCTGCCGTCATTGCGGCTGTTTCACTCTTCGGCTCGTTCCTGACCGATGTCACCAAAGTTCAGTTGGCCGCCAATGCCGCCGCGACAACAGCAGGTCAGGCGCTTCCCTTCCTACAAACCTTTGTGGACACCGGCATTCGCATCTCAATGCCGCAGGTCTTTGTGGGTATGTTGCTGGGCGCCGCATTGCCCTGGATGTTCTCCGGTCTGGCGATCAACGCTGTCAACCGCGCAGCGCGTCTCATGGTGAACGAGGTGCGCCGTCAGTTCCGCCTGGGGGTGCTCGAAGGCAAGGTTCCGCCCGATTATCGCCAGTGCGTGACGATCTCGACTGCCGCTGCGCAAAATGAGTTGCTCACGCTAGCCATCCTGGCGATCGTTCCGCCTATTCTGGTGGGGCTGCTCTTTGGCGCCGAAGCATTGGGCGGCTTCCTGGCAGGGCTCATCGTCTCCGGGCAGTTGCTGGCCGTTTACATGGCCAATGCCGGTGGCGCCTGGGACAACGCTAAGAACTGTCTCTTATACACATCT
>DGFH01000245.1 GCA_002391565.1 Anaerolineales bacterium UBA3905
TTGACGAGATGCGCCGTGCGACGTGCATCCACCGTGCCATCGGCGTTGAGACAACCAAAGACAAAGCCATCGACCCCAGCCGCCAGCCCAAACTTGAGGTCGAGCGCCATCTGCCGGAACTCCTCCGCTGAATAGCAGAAGCCGCCCTCGCGCGGGCGCAACATCATCATGATCGGCAAGTGCGTCATCCCCCGCGCCCGCTGCACCAGCGCCGCCGATGGCGTCAATCCACCCAGCGCCAGCGCGCTGCACAGCTCAATGCGATCGGCGCCAGCCTCTTCGATCACGGCGCAATCAGCGGCGGAAGTAGCGATGATCTCCAGCAGAATGCTCATGCAATCGCTCCGCCGCGTACGGTGTTGATGATCTCCGCCAGGATGGCGACGGCGATCTCGGCGGGCGTCTGTGCGCCGATGTTCAGACCGATGGGTGCATGGACACGGTCAAACTTGTGGCGAGGGATGCCGCGTTCCTGCTCCAGCAGCTCGTAGACGGCGCGGATGCGACGGCGGCTGCCGATCATGCCGAGATAAGCCAGCGGATCATCGAGCACTTCTAACAGCAGCTCGACATCATACTGATGGCCGCGCGTGACGAGCACCAGGCAGGTCTGTGCGTCGAAAGTTGGGCGATTGCCGCGCAACTTGCACAACTCTTCCCGGAAGGGGCCGGCGATGACGCGATGGGCGGTGGGGAAGCGTTGCCGATTGGCGTATTGGGGGCGATCGTCCAGCACGGTGACTGTGAAATCGCAAAGTGCGGCCATCGTGGCCAGCGGCACGGCCACATGTCCGGCGCCGGCGATGATCAGGTGGTACGGCTGCGGCTGCACTTCGACGAAGAGCGTCAGCGCGCCTTGCTCCGTCTGGTAGTGGAGTTGCGTATGGCGGCGTTGGTTGATCGCCTGACGGGCGGCAGCCAACAGTTGCGGCTGCAACGCGCCGATCGTCAGGTCGCCGACCGGCGGGCGCGCATCCGGCCATACGACCAGATGGCGCCTGCGTGCGTCTGCAAATTCGCCTTCAGCGGACATCACCGTGATCAGCGCAACTGCCTCGCGCTGCGCCGCCGCCGTTGTCAGGGCCGTCAACACGGCGCGCATCAATGCGACTCCATGGTCTCTGCGTCAGGCGCCCAGCGCTCGATGAAGACGTCGAGGATGCCGCCGCAGACGCCGGTGCTTTGCATGGCGATTGGCTCGGTCAGGTCGATGCGTACGGTGCGCGGCTGACCGTCGGTGAGCACATCCAGCCCGGCGCGAATCACGTCCGCCTCGCCACAGCCACCACCTACGGTGCCGATGTGCTGTCCGTAAGGGTGGATGATCATCTTGGCGCCGACTTCGCGCGGGGTGGAGCCTTTGACGTTGACAATGGTGGCGACGGCAACGGTCAGCCCTTCGTCGAGCAACGCCTGGAGTTGTTGGTAGAAATTAGCAGCCATACGGTGTGAAGCGAACCTCAATGAATCAGTACGGGGCCATCCAGACAGAGCACCTGTCCCGCATGTTCACAGGCGCCACAGATGCCAATGGCGCAGCGCATGTAGGCTTCCCAACTCGCCTGGCAGGGAAGGCCGGCCTGTTGCGCCAGGTTCTCCAGGGCGGTCAACATGCCGTGCGGTCCACAGGCGTAGATGCTATCGATCTCACCTTGCGTCAGCAGGGGCGTCAGCGCGTCGGTCACGCGGCCGGTGGCGCCAGCGCTGCCATCCTCGGTGGTAAGTTGCACAGCCAGTGCGCCGCTGTGCGTCGCTGCCGCCAGGCGGGCAAAGCGTTCGACGTAGAGCAGATCGGCGGCTGTGCGCGCACCCAGGATCGCCGTGATGTGTGCGCCGCGCGCCAGTTGTTGCTGCGCCAGCCACAGCAGCGGCGCCACGCCGTAACCGCCGCCAACCAGCGCCAGCCGTCGGTGCGTGGTTGGAACGGCGAAGCCATGACCCAGTGGCCCCCGCAGCCACAACTGATCACCAACCGCCAGTTCATGCACCAGGCGTGTAAATGGCCCCACTGCTGTGATCATCAGCGTCACCGGGTCGGCGTTGACCAGGGAAAAGGGTTTCTCATCGAAGCGCGGCAGCCAGGCCATGACAAATTGACCGGGTGCTGCGTCCACCTGCGCGTCGAGGATGAAGGTTCTGGTGCGGTAGTTGTCGGTCTCAATGGCAGCAATGCGCGCCGCCGTGGGCAAGGTGAAGTGTCGCATGAGTGGATTATGCCCGACGTGGCTAGCGGCAGGCAAAAGCAGGAGGCAGCAACAGTGAACATGGGGAGAGTGCACCGACGTCGCCACAAGATGGCGCTGCTGTCTCGGCCCCTGGCTCTCCATCCCGCAAGGAAACGCTAACAGGAGCGCTGGTCACCGACGGAGCGGTGGCGCATCAAGCAGCGTGGGGAGGCGGCTGGCGCCACCTCCCCACGCTGGCATCGCTCCGCCGGCTCAGTGAAGACGACGCGAGCGCCTGCGATAATCACGAATCACGGTGATGCACGTTGTCTGTTGATGATTCAAGATCACAATCAGGTCACAAGCTTTGCCCTGACCACCGGGCGGGCGCCAGTTGCGAACAACGATCTGGACTCGTTTGTCATCCTCATGCCAGTGCGCATCCTGCGTGGCGCACAACCACATCAGCAAGTCAACATTCCGTTGTGACATCCGTTTCAGAGCATGAGATGTGAGCTGGTAAACCGGCATGGACTTTCCTTTCCGCAAGCAGAGGTTGAGCTTGTCATGAGAAAGCGTCTTGGCGCAACATGCCGTCATCTGCTGACCTGATTCAGCAGGCGCCTGCATCGTCATTGACAGCCGGTTCGGGCGGCGACCGAATGGCAACCATGAATCTTGCCTCCCTGTGTATTGGATCTCTACAATCGCGTTGCGCCTCCAGTCTACTCTGCAGCAGCCTCCGCTGCCTGAAGCCGAACTGACGACTTCCTGCGTCAGACATCAGCATGCCTGACGAAACCATCTAGAAATGACAATTGCATAAGAGGAGCTTTGGACAAAACATAAGATTTGTGCCGGTTTGTGGCACGGGTCTGCGTGGGCGACAAGCCTATCTTCAGTGCACCTGGCACAAAACATAAGATTTGTGCCGGAGCGTGGGGCATCGACAAATTCACAGGCGAATCGTGCATGGAAGTTGCAGGACACACTGTCAGGTCATCGCCGCCGCAACTTCAACTGACAAACGATGGTCTCTCTCTGGTAAGATTTTAGTGTTCAAACCATCCCCCGCCAGAGAGGAGACCATCATGCTTCATTTTACCACACTCTCTCACTGGATGGTTGCGCTACGTGACCGCTTGTTGGGTGCGCAGCCAGCGATGGTTCCGTTGTCCCGCCCGCCCCTTTCTCAACTGGCGCGCTTGCCTGTCGATGCGCTGCCCAAGCCCGTGCGGGATTGTCCAGAGGCGATGAAGCACCTTGCCTTGCTCGGCGACCTGGACTGGGAGCATTTCCCCGAACGACCCACCAATCGCGTCTGGCCTGGCCCTACTCCGGCGCCGCGCGCCCCCTTTGTCGCTGCCTATCTGGTCAAGTTGGAAGAACACCTCCTCACCTTCGAGAAGCTCCGCGAGT
>DGFH01000215.1:0-1737 GCA_002391565.1 Anaerolineales bacterium UBA3905
GCCGCTGCGTGCGACCTGGTGTCCACGCACACCAAGTACGCCCCCGCGCAGCAAGCATTGTTGGCGCCGCTGGACGATCTGCTCACGCCTGCCGACCTGGCCGACTTCACGCCCGCGCTGCTGAAGCTGGCAAGCATCGGCGACAGGTTGTACAGCCTCCCGCGTAACGTGGACGTGCGCCTGCTCCACTACCGCGCCGATCTGGTGACGCACATCCCCGCCACGTGGGACGAGCTGCTCGACCTGATGCGGCGCATCAACCAGCCGCCGGCGTGCTATGCTTTCGTCTTTCCGGGCATGGAGTCTGGTCTGTTCGGCACCTTCTACGAGCTGGTGGAGATGGCGGGCGCCGAGTTGTTCCCGCCCGACCTGACGCCGCAGATTGAGAACGCAGGCGGGCGCTGGGCGCTGCAATTCCTGCGCACCTGCTATGCCGAAGGGCTGGTCCCGCCGGAGATTGTGAACTGGCACTACGACAAGGTGCACGATGCTTTCCGCGCCGGTCGCGCCGCCCTGGTGGGGGACTGGCCCGGCTATTACGCCGACTACTGCGCGGCAGATTCGCCGGTGCGCGACCGCTTCGCCCTGGCGCGCTATCCGGTCGGGCCGTCGGGCAAGTCGCTGGTCTACGGCGGCAGCCACACCTTTGCGCTCACGCAGCGCGGGGCGGAGAGCGCCGATGCGCTGGCGTTGCTGCGCTTCCTCACTGCGCCGGAGCAGCAGCTTGTCGAGGCGCGGCAAGGCGCTGTGCCGGTGCGCGCTTCCGTCATGCAGATCGTGCAACAGGAAGCCGCCCCCACGGAACAACAACGCTGGCAGACGCTGGCAGACGCAATCACGGGCGTGGTGATCCCGCCCAAGTTTGGTCGCTACCCGCTGGTGGAAGAGGTGCTCTGGAAGACCGTGCAGGCCGCCATGATCGGCGCCTTGTCGATCGATGACGCGCTGCACAAGATGACCGTTCAGATTGCTGAGATTGTGGCAGGTGAACATGCAGGGTGAACTCGCAGACAAAGTGATCTTCTTGACCGGCGGCGCTCAGGGCATCGGGCGCGAATGCGCCATCGCCTATGCACGCGCCGGAGCTATCGTCGTGATTGCGGACATCAACCTGGAGGCAGCGCAGGCAACGCTACGCGCTGACCTGGGCGGCGCCGGGCTGGCGGTGCAGTGTGACGTGGCTTCCTCGTCCTCTGTCCAGGCGGCGATCGCACAGACCCTGGCGCAGTATGGACGGCTCGACGCCATCCACAACAACGCCGCGATCAGCGGCCCCTCCAAGCCGCTCCACGAAACAACCGGCGCGCAGTGGGATCAACTCTTTGCCATCAACGTGAAAAGCATCTACCACACGACGTTGCACGGCATCGACGCACTCAAAGCCAGCCGTGGCTGCATCCTGAGCACGGCTAGCATGGTCGGTGAACTGGGGCAGGAGAATCACGCCGCCTACGTGGCGACCAAAGGCGCGCTGATCGCCCTGACTAAGGCGATGGCGCTCGACTACGCGCCCTTTGGCATTCGTGTGAATGCGCTCAGCCCGGCGGCTGTGTGGACGCCGCTGCTGCGCCAGTGGGTGCGGGATCAGCCCGACCCCACCGCCACGGAAGATTTTCTAAACCACATCCACGTGCTCGGCTTCTGCCCCGAAGGCGATGTGGTGGCGGATGTGGCGGTCTTCCTGCTCTCGGAGCGGGCGCGCTTCATTACGGGCGTGACGCTGCCGGTAAGCGGCGG
>DGFH01000215.1:1808-2449 GCA_002391565.1 Anaerolineales bacterium UBA3905
GCGCGCTTCATTACGGGCGTGACGCTGCCGGTAAGCGGCGGGGCGGAATTGGGATATCGGCGGTTGGGGACAAAGTGAAGCGAATCTCCAGTCTCTAATCGCCAATCTCCGTGTGGATCGGAGATTGAGAGATTGGAGATTGGAGATTGGGAGGCTGTGTGAAATCGGTTGTGATTACGGCGGTGAGTCCACGAGATGCCCGGTTTCAGTTGAAGCCGGGCGAGGGCGTCGATGCGATCCATTCCAACCCGCAGTACGCGTATGCGGTCACCTTGCTGCACACGGATGCGGGGCTGCAGGGCGTCGGGCTGGCGCTGACGCTGGGCGCCGGCACCGAGATGGTCTGTGATGCGATCCAGGCGCTGGCGCAGCCGCTGGTCGGGCGCGAGATCGAGGAGCTGATGGCGAGCTTTGGCCAGACCTTCCGCCAGATCGCCGACCATCCGCAGCTGCGCTGGCTGGGGCCCCACAAAGGCGTCGTGCATCTGGCGCTGGCCTCGATCACCAACGCCTGCTTCGATCTGTGGGCCAAGGCGCGCGGCGCGCCGCTCTGGAAGCTGCTCGTCGACCTGTCGCCGGAGGCGATCGTGGCGCTGCTCGACCTGAGCTACCTGGAAGATGTGCTGCGCCCTGAAGATGTG
>DGFH01000215.1:2598-2856 GCA_002391565.1 Anaerolineales bacterium UBA3905
GAGCTACCTGGAAGATGTGCTGCGCCCTGAAGATGTGATCCGCTTGCTGCAGCAGGAGGCGATCCACCGCCACGAACGCGAGCCGGTGCTGACGCAGGGTTATCCGGGCTACGACACCTCCATCGGCTGGTTCCACTACAGCGATGAGCAGGTGCGCGCGAATGCGCGCCGCGCCGTGGACGCGGGTTTCCTGGCGATGAAGCTCAAGGTTGGTTCGCCCGACACGGCGCGCGACATTCGCCGCGCCAGGATCGTGCG
>DGFH01000215.1:3067-3844 GCA_002391565.1 Anaerolineales bacterium UBA3905
CGGCGCGCGACATTCGCCGCGCCAGGATCGTGCGCGAGGCCGCCGGGCCTGATGTGCAGATCATGCTCGACGCCAACCAGCAGTGGACGCTGCCGGTGGCGCTGCGCACCTGTCTGGAGCTGACCGCCATGCAGCCCTACTGGATCGAGGAGCCGACCCACCCCGACGACGTGCTGGCGCATCAGACGCTGGCGCGGGCGATTGCGCCCATCAAGGTGGCGGCTGGCGAGCACATCCCGCACCGGGTGCTCTTCAAGAACTATATGCAGGCTGGCGCCGCCCACTTCATCCAGGTCGACTGCACGCGGGTCGGCGGCATCAGCGAATTCATCACCGTCAGCCTGCTCGCCCGGCACTTCAACCTGCCCGTGGTGCCGCATGTGGGCGACATGGGACAGATTCACCAGCACCTGGTGCTCTTCAACCGGGTGGCGCTGGGGCACGAAACGATCTTCCTGGAGTACATCCCGCATCTGCGCGACTACTTCCGCTTTCCGGCGGTGGTGGAGGGCGGCGTCTACCGTCCACCCCAGGAGCCGGGGAGTAGTTCGGATTTGCTGGATTGAGGTGCGAGGTGCGAGGGGCGAAGCAGCGGATTTCTGAGGGCCGTTTGGAAATTCCTGTTTTTGACGCAGAGCCGCCAGGTCGCAAAGAAGACGCAGAGAAACGGCTGCATTGCTTGTCGTCTTTTCTCTGCGGATCTCTGCGCCTTGGCGTCGAAGCTGGTGATATTCAAACAGCCTCTTAGCGATTTCTAGGTTGTCACGTGATATTGCT
>DGFH01000215.1:4025-4386 GCA_002391565.1 Anaerolineales bacterium UBA3905
TCTAGGTTGTCACGTGATATTGCTCGCAATCTTCCCGGAAGCTCCAAAGCTTCCGGGAAGATAAACGGTTAACCTAGCGGTCAGTAAGCAAATGGGAGTGTGACGATGACGCAGAGCAAGGCAGCGGAGAGGGCACGCCAGACCGACCAGATGGGCAGCGTTGGCAATGCACTGCGCAGCATCTTTCGGCGCAGCGACGCCAGCGTCGTGATCGCCACGCTGATCTTGTTTGTCCTCTTTTCATTCAGCAATTCCAGTTTTCTTACGCCCTTCAATCTCTTCAACATGTCGCGCACAGCGTCGCTCTACGTGATGGTGGCGCTGGGGCAGGCGATTGTGATCGTGATCGGCCACATGAACC
>DGFH01000159.1 GCA_002391565.1 Anaerolineales bacterium UBA3905
GTTGAAGAAGATCGTCGGCGTCAACATCGGCAGCGTGACGTGGCGGAAGGCGCGCACGGCGTCTGCGCCATCCATTGCCGCCGCCTCGTAGAGTTCACGCGGGATGCCGCGCAGCCCGGCGAGATAGATCACCGCTGTGCGCCCCAGCCCCCACAGGCTCATCAACCAGAGCGCCGTCAGCGCCGTGTTGGGGTCGGCCAGCCAGCGCGGGCCGCGGATGCCGAAGGTTGCCAGCGCACCGTTGATCAGCCCCGCCTCTGGATGGAAAAGCCACATCCACACCACGACGAACGCCACGCCCGACAGCACCGACGGCATGTAGTAGATCGTGCGGATGGCGCGGATGCCGCGCACGCCGACCTGGTTCATTAGCAGCGCCAGCAACAGCCCGCCGATCAGCTCAGAGGGAACGTACATCAGCGTGTAATACATCGTCACGCGCAGCGACTGCCAGAAAAGCCGATCCTCGATCATCCGCATGTAGTTGCGCAGCCCGATCGGCTCCGGCGGCGTGAGCATATCCCAGCGCGTGAAACTGAACCCCAGGGACGCGGCGACCGGCCCCAGCACAAAGAGCAACAGGCCAAGCAGCCATGGCGAGATTAACAGGTAGAAGGTAAGCGTTTCGCGGCGCGCCAGCCGGCTGCTGGATTTGCGCATCAGGTGGCGGGATGATTGACTGTCGGCCATGAGGATGACGCCGCCTTCCAGAGAGCACACGGCTGACTGGAAGGCGGAAGGTTCCGGAGCGGTTACGGTTGTACGGTTACTGTTTCACGTCAGCCAACGCCGCCTGCGCTTCCTGCGCAGCGGTCGTCAGCAATTCCGCCACATTGGCGTTGGGATCGAGGATCACACTTTCCAGCACGCGGCGCAGCGCCGGGTCGGCCGTCTGCCCCCAGTAAGGCGTGAAGACATACGCGCGGGGCGTCAGATGATTCAGCTCATTGAGCCAGACGCCCTCGATGGGGTCGCTTGACAGCCCGGAACTGTCGGCCACACTCTTCACGGTGGGCAACGCCCAGTCTTTCCAGATTGCGGCGCCCTCGGCCCCAGTGTAGAAGCGCAGGAAGCGCCAGGCCGCCTCCGGGTTTTCGCTGAGCGACGAAATGCCAAAGCCGCCCCAGAAGAGCACGCCCGCGCGCTGCGCGCCGGCTGGCAGCGGTGCAACGCCCAGGTCGATGTTCGGATTCTGCTTCATTCCGGCTTGCGGCCAGCGTCCAAAGAGACGCATCGCTGCTTTACCGCTGTCGAACTCGCTGTTGCCGCCGCCGAATGCATTCATATCGGCGGGCGGCGGCGCCACCTTGTACTTGTGGTACAGATCGGCGTAAAACTGCACCGCGCGCTGCACCTCAGGTGAATCCATGTATCCGACAAAGCTGGCGCCGTCCTCGCTGACCAGGCGGCCGCCCGCCGCCGCCACCCAGTATTCGAAGCCGGTCGTCCACGGCCCAGGCAACTGGATGCCCCATTGCGTCACGTTGCCGCTGGCGTCGGTCAGGGTCAACTGCTGCGCCGTTGCCAGTAGATCGTCCCACGTCCAGCCTTCCTGGGGATAGGGTGCGCCGGCAGCGTCGAAGAGTTTCTTGTTGTAGTAGATTGCCAGCGGCGAGAAGTCTTTGGGCAGCAGATATTGGACGCCGTTCCACTTGCCGGGTTCCATGACGCCGGGCAGGTAAATGCTGGCGTCGAGCGGGTATTGTTCGCTGGTGATGAAGTCATCTAGCGGGAGAAAGGCGCCTTTGTCCACGAACATCGGCACTGCATCGTCGCCGATCTGTAGCAGATCCGGCGGATCGCCGGCCGCAATTTGGGTCAGAATGCGCGCATAATAGTCGCCGCTGCCGACCGGCTCCAGTTGCACCTGGATGTCGGGGTTGGCGGCCTCAAACATCTCGATGATCTTGAAATGTGGCGTCAGACCTTCGCCGCTGTCGCCAGTGCCAACGCGCAACACCGTCTTGACGCCCTCCGGTCGCGCCGTTGGCGTGGCCGTAACGACGACGGCTGGCATCAGGCTGCCATCTTGCGCCGCACAGCCGCCAAAGACGCCTGCCAACAGACCGAAAACGAGAAGGAGCAGGAGGGGTGTAGTCTTCTTCATCGGGTAATCCTTTCTATGAGAACTTCGGGTTCTTCCGAGTCGGGATGGCGCCTGGTGCTTCGGCTATGCAGGCCGAAATTGTGCGCCGCGTAAATCGCCTGCAGTAGTTTACTGCAAATGATTGGCTGGTGCAATCGCTTGCAACAGAAGCACTGAATCAATTCACCGGCTGATAGCTCAAATCCACTCAAGTGAACTGGCACGGCGGCGTCCAGTCGGCTTGAGCCGACTTCAGCTTTCAGCCTCGATTTCAATCGAAGGCTGTGCTGACTTGCTGACCGACCGGCGTAAACGTAGCTGTTCCCCCGGGCGATTTTGCACAGGTCACACCTTGATCTATATTATAGATATATATTTTCTCGGGGGAACCATGCAGACTGCTCGTCTTTTCCCTAACGGACAAAGCCAGGCCGTGCGTTTGCCCAAGAACTTTCGCTTCGAGGGAGAGTGGGTGTACATTCAGCGCGTCGGCAATGCGGTGGTGCTGTTACCTCAGTACGCGCCCTGGGAGACAATGTTCGCCAGCCTCGATCTCTTCACTGACGACTTTGGCGGCGAGCCAGTCGCACCCGATCCTGGAGAGGTGGGCTGATGGCGTCATCCGTACAGGTGAAACTCCTGCTCGATACGAGTTACTGTTTGCTTCTCATCCGAACTCGCCTGCGTCAGGTGCAGGGCGCGTTCGAGCACTATCGGCCGGGCGAGATTGCGGTCTCGTCTTTGACGGTGGCGATGCTGGAGGTGGCCGCACGCTCCTCGCACAACCCGGTGCGCAATCGCCGCGCGCTCGATCAATTCTTGTTGCCCCTGGTCGTGGTGGAATTTGACGACGAGGCGGCGCGCTGTCTGGGACAGATCGGTGGGCAGGTGAGCGCCGGCAGCGTGCAGAAGGCGCATGCGCTGCTGTTGGCTGCCCAGGCAATGCGATGCAACGCCACATTGGTCACGGCGCAACCGGCTCTCTACGCAGGCATCGATGGCGTGACCGTGCGCGTTGGGTTAGAGATGGAAGCGCAACTCGCGCCGTCGCCTGCCGCTCTGCCTGCAGGACGCAACGGCCACCGCACCATTCGCATGAGCGGCAGCCACGACCTCTCGTTGACGCTGTTGAGCGACTGGCTGCACGCTGAACATCCCGAATGGAGGCTGGCAGCCACCAATGTCGGCAGCCTGCCAGGCCTGATGGCGCTGGTGCAGCACGAAGCGCATCTGGCTGGCAGCCACCTGCTCGACGAAGAGACCGGTGATTTCAACATCGGGCCAGTGCGTAGATTGCTGGCGCCGCAGGGCCTGCGCGTCATTATCCTCGGTTTCGTCGCACGCATCCAGGGCATTCTGGTGGCGCGAGGCAACCCCAAGCAGATCGGTGGGCTGACGGACCTGTCGCGCGATGATGTGACCTTTGTCAATCGGCAATGCGGCGCCGGTACGCGTCTCCTGCTCGACTATCACCTGCACAAACTGGGGATCGAACCGACGCAGGTGCGCGGCTACACGCGTGAGGAAACGACCCATCTGGCTGTGGCTACGGCCGTGGCGCAGGGCGCGGCCGACTGCGGCCTGGGCATCCAGGCCGCAGCACGGGCGCTCCAGCTTGACTTTATCCCGATTATCGAAGAACGCTTTGACCTGGTGATTCCGGTGGAACATTTCGAGAGTGCGTTGTTGGCGCCGCTGTTAGCCTTGTTGCGGCGTCGCGATCTGGCGTTCTGTGAGCGAGTCACAGCACTGGGCGGCTACAACACGCAGCCGATGGGACGCGTCGTGGCGGAACTCTGAACGCTGTCCGCCCGACTTTCGAACAGAGGGATAAGCCTATCCAAGAGTTGATCGGCGGCTTCCATGAAGCCTTAACCCTCATTAGCGGCGGCGATAGTCAGCTGCTTGAGATCGTATTACTTTCTCTGCGCGTCTCCGGGATCGCGTTGGCAATCAGCACGCTGATCGGCCTCCCCTTTGGGGCGCTGTTAGGGCTGACGCGCTTTCGCGGGCGGCGGCTGTCGGTGGCGCTGGTTTACACCGGCATGGCCTTCCCGCCGGTCGTGATCGGCCTCTTTGTCTACTTGTTGCTCTCGCGGTCGGGTGTATTGGGCAGCCTGGGGCTACCGTGGCTGCCCAAACTCTTTACGCCGGAGGCGATGATTCTGGCGCAGGTGATCATCGCCTTCCCACTGGTGACAGGCTTCACGATGGCGGCGGTGCAGGGCGTCGACCCGGCGCTGCGGCTGCAGGTGCAGGCGCTGGGCGCATCGCGCTGGCAGACCACGTGGGCGACCCTGAACGAAGCGCGCGTCGGCGTGATCGCGGCGGTGGTGGCCGGCTTTGGCGGCATTATCTCGGAGGTAGGCGCAGTAATGCTGGTTGGCGGCAACATCGCCGGCCAGACGCGTGTACTGACGACCGCCATCGTGTTGGAAACCAACAAGGGCAATTTCGGACTGGCGCTGGCGCTCGGCGTGATCTTGCTGTGCATCGCCTTTATCGCTAACGTCATCATGCTGCATCTGCAAGGACGATCGTTCGACGAATGAACACACTGTATTCATTGCGTGATGTCACGGTGCATTACGGCGGGCGCACGGTGCTGGCGGTTGATGCCCTGGATGTGCAGCGCGGCGAGGCGCTGGCCGTGGTCGGGCCAAGCGGGGCGGGCAAGAGCACACTGTTACGGTTGTTGAATTTCCTGCAACCGCCGACGACAGGCGAAGTTCGCTTCGATGATCTGGTGTTTTCCGCCGCCTGCACCGCCACGTTGGCGATGCGCCGCCGTGTGACGACCGTTTTTCAGCGCCCGATGTTGCTCAGACGCAGCGTAGAAGCGAATGTCGCCTACGGACTGCGCCTGCGTGGGCAACGCGACTGTGCGGCAGCGATTCGCACCACGCTGGCAGAGGTCGGGCTGGCGGAGCGTGCGCACCAGCCGGCGCGCACACTCTCCGGCGGCGAGGCGCAGCGTGTGGCGCTGGCGCGGGCGATGGTGCTGCGTCCCGATGCGTTGCTGCTTGACGAGCCAACCGCCAACCTTGACCCGTACAACGTCGGGTTGATCGAGCAGATCGTGGCGCGACTCAATCGCGATCACGGCACGACGATTGTGCTGGTGACGCACAACATCCATCAGGCGCGGCGACTGGCGCACCGTGTGCTTTTTTTGCTTGACGGTCGCAAGATCGAGGTCGCCGACACCCATAGTTTTTTCGAGTCGCCCGCCGACCCGCGCACCGGAGCGTTTGTGCGTGGGGAGATGGTCTATTGAATTGAGGAGGGGTAAGTTGCAAGGGGCAAGAATTGCGCACGGTCGGCTGACAATGCAAGACGGTCGGAGCAGCCGTGTGATAAGGCTGTGGCTGCTTCTATGGCTGCTGGCAACCCTGGCGGCATGTCAGCCGATGCCAGACCGCGCCACGCCGCCCGGTCGGCTGATACTGGCGACGACCACCAGCACGCAGGACTCGGGGCTGCTCGACGCGATCCTGCCTGACTTCGAACGACAGGCCAATGCCGATGTCGATGTCGTGGCGGTCGGCACCGGCCAGGCGCTGCAGCTTGGCAAGGACTGCAATGCCGATGTAGTGCTGGTTCACGCACGCTCCCGTGAGGATTCGTTTATGGCGAATGACTACGGCGTCCGGCGTGAAGACGTGATGTATACAGACTTTGTAATTCTCGGTCCGCCCGGCGATCCGGCAGGCGTCCGGGGCATGACAGATGCCGCTGCTGCATTGACGATGATCGCAGCGGCGCAGGCGCCCTTCATCTCGCGTGGTGATGAATCGGGCACGCATGACAAAGAAAAAGCTGTGTGGAAAGCGGCCAGCATCACACCAACAGGGGATTGGTACATTGCCGCCGGTCAGGGTATGGGGGCAGTGTTAACGATGGCGGATGAACAGGACGCGTACACCCTAAGCGATCGTGCCACTTACCTGGCGCGCACATTGGAGGGCATGGATCTGGAGGTCATGGTGGAAGACGACCCCGCACTCTTCAATCCTTACAGCGTCATTGTGGTCAATCCGCAAAAATGCAGGAATACAAATATTGTTGTTGCTAATCAATTTGCAGATTGGATCACGTCCGCACCTGCCCAGGAATTGATCGCGTCATTTGGTCAGGCAAAGTATGGACAGGCGCTCTTCACCCCAAATTCCAACATCGGGCTTCAGCATCAATCTGTAAAGCGGGAAAGATAGATGTGGATTGCGCCTGTCGCCAGCTCGTGGCAATCGCAATTGGGAGCTTACGCTGTCACAGGTTGCACTGTGCTATCGCCGCCGGCCGGCAGCCAGACGCGGAAGAGCGAGCCGCGCCCAGATTGACTCTCGACCTCGATATGGCCGCCATGACCATCGATGATCGCTTTGGTGATGTAAAGTCCCAGTCCGGTGCCTGTGCGCTGGCTGACGGCAACGTTGGCGGCGCGATAGAAACGTGTGAAGAGTTGGGGAATCTCCTCAGCCGCAATGCCGATGCCTGAGTCGGTGACCGTGATGCTCACGCCCCCTTCCATTGCCGCCGCGCTCACAGTGACGCTGCCACCACTGCCGCTATACTTGACGGCGTTGCTGAGCAGGTTATCCAGCACCTGACCAATGCGCTGAGCGTCCGCCATGATCGTAGGCAGGGTTGTCGGGAGCAGCGTTGTAAGCTCGACGTCGCTACGCGCCGCTACTGGTTCGATTGTCTCCAGCGCGCGTTGGAGACAGACCGTCAGGTTGGTTTTGTCGAACTGCATGCGAAATTTGCCCACCTCGATCTTGGAGACATCCAGCAAATCATCGACGAGGCGCTTGAGCCGCTTGCCACTCTCCAGAATCGTCTGTAGAAACTCCTGCTGCAGTTCGTTCAATGGGCCAGGACGTCCTTGCAGCACGATCTCGGTGTAGCCCAGAATGGAGGCGAGCGGCGTACGGAGTTCATGGCTTACATTGGCCACGAACTCCGTCTTCATTTGTTCCAGGCGCTTCAGTTCAGAATAATCGCGCCCCACGCCAACCACGCCACTCAACGCACCGGTGCGGTTGATGACGGGTGACAGCGAGGTTTGTAGAAAGACTTTGCCCGCGTCAGAGGTGGCAATCTCCCAGTCAAAGACGACATTCTCGTTGGCAAGCGCCCGTGCAATGGCGTCGGTATGGAGTTGAGCGGTTGCAGGGGCAAACACCTCGGCGGGGGTTTTGCCCACTGCAGAGCCGGAGAGCAGCCCATATTCCTCGATAGCCCGTCCATAAAAGCCCGTGTACCGGCCAGACAGATCCACTGTGAAGACGACGTCGCGCATTGATTGCACCAGGGCGCGCATCCGTTCCTCGCTGGCCGCCAGCGTTGCTTCGGTGCGTTTACGCTCCTCCAGTTCGGCCTGCAGATTCTGATAGAGACTGGCATTGTCGACTGCGAGCGACGCCATCTGGACATAACCCGCCAAGAGGTCGGTCTCTTCTGGCGAAGGCAGCGCGTCAGGTGCAGTTGCAAAGAGTAGAAACAACCCGGAGACGCGCCGTCGGGAGCGCAGCGGGATGGCGATCAACGCCGCCAAATCGGGAGGGAGCGCTGCACCCCAATCACATGCGTCGATCACGTCCCAGTCGTACACTCGCAGTTTGTCGGAGGCAAAAGATGTTTCGGTGATCGACGACGCCAGGGCAATGCGTTGACCGCAATGTGCGGCAAAGGCGCCGATGCCAGCCACCACATCCAGCCGCACATCGTCGCGGGCGAGGACGATCACGCCATGATCCGCCTGTACGATCTGGGATGTTTGCGTCAGGATTTCATGCAGGGTGACATCCAGTTCGCGACGGTCAAGCACACGTAGCGCCGTAGCATAGAGGATCGACAGGTAATCGTTCTGGCGACGCAGGGCGAGTTCGGCGCGCGTCCGCTCTGTATATTGTTGGCGGATGATGCGCTGCCCGTAGAGTACAACCGAAAGCAGCGCTGCGTACAATATCCCCAGAATCACAACCACGCTGGCCGAAATGCGCCATTGTACGCGGTCGATGTCATCGAGCAAGGCGGTTACGTCGCTGTAGAGTTCGAAGACGGCTTCCACCTCAGCATCCGCACTGCGGCGCAGAGGCAGATAGCTTGCCAGCACATCACGGTTCTCGATGGCGCCGTCGAGCGCGTTGAACTCGTCGCGATGCGTTAATTCGTTGACGATTTCACCGTGAGCAGCCGCCATCACCCCGGCGTTCTGCGCCTGGTTTTCACCGATCTGCCCCAGTTGTGATGAATAGAGCGTACGCCCCGCCAGGTCATAGATCTTCACTCTGACAATGCCGAGATTGGTCATCTGCTGACGCAGGGCAGCGTCCAGCGCCGCCACGGCCGGGCTATTGCGCAGATCGTCGCTGCTGAGCGTAGCAGAGTCGCCCAGTAGTTCAGAGAATTCAGGCCACAGAGTATTGGCAAAGGAACGTGTAAGGGCGACGTTCTTATCTTGCTCGGCGCGCAGCAAGTCTTGCACAGCGCTTTGTCGATAGAGGATGCTCAAGGCGAGCGCGCCCATCGCCAGTACAAAGAGGCTGGCGATGGCAAAGAAGCGAAAGAGCCGGAACATGGTGGGCGTAGTCAGTTCGCACGCACCGGTTTTTCGAAGCGATAACCAACGCCATACTCAGTCAGGATGTAGTTGGGATTTTTGGGATCCTGTTCCAGCTTTTGACGCAGCCGCCATGTGTAGAGCCGTGCAAACTGTGTATCATCCTGATATTCCCAACCCCAGACATTTTCCAGAATTTGGCGGAAGGTCAGGACGCGACCTGCATTCGCCACCAGATAGGCCAATAGTTGAAATTCGGTGGCCGTGAGACGGATTGGCTTCCCCGCCACCGTGACGCGCCGCGCTTCCAGGTCGATGTGCAGGCGCTCATCGCAAAAGACTGCAGGCGTTTCCGTCTCCTTGGCCCAGGCTGTGCGGCGCAACAACGCCTGGATGCGCGCCACCAGCACTTCTGGGCTGAACGGCTTGACCATGTAGTCATCGGCGCCGGTGCTCAACCCGCGCACCATATCTTCGTCCTGACCGCGTGCCGTCAGCATCATGATCGGGACATCCACCATCTCGCGGATGCGCCGACAGGTCTCCCACCCATCCAGTTCCGGCATCATCAGGTCGAGGATGACCAGGTCGGGGCGTGTGGCGTAGAAGCTGCGCAGCCCTTCCAAACCGTTGCAAGCGGTGACGACCGTCATGCCTTCGTCGGTGAGCAGATACTGCACCATGCGCAAGATGGCTGGATCATCCTCGATGAGCAACACTTTGACACTTGGCATTGGCCATCCCCTTCCACAATTGCACAGTCTGTTGCGCTCCCTACTGCCGATCTTGTTATGGTTTATCTGTCTCCTCTGGCGCTGCACCCAACTTTTTTTGTTGCTTCCGGTGACAGGCATTCTAAAACAAAAAATACAAATACAACCTTGCAAATCACTGACAGAAAAGCTGGCAAGAACCAACTGTGATTGTAACAACTTCGCGATAAGTTGGCGACAGGTGCGTGATGCACTCTGTCTAGACTGCAAGCAGCATGACCGCATCTAGCCATTGGCGCCTGAGTGAAATGATGCCGCGCCAGGCTGAACCCGGTTCTGCGCCGACCTGCATCTCGCGCACGGAGCTTTGTATTCATTCGAAAGGGGCTAACTATGGCCAACGACGCGATTCCATTGAACCCATACCAGCTTGTGCGCTATTGGCGCCAGGGAGGAGCAAGCCTTATGCTGGTAGCCTTGCTCATGCTGGCGCACTGGTCACAGGCGCAGGCGCAGATTGTCAACGATCCTCCCCCACCGCCGCGCGAGATCGGTGTTTTCCCGGCGCGTGATTTCATTGCCGCCAGCGGCTATCGCGACACCGACGCCGTGACGGTGGAAGTGCTGCGCTTCGACCCGACGCAAAATCAATACATTGTCACCAGCCGGGCGTCGAATATCGTGCCGCTCGATCTGCGCAATACGCCGGAGTTCGACGGCATTGTCGAGGTGAATCATCCTGGCGCGGCCTGTTGGGAGCAGGTGACGCCCGATATTCGCGGTGGCGATATTGTGCGACTCACCGCCGTGCGCCCGGATCCAAACACGGGCCAACTGATCACCGAGATCGATCAGACGACGACCGCCAACGTGGTGGTGACGGAGCCGGCCTTCAACGCCGCACCGGGCGTCATCACGGTGCGCGGGATTGCCGCTGATGCGGCAGGCAACCCTCTGCCTCTCGACCAGATCGAAGCGCGTCTGGTGGCGCCGGGCAGCATCTTCGAGTTGAGTGGACGGCGCACGTTGCGCGCGCCAGGCGACGGCGTCCTGGCTTATGATGCACCCGGCTCGACGCACTGGACGGCCACCTTTAGCAATCTCTCTGCGAACGACGTCCAGCTTGCGTTGGCGGAGGAGTCGCGCGGCGTCTGGTTGGGTCGCGACCCGCTGGCCGCCACTGAGATCACGATCTTCGAGGTCGGCCCGGAAGTAGCGCCCGGCCCACAGGCTCCCTGCACTGCGCCCATCGATGGCCCGATTGCCGATCCTGCGCCGGCGCTCCTCCTCTACACCGCGCAGCGCGTGGGTGGCGCTGGTGCGATCCAACAGCTCACCGTCACCAATCGCGGTCAAGGCGCCTTCGGCCAACTCACCATCAGCGAGTTGATCATTGCTGGGACGCACGCCGAAGACTTCACTGTCGCCGCCAATAGCTGTCTGACCGCGCCGGTTCCTGTCGGTGGAAGCTGCACCATCGATGTGCAGTTTGCGCCGCTCACAGCCGGCCTGCATCGCGCCCAACTGGAAATCCAGAGCAATGCTGGCGGCGGCGTTGAGGTGATCCCGCTGACCGGCGTCAGCATGGATGTCGGTGCGCCGCCAGCGCCCTTCGCCCACCTGCTCCCGGAACACCTGGTCTTTGCCACGCGCTCGGCGGGCAACGCTAGCCCGGTGCGCAGCCTCACGCTCTACAACCTGGGCGACGCTGACCTGACGGTTGCCG
>DGFH01000306.1:0-11116 GCA_002391565.1 Anaerolineales bacterium UBA3905
GAGTTGGGGCTGTACGAGATCGACGCCGCCAACCTGCCTTTTTACTTTCGCGAGATGGCTGCCTATCTGCACAACTGCCGCTATCCTGGCTGTACGCATGATCACGAACCGGAATGCGCTGTACGCGCGGCGGTGGCGCGCGGCGAAATTGCCGAAGCGCGGTATGATAGCTATTTGCGCCTGTTGCGCGGGGAAGAATAGAGATTAGAGGATTGGAGATTAGGGGATTAAGGGATTTGGTTTGTGGCGATAATCAATCTCCAATCTCTTAATCTCCTTTGCAACAAACGATATGTCCAAGATCACCGACAACCTCAACGAACCACAAAAACGCGCGGTCGAGACGGTGGCAGGCCCGGTGCTGGTGCTGGCGGGGCCAGGCTCCGGCAAGACGCGCGTCTTAACGCGGCGCATTGCCTACATGATCGAGGAAAAAGGCATTGCGCCCTGGAACATTGCGGCGGTCACCTTCACCAACAAGGCCGCCGGCGAGATGCGCGAGCGCGTGGCGTTGATTCTGCAAGAGATGTATGGCGCGCCGCCCGCCGGCCAGCCCACTCGCCTGGGCGGACTGACGATCGGCACCTTTCATAGCATCTGCGCCCGCATCTTACGCGTGGAGACTGCAGCCATCGGCTTTCAACCTAACTGGGTCATCTACGACAGCGCCGACCAGGTGGCGTTGGTGCGCGCCGTGATGCGCGACCTGAATCTGGACGAAAAGCGCTACCCGCCTAAGGCAATTCACGCCCACATTAGCAAGCGCAAGAACGATCTGGTGACGCCGGAGGAATATCGCAGCGCCTCTTATTTTGAGGAGATCGCCGGGCGGGTCTATCGCAGCTATCAGGAAGCCCTGCGCGCCAACAATGCGCTGGATTTCGACGATCTGTTGCTGCGCACGGTGCTGCTCCTGCGCGACAATCTCGACGTGCGTGTGAAATATCAGCGCAAATGGCCCTATCTGCTCGTCGACGAATTTCAGGATACCAATTCGGCGCAATATGAGTTGTTGCGACTGCTGGCGGGCGAACCGACCAACCAGCGCAACCTCTTTGTCGTGGGCGACGAAGACCAGTCGATCTATCGCTTTCGCGGCGCAGATTATCGCAATGTGCAACTCTTCCGCCGCGATTATCCCGATCACGTGGAAATCTTGCTCGAACAGAACTATCGCAGCACGCAGACGATTCTCGATGTCGCCAATGCGCTGATCAGCCAGAACCGCAACCGCACCCCCAAGCGCCTGCACACCGAAAACGGCCAGGGCGTGCCGGTGATGGTCTACGAGGCATACAACGAAGTGGAGGAAGCCGCCTTTGTCGCTGACGAGATCGAGAAGTTGCTGGCGACCAAAGCCTTCCAGCCCGGCGATTTTGCCGTCACCTATCGCACCAACGCCCAGAGCCGCGCCCTCGAAGAAGCCTTCGTCATGCGTCAGATCAAATACAAGCTGATCGGCGCCACGCGCTTTTACGAACGCAAGGAGATCAAAGATGCGCTCGCCTATCTGCGCGTGTTGCACAACCCGGCGGACGCGGTCTCGCTGGAGCGCATCATCAATGAGCCGCCGCGCGGCATTGGCGCCAAGACGGTGGAGGCATTGCGCCTGTGGGCCGCCGAGATTGGCGTCACGCCTGGCGAGGCGTTACAGATTGTACATCACGGCCCACAGCGCGTGGCGCTGCAGCTTGGCCGCACACTCTCACCCACCGCCTACAAAGCGCCGCCGCTCGGCGCCCGCGCCCAGAATGCCCTGATCGAGTTTGCCGGTCTGCTCGAGACGTGGACGACAACCGAACGCAGCGGTCAATACGCCAGCGTCGCCGATCTGCTCGATGTAGTGTTAGCGGAGTCGGGCTACATTGCCACGCTGCGCGACGGCACAGACGAAGGCGAAGATCGTTTTGCCAACTTGCAGGAGTTGCGCAGCGTCGCCGCGCAGTACACCCAGGGCATGCCGGCGCTGCAACCCCAGCAAAGCCCCCTCAGTCTTTTCCTGGAGGAGGTGAGCCTGGTGAGCGACAGCGATCAGATCGATGAGAGCGCCGGCGCTGTGACGCTGCTCACGCTGCACACGGCCAAGGGGCTGGAATATCCCGTCGTCTTCATCGTCGGCATGGAGGAAGGCATCCTGCCGCACAGCCGCAGCCTGGAGAGCGGCGACCCGGAGGACATGGCTGAGGAGCGACGGCTCACCTACGTCGGCGTGACGCGCGCCAAGAAACGGCTCTACCTGGTGCACTGTTTCCGCCGCAGCCTGTGGGGCGACAGCGCCGTGCAACAACCCAGCCGCTTCCTCGACGACATCCCACCCGATCTGCTGTCGGGAATGGTTGACCGCCAGCGTCGTCGGGAGGGGAGCTATCAGCGCGTCACCAGTTGGGATGGCGACCCTGCGCGTGGGCAAAGTCGCAGCCAGACCGGAGGCTACTGGACAGGGCGCTCGAAGTCAGCGCCGCCGCCCTCGACGCCTGCACAGCTCCCCAGCAAGGCACCGTCAACATCTGGCTCGACGTACTGGTCGCCAGGCGCAGGCGCGCAAGCGCAGAAAGCGAACAGGCCGGCAGCCACAGGCGATGCGCTCAAGTTCAAGCGCCGCGATAGCGTTCAGCACGCCAGCTTTGGCATCGGCACGGTCATCGAGAGCGAGGCGACGCGTGACGGCGACGAACAGGTGACGGTCGCCTTTCCCGGCGTCGGCATCAAAAAGTTGCTGGTTTCGTTGGCGAATCTCAAGAAGTTGTAGGTGCCCCGATGCCAGACCAACCTCCGCTGCCCTCATCGTCGGTCTCGCCGCCCTGGCCGCGCACCGTCAAGACGATTGCCGCCGTGACATTTCTCGTGCTGGGCGCGCTGGCCTTCTGGCGCTTCTTCGAATTTGTCCAGCTCTTCGTACTGGCGGCGCTGCTCGCCTTCATCTTGCATCCGATCCTGGCTTTTTTGCAGCGTTGGGTGCGGTTGCCGCGCGGCGTGGCGGTGCTCGTCACCTACATCCTGTTCGTCGTGGTGATCGGCGGGCTGGGTCTGTTGGTCGGCGCGCTGGTGCAGACACAGATCGGCGGGTTGATCAACAACGTGCTGGAGACGGTGCGCGGCATCACGGTCTTTGTCGAGCAACTCCTGGTCAGGCTCACCAACACCACCTTCCAGTTGGGTCGCTTTCGCCTGCAACTCCCCCCCATCCAGGCCAGCCAGGTGCTGCCACAATTCTATGAGTCGCTGGTCAGCCAGGCGAGTGAATTCATCGGGCAGGGCGGCTCATTGGTGACAGGCGTGGCGCAGACTGCGTTGGTGACGTTGACGCGCGGCATCGTGATGGTGGTGCTCTCGATTTATCTGCTGCTAGACGGGCCGCGCATCTTTGCTTTCCTTCAGAAGACCGCGCAACAGAGTGGCTACGGCGCCGACGCCGCCATTCTGATCGAGGATTTTCAGAGCACCTGGAACACTTATTTTCGCGGCCAGATGTTGCTGGCGCTGATCATGGGCGTGCTGGTGAGCGCGGCGCTCTTTGCTTTGCGCGTCGACAATCCGTTGGCGCTTGGCATTCTGGCGGGTGTGCTCGAACTGGCGCCAGTGCTCGGCCAATATTTGACGATGGTGATCATTGTCGTGTTGGTGTATTTTCAGCCTGAACCAGCGGCTGGTCTGCAACCATGGCTTTATACGTTGCTGGTGGCAGTCGTACTGTTTGGCATCCAGCAGATCCAGGGCAATGTGATTCTGCCCCGCATTCATGGTCGCACCCTGGCGCTGCATCCGGTGTTGATCCTGTTGGGCGTGCTGATGGGCGCCTCCTTCGCCGGGGTGTTAGGCGCGATTCTGGCGCCGCCTCTCCTGGCGACGATTAAGCTCTTCAGCGTTTATATCTGGCGTAAAATGTTGGATGTCCCGCCCTTTGATGATGAAGAGGCGCAGAGACAGGAGCCAAGAGAGACAAGGAGCGAGAACGGTTGAAGGCTACCTGCTCCATGTCTCGGCTTCGTCAACCTGGCGCAAGGTGGCGGCGTCCGGCGCGACGTCGCCGTAGCGAACATCGATGTAGGCCGCGGTCAGTGTGCGCAACGCTGCTTCCTGCTCTGTCGTGAGCTCGTGGAGTTGCGCTGCGTAGGTTGCCGGGGTGGCGCCGGGCGGGCGCACTTGGTTGCGTGCGGCCATAGCGGCGAGGAAGCTTTGATAGCGGGCGCGGATCGCGCGCCTTCCCGGCGCTTCGCCATCGAGCGACAGAAAGGCGGCTTCCGCCTCCTCCCCTGACGCCCGCCGTAGCCGCGCCCACAGCGCCCGCAATTGTTCATTGAGCAGCGCCCGCGACAAAACCGACTCACGCGTCTCGTCTGTTTCTGGCGTCTGCACCTGGTTGAGCAGACGCAACGCCAACGCAAAGATGACCGCCGCCGTCACGATCACGACCACCACCACGCCCCAGCGGAAAGGCTCCACCAGCTCGGCGGGCGGCGCTGATGTTTGATCCAGGAATAAAGGCGAGAGCGGCTGAAACTCGGCGGTCTGCGTGAATGACTCAGGCGCCTGGAGGCTGGCAATCAGACGGCGCAACCACTCGATCAGCGGCGAGAGCACCAGAAAGAGCAGATACACCGCCGCGTAGAGCACTGCCAACAAGACCTGCGCCAGAAGATCGACGACGGGCGACAACCAGCCCAACACCTGCGCCACCGCTTCCGGCGCGATCAACGTGCTCAGCAGCAGCCCCAGCAAAATCACGCCAATGATCACGACGGCCACGCTGACCAGCCAATAGCGATTCAGCCGCAGCCGCACAGCGGCGCCTGTTCCGCCTGCGTACAACGCGCGCTCCAGGCTGGCTAACGCCAACGCCGCCATCCCTGCCGCCACGAAGACAACCAGCCATGCCGGCGCTCTGGGCGCTATCGGTGCACTGGCCAGTTGACTACCCACCAGCAGCACGGCAAAGGCGATGCTGCCCGCAACGAATGCCCCTGTGATCGCCTCGTGATCGGTGGGACGACCGGCGTCCAGCACCCCGCGCAGCCAGAGCCACACCGCCACGAAGAAGGCCAGCACCGCCGGCGGCGCCTCTTGCGCCCAGAGATCAGGCGTGCCAGTGGCGATTTGCAGCCAGCGCACATCCCAGATTGCCAGCGGCAGGCCATATTGCCGCCAGATCAGCAGGAGCAGGAGCAACGGACTGAGCACAGCCAGCCATAGCCGCGCCTGGCGAAGGTCGCGCGTGCGCAGGGTGACGACCTCCGCCGCTGCCCGCCCACCGAGCAGCAGGGCAAAGAGCGACCACAGTGGCAGCACCGGCTGCAAATAAGAAGGCGACATCCAGGCGCCAAGCGCCAGCAGCCACGGCCACATCCATGCCACGCGCATCGTCGCCACCAGCACAGCCAGCAGCCAGATCAGGCGTGAAGACGGAGGACGCGTGTCGGTCAAGGTGAACTCCTCTATGCACAAACAGATAATGTCTGCAGTGTAACTGCATCCTGCGTTCTCCTGCCAAAGTGGGGGGACAGGTGCAGCGTATTGCAGCGTTACGCGTCTGGCGCACAGTGCTGTATAATGCGCTGGCAGTTGTCTTACGCCACGAATACTCCCCCAAGGACAGACCTGGCTTCTGCTGTATCGTGCATCGACAACTGACGACGGCGTCTCCCCCGACAACAAGATTGCTTTGACTGGTGGAATAGAAAGAATGCGGAGGAACCAGACCATGAATCAAAACGGACAGGCGCCACACGCGGCGCCCTATCCCGGCATACCGACGACCACGGACGGCAGTGGCGCGGTGAGCTGGGTCGAAACGCATATCACGCAGGGAGCGTGTGCGTACCCCATTACATCGTCCACAGTGATGGGCGGCAACTATGCGCAGGCGGTGGCGAATGGGCAGACCAATCTATGGGGTGAGCCGCTCGTCTTTATGGAGCCGGAGAGTGAGCACTCTTCGGCGTCGGCGGCGGAGGGCTTTGCATTGGCCGGCGGACGCGTCACCAACTTCACCTCCGGGCAAGGGTTAATCTTGATGAAGGAGGTGCTCTACGTTATCTCCGGCAAGCGCCTGCCGGTGGTTTTCCACATCGGCGCGCGCGCGCTGACCAGCCACAGCCTCAACGTCCATGCCGGTCATGATGACATCATGGGCGTGGCGGACACCGGGTGGGGCATGGTGATGGCGCGCAACGCCCAGGGCGCCGCCGACCTGGCGCTGATCTGTCGCCGCGCGGCCGAGGATAGCGAAACGCCCTTCCTGAACGCGCAGGATGGTTTTCTGACCACGCACACCATCGAGAATGTGCTGTTGCCCGAACCCGAGCTGATGAAGGAATACATCGGCGATCCTAAACTCAAGCTGCGCAACCTGATGGACCCGACGCGGCCGGTGATGTCCGGCGTCGTGCAGAATCAGGACAGCTACATGAAGGGTAAAATTGCTCAGCGCTACTTTTACGATCGTGTCAAACCGGCGCTGCAACACGCCATGGACGAGTACTATCGCCTGACCGGGCGGCGGTATAGCATGGTTGAGCCATATCGCATGGAAGACGCCGAATACGCCATCGTCTGCATGGGTAGCATGGCAGAGACCGCCGCCGTCACCTGCGACTATCTCCGTGAACAGACCGGGCTGAAGATCGGCGTAGTGCATGTCACCGTCTTCCGCCCCTTCCCCGGCCCCGAGCTGGTCGAGGCGCTCAAGCACGTGCGCGCCTTTGCGGTGATCGAACGCATGGACAACCCGATGGGGCAAAGCAACCCGCTTACGGCTGAGATCAAGGCCGCCTTCGCCGACGCGCTCAACGACGCGCCCGGCTATCCACGTGTGCACCGGCTGCCTGTCATCTATTCTGGCTCGGCGGGTCTGGGCAGTCGCGATGTGCGTCCGGGCGATTTCATTGCTGTCGCCAAGAACATGGTGGATAACGGTCAGCGCTACTTCGTATTGGGCATCAAACACGAACTGGCATTGGAGAACAGTTTCGATCCCGACGTGCGCCCCAAGACTGCTTTCTCCATGCGCGGCCATTCGGTCGGCGGCTATGGCTCTGTGACGACCAACAAAGTCATCGCCACGATCGTCGGCGATCTCTTTGACCTGTATGTGCAGGCGTATCCTAAGTATGGGTCAGAGAAGAAAGGCTTGCCCACCACCTACTATCTCACTGCCGCTGCCGAACCGATCCGCACCCACTGCGAGTTGAACTTCGTCGACTTTGTGCCCCTCAACGATGTCAACGCGTTCAATCTGGGCAACCCGCTCAAGGGACTGCAGCCGGGCGGCGCCACTTTCATCCAGGCGCGACAAAGCGACCCGCGCGAAGTATGGGCGAATATCCCTGAATATGCACGGCGCATCATCCGGCGCAACAACATCCGCGTGCTCTATCTTGACGCCGCTGCGATCGCGCGCGAAGTGGCCTCGGAGCCTGATCTCCAGGTGCGTATGCAGGGCATCGTGCTGCTTGGCGTCTTCCTCAAGGCCACACCTTTCTTGCAGGCGCGTCAGCTGAGCCAGGAAGAGTTGATGGCGGGCGTTGAAAAGAGTCTGCGCAAGTACTTCGGCAAGCGCAGCGAACAAGTCGTGCAGGACAACCTGACGGCGGTGCGACGCGGCTACAGCGAGGTGCAGGAAATCCCGCGCGCCATCATCGAGGCGGAAGAAAAGATCAGCGTCGACACCAATGGTCGCCTGGTGCGCGATGTCATGCACAGCGGCGTCGTCGCCTGTCATGCCGACACACCCCTGCCCAAAGTGGTCAAAGCAATGGCCGATCAACAGATCAGCGCTGTGGTGGTGGTGGATCGGCAGGGCTATCTGGAAGGGCTGGTCAGCGCCACCGACCTGGTGCGGGCCGAAGCCAGCAACCGCGAGTTCACAACGCTGCCCGACATCCTGCCAGAACATATCATGACGCGCAACGTGATCACCACGACGCCCACCGAGCCGTTGGCCGACGCCGTCAATAAGTTGATCGAGAATCGCATCCATCGCCTGGTGGT
Source organism: Anaerolineales bacterium UBA3905 (assembly GCA_002391565.1). Taxonomy (GTDB): domain Bacteria; phylum Chloroflexota; class Anaerolineae; order Caldilineales; family Caldilineaceae; genus Caldilinea. The sequence goes on from DGFH01000306.1 coordinate 7,987, forward strand.
GGTGCAGCCTGAAAACGGCCACAGCCGCCCGGTTGGCATCCTGTCAGTCACAGACCTGGCGCAACTGCCGATCCGCAGTTGACCAGTTTTCTCAATCCGGAGGAACCCATTATGTCTACACTCTCTCCCCTCTTTCTCATCGATGAAGAGTTTGCCGCGCCCCCGCCCAAGATTCACTCGCGCAGCGGCGCAGCCGAAGGGCTGGGCGTACTCATTAAGGAAGCTGGCGCCAGCAAGGAAACCCACGCCGTCGGCATCGAAAACACAATTTTCGAGATCGACCTGGAAGGCTACGTCGAAGATTTCAACGAGCGCGTGATCGGCGCTTACAACGCCGGCGCCGACGACGACCTGCCCGCCGATATCGGCGTGGCGCGTTCGCTGGTGCCGGCAGGCACAGGCGTACTGCGCGACTTCTCTTACATTGCCCCGCAAATCCCCGAATATGACCAATCCAAGTGTGTGGGCTGCATGACCTGCGTCACCGAGTGCCCAGACACCGCCATTTTGGGTAAAGTGGTCATGCCCAACGTGTTGGAACTGGCGCTGGCCGAAACGCCGGAAGCAGAACGCGCCTGGCTCTCTCAACAATGGGCGATCACGACCAAGTTCTACAATGTGCCAGAAAAGAAAGAGCCTGGTACAGGCGGCAAGTTCGGCATCTTCATCGACCCGACCAAGTGCAAAGGTTGCGCCGAGTGTGTGCAGGTCTGCGCCGACTTGGGGTACAACGCGCTGCGCATGATCGAAAAGGAGGAAGAAACCATCCCGAAGTACCGCAACGCCTTTGACTTCTTCCGCAAGTTGCCGCCCACGCCCGAACGCTTCATCTCCGACCGCGTGCTGGTCGATATGATGCTGGCGGATCGCAGCCTGCTCTATGTCGGCGGCGCCGGTTCCTGTGCAGGGTGTGGCGAAGCAACGGCGCTGCGCATGTGGATGGCCGCCACTGCCTTCGCCGTTGGCCGTGAAAATATCGGCATCGTCAACTCGACCGGTTGTTCGACCGTCTATGCCAGCACCTATCCTTACAATCCCTGGGCGGTGTCGTGGACGAACTCGCTCTTTGAGAATGGGCCGACCGACGCCATGGGCGTACGCGCCCGCTGGGATCAGATGGGCTGGCAGGACAAGAAACTGTGGGTGATCGGCGGCGACGGCGCCATGCTCGACATCGGCTTTGCCAGTCTCAGCCGTATGTTGGCAAGCGGCATGGATATCAAGGTGCTTGTATTGGACACCCAGGTTTACTCCAACACAGGCGGACAGTCATCGACCGGCACATTCCAGGGGCAGGGCACCAAGATGAGTCCCTTTGGAAAGGCGGAGATGGGCAAGAGCGAGGCGCGCAAAGAGATCGCCAATATTGCCATGATGCACCCCAATGTCTATGTGGCGCAGACGACCGCCGCGCACATGAATCACTTCTACCGCGCCGTCCTGGAAGCCAACGCCTATCCCGGCCCGGCGCTGGTCAGCGTCTACACCACCTGTCAGCCTGAACATGGCGTCGGCGACCACGAAGCCAGCCAGCGCGCCCGCGCCGCCGTCGACAGTCGCGCCTTCCCGCTGCTCATCTACGACCCGCGCAAAGGCGACACCTTCCGCGCACGGCTCGATCTCAAGGGCAACCCAGCCGTTCAGGAAGACTGGTACATCAACCCCAAGACCAAAGAACCCTTCACCTTCATCGATTTTGCGCGCGGCGAAGGACGTTTTGCCAAACATTTCGACGCAGAAGACAACCCCAGCCCGATGTTGCTTTCGGCGCAGGCGGAACGGCTCGCCAACTGGCGATTGCTGCAAGACCTGGCGGGCGTGCGCGAGTCGGCAAAGAAGTAACCATGTCGAGGTTGCGTCAACCGCGCTGCGGTTGACGCAACCTCCCCGCCCCAACCCCATCCACCTTGTGCGCAGGTCATCGCCTCCGGCGTGATAGCGCACCCGACCACAAATGTCCGGCTGGAAGCCGAACCTACAATAATCGAAAAACTTTATGTAACTACAACCAAACTAACTTGTCAGCAAGGAACAGATCATGTCACTCGATACGCTCAACACCCTGACGCCCAAACCAGCGCACGTCGCCGCATTACCAGGGACATTTACCTTTACGTCGCCCGTCGGCGTGTGGACGGACGCCGGCGCCGGCGATGTCGCAGCGCTGGTGCAGGCGGAGTTAGGCCGCGCCGCCGGACTGGCCTTTCAGCCAGCGGACGCCGCCTCCGCCCAGCTCGTGTTGCGGCTGACCGGCGATGAAGCCAACAGCGAACGCTACACACTGACCGTGAACACCCACCGGGTGGAGATCGTCGCCCCTGCCACTGCCGGCCTGATCCACGGCTTTTTTACGCTGCGTCAGCTGCTGCCGGCGGCGAACTGGCGGGCGGCGCCGCTGCCGGGCGTGGCGTGGAGCGCACCTTGCTGCACCATCGAAGACGCCCCGCGCTTTGGCTGGCGCGGCTGTATGCTCGATGTCGTGCGCCACTTTGCTCCCAAGCAGACGATCCTGCGCTTCGTTGACCTGCTGGCAATGCATCACTTCAATCGGCTGCACCTGCACCTGACCGACGATCAGGGCTGGCGCGTCGAGATCAAAGCATTCCCCAAGCTGACCGAAATCGGTGCACACCGCCCCAATACCGGTCTCGGCTTTGCCACCAGCACCGCAGACCCGCACGACGGCACACCCCACGGCGGCTACTACACCCAGGACGACCTGCGCGAGATCGTCGCCTACGCCGCCGTGCGCGGCGTCACCGTCGTGCCGGAGATCGAGCTGCCCGGCCATGCCCGCGCCCTGGTCGCTGCCTACCCGGAGTTTGGTTGCCTGGAGACGCCTGTGGAAGTGGCGACCTACTTTGGCATCAGTCGCGACCTGATCAATCCACTGCCGCACACCGTCGCTGCGCTGGAGAAAATCCTGGAAGAGGTCATCGCCATCTTCCCGTCCCCGTGGCTGCATGTGGGCGGCGATGAAGCCCCCCTCGATCAGTGGCGCAGCTCGCCACAGATTCGTGCGTACATGGCGAGTCTGGGCATCGCCAACGCAGAAGCGCTGCGCACACACTTCACCGCGCAGTTGACCGCGTTCCTGGCCGCGCACGGGCGGCGCATGGTCGGCTGGGAC
>DGFH01000306.1:11303-17698 GCA_002391565.1 Anaerolineales bacterium UBA3905
GGCGGCATGAAGGCGGCGCAGGCAGGCTATTCCGTGATCATGGCGCCGGTCTTTCCCACCTACTTCGACTATGCGCAAGACACAGGCAGCGACGAACCGCTCGCCATCGGCGACGGCGCCACGCTGGAAGATGTTTACACCTATGAGCCGTCGGCGCGCTGGCCGGACACGGCATCGTTTGCGAAGGTGCTGGGCGTGCAGTGCCAGCTCTGGCGCGAGGTGATCCTGGACGACGCACACCTGGAGTACATGGCCTTCCCACGCGCGTGCGCCCTGGCCGAAGTCGGCTGGAGCGCGCAATGCGACGACTTCGCTGACTTTCAGGCGCGGCTGGGGCAGCACCTGCAACGGCTGGATGCCTATGGCGTCAACTATCGTCCGCTGGCAGGGCCGCGCCCGTGGCAGAAAGGCGGTGCGGGACGCAAAGCCCACCAGCCGCGCTTCAACCTGAAGGAGGCGCTGGCGCACCTGGATGAGTGGGCTGAGTCAGGCGAACCACCAGCCGAACACCTGGCGGACTGATAGCTAAAGGTTTGGGTATTGTGCATTGAGCGTTTTATACTGCTGAACATCGGCTGATCACCGACAGGATTTCTGCCTCATCACCAATACCGACGCAAAGGAGCGATCTGTGTTGCAAAGAACGCCACTCTATGAAATCCATGTTGCCATGGGCGGGCGCATGGTGGAATTCGCCGGCTACGAACTGCCGGTTCAATATCCCACCGGGCCCACTGCCGAACATCACGCCGTGCGCACCGCCGCCGGTCTCTTCGACATCGACCACATGGGCCAGTTCGAGCTGGCGGGGCCGGACGTCGACGCCTGTCTGCAGCAGCTTCAAGTATGGGACATCCGCCAGATGCAACTGGGCGACGCCCATTACAGCGTACTCTGCTACGACGATGGCACGGTCGTCGACGACATCTTTCTCTACAAACTGAGCGGCCGCTGGCTGGTGATTGTCAACGCGTCCAACCGCGCCAAGGATTGGGAGTGGATCGAGCACCATCTGGGCGGCTATGACGTGGCGCTGATCGACCGCTCGGACGAGCTGGCGATGCTGGCGCTGCAAGGCCCCAAAGCCGAGCAAATACTGCAAAAACTGACCAGCTATCCGCTGCACACCGTCGCCACACGCACCGCCATCGAGACCGAGATCGGCGGGATGACGGTGATCGCCGGGCGCACCGGCTACACGGGTGAGGATGGCTTCGAACTGTATGTCCCCACCGAAGGCGTGATCGACTTCTGGAACTTGCTGCTTGCCACCGGCAAGGAGGAGGGGCTGTTGGCGTGTGGGCTGGCCGCGCGCGACAGTCTGCGCTTCGAGGCGTGTATGCCGCTCTACGGCCACGAGCTCAGCCCGACGATCAACCCGCTGGAAGCGCGCCTCGGCTGGACGATCTCGTGGAATAAAGCTTTCATCGGGCGCGAGACACTGCTCAAAGTGAAGCTAGAGAAGCCGATGCGCGTTCTCGTCGGGCTGGAAATGGTCGAGAAGGCGGTGCCGCGCGAACATTACGATGTCGCCATCGACGGCAAAGTCATTGGTCACGTCACCTCCGGCATGAAAAGCCCCACGCTCGACAAATTCCTGGCGATGGCGTATGTCCCTGCTGAATACAGCGCGCCTGGGACAAGACTCGATGTCGTCGTACGCGGGCAACCCAAACAGGCCGTCGTCGTCAAGCGCCCCTTCTACAAACCAAAGTACAAATAAGCCGAATCTCTTCATCTCTAATCTCCCAATCTCTATCAAAAAAGGAGTCAACCATGGCAAGCTACAAACTGGATCAGAGCGTCAAATACGCCAAAAGCCACGAATGGGCACGCGTCGAGGATGATGTCGTCGTTGTCGGCGTCTCCGACTATGCCCAAGACGCGCTGAGCGATGTCGTCTACGTAGACCTGCCCGAAGTGGGCGACACCGTGACTGCCGGCAAGCAGGCGGCGACGGTGGAGTCGGTCAAGGCGGCGGAGGATGTGCTGTCGCCGGTCAGCGGTGAGGTGGTCGAGGTGAACAGCGCGCTCGAAGACACGCCGGAGATCGTCAACGAACGCCCCTACGACGCCTGGTTCTTCAAAGTCAAGCCGAGCAATCTGGAAGCCGACCTGGCGGCGTTGATGACGCCTGCGGAATACGACAAATTTGTCGAAGAACTCGAATAGTCTCCCCGGCGCTTCATGGCCGGTGAGAGATGTTATTCTGACGCAGGGACGCAGAGACGCGCAGGAAAAGAGCAGGAGTTTCGCGGGTTGAACTGCACAGTTCTCTCTGCGCCGCGGCGTCAAAGTGAGTGACTCTACGGTTAGCAGTTTCGACAATCCCAGGTTCTGATGGGGATTCGCAAAAACGGTAATCAAGCAGGCGCGGCTCATAGCCGCATATTCTCGCCAGACCGGGAAATGCGGTTGCGAACCGCATCTACGGTTACCGAATCTATCTGTCGCACCTCATCAGAATCTGGGCTTGTCTTGTTGTGGCGACCGTGCCGCGTGTTTCGGCGACGCTTCCCAGCCCCTCCCCGCCCCGAAAATCCATCTGCCGATTTCAGCACGTATTTCAATAGAAGATTGCGTACTTCATAGTCGCACAGGCTGTGATATGCTTCCGACGTTGCGCTGGCGCTGCTAACCCTGGCTGCTCTGTGTGGTCAGTCACGCCGGGCAATGACATTCTCCCTGTCTGCGCACGCTGCGGACACTCATGCACACAGGATGGTGTGATGGCTTCAACTGGATACACGACGCGCCAGCGGCTTGGTCTGCTGCGTTCGGTGCTTGTGTACTACGGAAATCCACTCAAGCTGCGCCGAATGCGCCGTTTCTACGCGCAGTTCATCGGGCGCGGCGATCTCTGCTTCGACCTGGGCGCACATGTCGGCAACCGGCTGCTGGTCTGGTCGCAGCTTGGCGCGCGGGTCGTCGGCGTGGAGCCGCAGCCGGCGTGCCTCGATCTGTTGCGCCGCTGGTACGGGCGCAATCCACAGATCACACTGGTCGCTGAGGCCATCGGCGCCGCACCGGGTGAGCTGCCGCTCTTTGTCAGCGCGGCCACGCCGACCGTCACCACGCTGTCACAGAGCTGGATGGCCGCCGTGCAGCAGGCGGATTCTTTTGCCGGCGTGCGCTGGGAAAACGCGGTCACGGTGAAGGTGACGACGCTGGATGATCTGATTGCCCGCTACGGCGTCCCAAAGTTCTGCAAGATCGACGTCGAGGGCTTCGAACTGGAGGTGCTGCGCGGCCTTTCTCAACCACTGGCGGCGCTCTCTTTCGAGTATATCGGCGCGGCCACCCATTTGGCTATCGGCTGTGTCGAGCGACTAGCGGCGCTGGGCGACTACATTTTCAACTGGTCGGTGGGCGAGCAGCACCGCTGGCAATCATCGCGCTGGCTCACAACCGACGAAACAATCCGGTGGCTGGCTGGATTGCACGCCGATTCCGGCTCCGGCGACATGTACGCGCAGCGCGTGGCGCCATGAAACAGTGTACGTCAGGCGTTACGCGTCAGGCGTGACGTAATTCTGGATTCTGAGCAGGAAATGGATTCATGCTGTACGACGATCGACATGTGTTAACGGGATTGCGTCGGCAATGGGCGCTGGTGACGCTGCTCTACGGCGGCGTGCTGGCAACCGGCTACTGGACGATGCTTCAATTCTGGCCGGCGCCCGCTGCACTGCGCTGGCTGACGCTGGCTTCGGCGACCATGGCAGTGCAGATGGTCGTGCTCTGGTGGGCGCTGCGTTTCAACCATCCCCCCACAGGAGCAGCGCTCTTTACGGACTTGGGCATCGCCAACAGCATGACGCTGACGCGCGGGCTGCTGACCTGTTTGATGGCAGGCTTTCTTTTTGGCCCGGCGCCACAGGGCTGGCTGGCGTGGGCGCCCGCTGTGCTCTACATGACCGAACGCGTGATCGACTTCTTCGACGGCTTCGTCGCCCGCTACACGCGCCGCGAAACCAAACTCGGCTCGATCCTGGATATGGAGTTCGATGGGCTGGGCATCCTGATCGCGGTCGGAATCGCCATCCAGCTCGATCACCTGCCGCTGTGGTATCTGATCCTCGGCCTCGGTCGCCAGTTGTTCATCTTCGGCATCTGGGTGCGCCAGCGGCTGGGCTGGCCCGTCTTCGATTTGCCACCCTCGGATCATCGCCGGCTGATTGCAGGCTTCCAGACCGGCTTTATCAGCATCATCCTGTGGCCGACGTGGACAACGGAAGTAGCAATGGCTGCGGCCTGGCTCTTTGCCGTGCCGTTGCTCTTCAGCTTTGGCCGCGATTGGCTGGTGGTCAGCGCTACGCTCGACGCCGCATCCCCCGGCTATCAGCGCGTGCGCCAGCGCGCCAAGCTGATCTTCGAGCAGTGGCTGCCACCGCTGGTGCGGCTGCTCGGCGCTGCGCTCGTCGGCTGGATGATCGTGCAAGGCGCTTCCCTTACCGGCGGTCTGGCGTGGCTGGCGGCGCTGGCGGCAGTGCTGCTCTTGCTGGGCGCCCTGGGGCGTGCAGCGGCGCTGGTGTTGGCCTTTGTAGCGGCGTTCAGTGCGGTGCAGATCGGCTTACGGCTCGACAATGCCTTGCTGTTGCTCTGCGCCGTCTACATCTTACACCTGGGCAGCGGAAGGCTGGCTGCATGGACGCCGGAAGAATACTACCTGCACACCAAACTGGGCGCCCGCGATGAGGTCAGCCTATGACGACTGCATTGTTGCAATGGTCGCGCCGCCAGTGGCAAAGCGGACGGGCGCTGCCGCATCTCTTCTGGCTGGCGCTCGCCGTACTGCTCTTGTGGCTGACGCTGAGCACCGTTGACCTGGGCGAAGTCTGGGCGCGCCTGGCTCACCTGCAACCCGCCCAGATTGTGCTGCTACTTGTCGTCAACGTGGCCGTGCTGGCGACTTTCAGCGCGCGTTGGTGGCTGCTCCTGGCAGCACAAGGCTATCGGATCAACTACCTGCTGCTGATGACCTATCGCCTCGCCACCTTTGCCGTGAGCTACTTCACGCCCGGCCCACACTTTGGCGGTGAACCACTGCAGGTTTACCTGATCACATCTCGCCACAAGACGCCTGTCGCCGTCTCAGTGGCTGCTGTCGTCGTCGACAAAGTGCTCGAAATGACGACGAATTTCACCTTTCTAACCATCGGCGTGATCTTTGTTGTACGCGCACAGGTGCTGCCAGGCGTGAGCGAAGCGCAACTGCTGGCGACGAGCTTCCTGCTACTGCTGCTGCCGCTGAGTCTGCTGGCAGCGCTGATGTTGGGACGGCGCCCGATCTCGACGCTGCTGGCGTGGATGGAGCGTCCCTGGCGCTGGCTGCGCCCCCACAGCGAGCGCCTCACTGCGACCCGCTTCGCTGAGGCGTTACGCCAGAGCGAGACGCAGAGCATCGTCTTGTGTCGCCAACATCCTATCACGATGTTGCTGGTGATCGGCGCCTCGATCTTGAGCTGGGCCGCCATTGTCGGCGAGTTCTGGCTGATGACCGCCGTGCTGGGGCTTGAGCTCACGCTGCCGGAGGCGGTGGCGGCGTTGTTGGCCGCGCGCGTCGCCATCCTGTTGCCGCTGCCCGCCGCCCTCGGCGCGCTGGAAATCAGCCAGGCGCTGGCGATGCGGCTGCTTGGTCAGTCCCCGGCAGCGGGCGTCAGCCTGAGCGTGCTAATTCGGGCGCGCGATGTGCTGTTGGGGTTGATCGGGTTGGGGCTGGCAGGTGTGCTGGTGTGGCGGAGAGGGCGAAGTGTTCAGACCATGTCCTGATGAGCGGACTCATCGGCAAAGGCGGCAGAGGTCAACTTCGCCGTATCGATTTGCTCCCATCGGGCGCGCAGGAACGCCACGCTGCCAGCGACCTGCGCTTCGCTCAGGCCGTGCAAGATCAGCGCGCCATCGTAGCCGCTAGCGCCCAGCAAACGCAGATAGAGGTCATAGTCGAGCACGCCTTGCCCGGCAGCGGCGTGTCCAGCTTCGCCGTCATGCAGTAAATCTTTGGCGTGCGCCAGAACGATGTCGCCGCCGAGCAGGTCGAACGCCTCGTGCAGGATGCGCGTCATCTGCGGCAGCTCGCCCGCATGAAAGAGGTTGGCGCCGTCCATCACCACCTTGAGGCGGGGAGAAGCCATCTCATCGAGCAGCCGCCGCGCCCGCACCGCCGAATCGACAACATTGCTGACTTCCGGCTCGAAGGCCAGGGTCACGTCGGCGTCTTCGGCGATGTGCACAGCTACGGTCATCGCCGTGAGCAGATCGGCCCAGGCTTCCGCCGAGTGGTTAGCCGGGTGCGCCCGCCACATGTCTGCGGCGTCGCGCGTGCCCGTACTCAAGGTGATGATCGACGTCCCCAGGTCGGCGCAGGCTTTCGCCAGCACGCGCAGTCGCGCCAG
>DGFH01000306.1:18036-25684 GCA_002391565.1 Anaerolineales bacterium UBA3905
CGCTGGCTGAATGCCTGGCGGATCGAAGCGACCAGGGCGGGATCGATCTGATCAGGCATACTGGGCAACCCTGCGCAGACCAGATTGAACTGCACCGTGCGCAGACCATACGCCACGACGGCATCGAGCACGGCGTCTAGCGTAGGGCGGGCAAAGGTCTTGGCGAAGACGCCGATTTCCATCACACGCCTCCGCTCACCTCTGCTAACTGCACCGGTGCACCGCTTTCCACCGAGCGCGCAATCGCCACCATCGCTCGCATCGCCGCCACGCCATCCTCGACGGTGGCGCCCTGCTGGGGTTTGCCGTGCAGGATCGCGTCGGCGAAGCCTTCGATTTGCAGTTTGTAGGTGTAGGAATCTTCGCCCAACACACGGTGATACTGCCGGTCGCGAGCCGAGAAACATTCGACGTGGCTGGACTTGTGATACCAGGGCAGATAACCGCGCGCCACGACGCTGCCTTGCTCGCCAAAGACCTGGAAACCCTCCTCGAAATCACCCTGGATTGGGATGATCAGGTCGAGATGGCCGAGCGCGCCGCTGGCGAAATCGACCGCAACGAACCAACCATAGGCGTCGAAGCGTTGGATGAAACGGGCCTGCACCTGGACGATCTCACCTGCCAGGAAACGTGCGGTGTCGACAAGGTGGCTGCCGTGCGTCAGCATGAAATAACGCTGCTTATCGGCCTTCGGATTGCCTGCCGGTCGCCGCGCCTGTGCGCTCAGCTGCGGGATCGGCTGGAGGTTGTCTGTCATGGTGTAGCGATAGAAGGAGTCGTAATACCACGCCTTGAGCGCCATCACCTGCCCCATCTGTTCGTGGATGAAGGTGCGGGCAAAGGCCACGCCAGGATCGAAGCGTCGATTGTTGCCGACCTGCAGCACCAGTTGCGTCGTAGCAACACTCGCCCGCAGCGCTTCGCACTCTTCTACGCTCACGCCAAGCGGTTTCTCGACGAGCACATGTTTGCCCGCCGCCAACGCCTGTTGCGCCAACGCGACATGAAATTGATCCGCCACACCGATGATCACGGCATCGATCTCTGGGTCGGCGAGCATGGCGGCGTAGTCGGTGTAGGTGCGGGTGGGTTGATGCACAGCGGCCATGCGCGCCAGCAGGTCTTCGGCAGCGTCACAGATCGCCACCAGATCGGCGTTGCGCGCTTTGCGCGTGGCATCCAGATGGGCGAACTGCGAAATCGGGCCGGCGCCCAACACGCCAATGCGCAGCCGCTGTGCGTCTTTGGTGAGCATGCATGACACCTCGAGGCGCGTCAACTCTCCGTCAACATCCGAATGATCACCGGGTAGGTCAGGTCAACCTGCTGAAAAGTCTGGTTGGGGTCGATCATGTCGTGCCAGACCTTTTGCGACGCTGGGAAGATGTGGCGTTCAATGGTGATGCCATGGCGCTCCCAATGCTCCAGAATGTCGTAGGTGATCGAGTTCTTGACAGCAGTGTCAAACTCGCTGGTGATTGATTTCAGGCGTTTTGCGCGCGGCGGCATGTTGGCGCTGACATCGTAGACATGCCGGCCGAGGCGAAAAATTTGCGCCAGGCTATGTGTGCTGAAGCGCGGGTAGGCGTAGGGCGGGCCGACAATCTTCTCTTTCACGCGCGGATCCCACCAGATGTAGATGTTCTTCATGCGTGGGGCAATATGGCGAAAGAGCGTACTCACCCACATCGGTGCAAAAGGCAGCCCGGCGGAGGGTGCAATCCCCAGCACCAGATCGACATCGGAACGATATTGCGCCACCCACGCAGCCATCACTCCGCCGCACGAAATGCCACAGACGCTCACATGCTCGCCCAACCCCTGGGCAATGTCAACGCTGGCCTGAATCGTGCGCACCAGTTCTTCGGCGGTGAGTTTTTCCTGATCGGTTGTCATCGGATCGTTCAGACCGTGATGGGGCAGGCGCGGCGCAAGCACGTTATAACCGCGCCGGAAAAACTCCTCGCCCAGGCGGTCAAACTGCGGCGGGGCGTTGGTGTAGCCATGATAAAAGACAATAGCGCGCTCTGTCTTCTTTCCGTGCGAGCGAAACGCTGTGCCGCTGCCGGGGCGCACCGTAGCATCGTCTAGCGCCTGGAGCGCAGCGATGCGCGCCTGCGCTTCGTCGAACGTGCGCGCCGGCTGAGAAGGGAAAAAGACGGGGCCTAATCCTGATGTAGAATTGGTCATGATGGTCTGCTGCCTTTGCGCCGAAGTCAGATGAAATCGATTGATGATGATGGCAGTCTACCATCGCTCCATGCTGGTATGCAACAGGAGCATTCGCAGCGCCGTTGTTGTGTCGTTGTTGTGTCGTCGTTGTGTCATCATGGCAACTGGGCGGCGAGTGAGCATCGATTCACACCACGTGCAGCTGCCTGCAACAATCGTTGGTGAGCTTCAATTTGCGTCAAATAACGTTGTCGGCTAACAGGATCGGAAATCTGTGCAGCGCTGTGATGCAACAGATCGAGCGCGCGCGTCAGGATTGCGTCGGTGCGCGGGTCGTCCATCGCCTGCAAGACGGTGTACGCCGTCCAGTAGACGCGCAGCGGTTCTTCCACACCTTCCAGAACGTCCCCCAGGAGATGGGCTGCGATCGGCGCCACCCATGCCGCTGCGTCGGCCAGGTCGCCCATTGCCAGTTTGACGCGCGCCAACCCGGCGCGCGATTCATAGGCTTGCAGCGTCAAACCGATCTGCTGGCGCAACGTTAACGCCTGGCGGTAGGCGGCTTCTGCTTCTGTCGGGCGCTGCAATGCCAACAGGGCGTGCCCCTGGAAATCATAGCCATAAGCTGCCATAGTGGGCATTTCGATAGTTTCAGCCAGAGCGATGGTCATTTGTGCGTACTCTAGCGCCTTTGTCTGTTCCTCCAGGTGATGGTAATGCAGGCTCAGGTTGGCAAGAATGGTGCAGCGCATTTCAGGGTGATTGACCAGCGCTTCCGTGTTGAGGGCATGAAGCGTAGCCGCCAATGCACCGCTGTAGTCGCCCATCTGGTCGCGCGAGATGCCGATATTGATCCAGATTTCCAGCATGAGGGTCAGATCGGGGATCGCCTCGGCCAGTTCTAACGCCTGCTGATAGTATTGTTGCGCCTCTATATAGCGACGCCGCGCGTCATGCCAGATGCCCAACTCAAACAGGGCGCTGACCTCCATGCGGGTATTGCGCTGCAGGCGATGGATGGCCTGCACCTCGGTCAGCAGAGCCAGCGTGCGCTCGGCGTCGCCCGCTTCGCGATAATAGATGCTGAGGTTGAGCAAAACGACGCCTGTGAGCGTCAGGTCATCCGTCTGGCGCGCCAGCGCCAGGGCTTCTTCCAGATAGCACAGGGCATGTGCACCGTCGCCGCGCCGCTGACAGATGGCCGCCATTCTGTTCAAGGCATAGGCGCGACGACGCGGGTCGCTTTGCTGGGTGGTGATGGCGAGCGCCTCTTGTAGCCAGACGTCGGCCTCTGTCGTGCGCCCGGCAATATACACACGCCAGCCCAATTCGGTCAGGATGTCGACGCGCACGGCGTCGTCATGGTTGAGGTGCAGCGCTTCGCGCAATGCCGCCTCAACCTCTTGACGCGGCTCAAGCCGACCGATCAGCCGGCTCCAGGCCACCTGCAGGCGCGCCAACACCTCAGCCGGCGTCACCGGCGCCTGACGTAATGTCTGTATCGTTTCGGCTAACAGACGCTCGCCTTCTGCATACAGGCCGCGCAGCAAATAAAGTTGGGCAAAAGCGTAGACGGCTCCGCTCAACCACTCCCAATATTGGTGTTGCACGGCAAACGCCCAGGCCGCCAATATATCCTCCATCATGGCGACCAGTTGTTGTTGCACGGCAAAGGAATCGCAGCTATGCAGTGCATATTCTGTGTCCGCCAGCGTGCGCAGAAAATAACGCGCATGGCGTTGATGGCTGAGCAGCTCCTGACCGGAGGCTGCCAGCTTTTCCACGGCAAACCGATGAATACGATCGTGCAGGCGGAAGTGTTGGGCGTCGTATGTTTGCAGTAGCGAACGATCCACCAGCCGCCACAGTTGTTGCGCCGCTGCGTCGGTGGCAGGGGCGTCGATGATGGCGGCGGCAGCCGCTGGCGTGAAAACAGTGCGCAGCACGGCAATGCTCGCCAACGTCTGGCGTAGATCGGCTTCGAGCAACTGCCAGGAAGCCTCGAAGAGTGCGCGCAACCCACGATGACGCGGCGGCAGATCGCTCAACGTGCGCTCACCCGGTTGGGCAGCGCGCTGCAAAATGTGCGCCAACTCCTCCGCCGACCACTGCGCAGCGTTGAGGCGGTCAACGTGTGGCAGGCACGCCACCGCCAGCTCAATCCCCAACGGCAAACCACCGACGGCTTGACAAATCTGCCAGGCGGCGTTCAGGTGGTCGGTGTGTAGAAAAGCGGCAATGCCGCGTCGCTGCGCCAGCACTTCGAACAGGCGCAGACTTTCCACCGGCGCAACAGCGTCATAGTCGCCGGTTCCAATCGCTGGAGACACCGAAAGCCCCTCCAGGCGCAAGACCCATTCCAGGCGCACGCTGAGCGGTCGATGCGTCGTCACCAACAGCACGCAGCCTGGCGCTTCTTCCAGTAGCGCCAGCAAAAAGGGCAGAGCCTCTTCCGATTGCTCAAAACCGTCGAGCAGGAGCAAGCTGGAGCGCTGGCGGAAATGGCGCTTGACGCTCATCTCGTGCGACGTTTGGGTGTCGAGTGGAATCGCGCAGGCATAGGCGATGTGTTGGGCGACACGCGCTGTAGCGGCGGATGCAAGCGCAGCGATAGCCTGGCCGGATTGCTCGGGGTTCAACTCAATGTAAAAGACGCCGTCCGGGAAAGAGGGTGCAACGCGTCGCGCCGCCCGCAGCGCCAGCCGGGTTTTGCCGACGCCGCCCTCGCCGACCAGAGTGACGAGTCGCGTCGTTGGCGCCACCAACCGGTCGATCAACGTGGCGAGTTCAGCGGCGCGCCCCACAAAAGGCAAATCATCCAGCCAATGTGGCCCGCCCGGAGAGAGCTGCCCCGGCCTGTCAGAGTCGGTGTTCCGGTTGCGCTGACCTTTGTGGGCGTGGATTTGTGCATACAGCGCAACGGTCGCCGCTTCAGGCTCGGCGTCAAACTCGCGGCGCAACACCTGCTGACACAGATGAAATTGACGCAGCGCCGCGGTGCGCTGGCCGCTGCCTGCCAGCGCCTGCATCAAATGGCGATGACTTTCCTCGCGCCAGGGTTCCAGATGCAGCGCATGGCGGGCGTAGCGCTCTGCTTCGTTCCACGCTTGACATTGCAGGTGATAACTGGATAACGCAGTCATGGCATCGAGCGCTGCGCGATGAAAGGTTTCGCGTTGCAGGGACGCCCACTCCCAAAAGGTTTCACTCTCTAGAGCGAAACCAGCCAGAAAATCTCCAGCGTATAGCTCGGCGATCTGGTGGGCGGCGGCCAGACAGCGCGGGCAGCCTTCCAGACGCCGATGCGCATGCGCGCTGATGGCGGCGCTCAACTCCTGTAACGTCAGCACATCCACCCAGGCGCCCGCCTGCGGCAACGTGAGCATGACATTCTGATTGGCGCTGTGCAGCGCTTCACTCAAAGGACCGAGGCCTCGGCGCAACCGCGAGAGCGCCGTGCGCAGATTGCGCAGTGCGTTCTCCTGTGCTTGCTCCGGCCATAGCAACGTCGCCAGACGCTCGCGGCGGATCGCTTCACCGTTATGGAGACACAGATAGGCGCAGAGCGCGCGTGCGCTATCCGCCTCGAACTCATCCACCAGTTGGCCGTCAACCGCCAACTGAAAGCGCCCCAGTAGATACAACTCCCAACGCATAGTCCGCTACACATGAACCGAGAAATTTATGTTCGTTTGTCGTTCGTTCTCCGCCCGGCCGGTGTTTTTCCGGCTAATGAGCGACTGCCCTGGCGCCATCGTAACGTTTTTGTTGCGCGCTTTGTTTACCATTTCGCAAGTGCATTTGTGAACCATTGTATGGGGAAATCAGTCATTTGTATCTTCAACAATGTTGAACAAATGCTATCTTACATCGAATTTACGTTGAAGGCATCGCACCAGTTCCGAAGGAGGCACTCATGATAATTAAACAATGCTGGCGTCAATGCTCCCGATCTGCAACTGTCATCTTACAGAAAAACAAGGTATTGGGTTGGTGGGCGCTGGCGGCGCTCTGGCTGTTGCTGGTCGCGCAGCCAGCCCAGGCAGTCACCAAAGCCAGTGTAGACTTTTCACCCGCCAGCCTGCACGCCGCCCGGGCGCCGCTGACGCCGAACGCCAAATGCAACGGCGGCAACTTTACGCTCTTGACTCCGGCTACTGCGGGCGCCATTCTGGAAGTGCGGCTGGAAAACATGCAAGTAGTTGCGCCCACCAATGGCGGCGTCTGCGGCTTGCAGGGGCAGCTTCGCATCATCCTGCCGGGCAATAACGTCGCCGTCAATGTGCGCGGCGATGTTGATGGTTGGGATCAATTTATCAGCACCTCCGTTGATCCGATCACGCTCAATGTCGCCGGGCTGACCTTCCGTTCCACCGCCGCCCGCGTCTATCCCGACAAAGTGACGCTCGGCGATGCAACGCTGACGGCGCCGGCGGAACTGGGCGGCGGCGCCGCACCTGTCCAGATTACTCCTAAGATCGACCGCAACGGCCTGCGTCTCTCCGATGAATTGGTGTCGGCGGGCGTGCGCAACGCCTTCAACCTGCCTGCCTTCAAAGTGCCCAGCGGACTGAGCCTGCTCGGTCTGTACGGCGACCTGATCTCTGAAGCCAACGGCTATAAGTTCACCGTCGAAGGCAAACTCTGGCTGCCGTACATGAAGCTGGAAAACGCCCCCGCCAACCAGCTCAAGGGTGGCGACCTAAGCGGCGCCGTAGCGATCTCCGCCAGATTCTCGATCTTCGTCAACGCCGCTGGCGCTATGGTGATCCAGGTCATGCCGGCTGACAACGGCGACCGCGTCCCCATTCCAGTCAATCAAATCATGGAGCCGGATTCACCGGATGGCTGCCTGTTTGGGCCGGCCTGCCTGAGTGAAGTCGGGCTGAGCCTGCGCTACTTCCCCGGCATCAATCTGGATCAGGGCTATGCAGGCGGCGCCATCTGGTTGACAGGCGTGCGCGGCAGCATCACCATCACAACGCATGACACCGCCATCAACATCGGCGTCACAATTGAAACCAGCACCCTATCCTTGCCGGTGCTTGGCTCGGCGATCCGCGTCGACGGTGACGCGCGTATGCAATTTGCGCCAGAACTAGGACTAGGGCTACGCGCGGCGCTCAAATTTTTTATCATGGAGGCGGCCAACGCCGAAATCAGCTATTCCGCCTCACAGGGTTTCCGCGCTTACGTTGGTGGCATTGGCGGCATCGCTGGCGTGCCAATCCGCTTTGAGGGCGAAGTGCGCGTTTGGGGTTCCGGGCAGAATTACTACGCCTACAGCAGCGGCCCGGTGTATGTCACCGGCTCCGGGCGCGCCGGCTGGTATATCAAGAAGGGTGAGATCTATGAATCTTGCAGCTGGCTGCCGTGTGGCGTGCGCATGTGCACCGGCTGGATCTCGTTCTTTGGCTGGCGGCAAAGCTCCCATCCCTGCGGTCTTAACTACTGCTATAGCTGTCTTAGCATC
>DGFH01000240.1 GCA_002391565.1 Anaerolineales bacterium UBA3905
GCACCCGCCCATGTCTGCAACTTCGCACCAATTTGACTGACGTTGCTCTGGCTTGCAAGCTACCGTCAGCGCCGACGATATCTCTCAGGCCGTCGTCAGAGCCGACGATCGGACTCGAACCGATAACCTGCTGTTTACAAGACAGCTGCTCTGCCGATTGAGCTACGCCGGCGCACTGGTGCGGCTCGGTTTCTGCGCGCACATCAACGTAAGTGCACGCGGTCTGTGATTATAGCATATCCGGCAGTTCGGTCAAATCGTCGGCGTTTGAAGATCGCACAAAGTTGTGTTACTTTCGTGCTACAACCATTATTCTGGTCTGGATGCGGCTGCATGATGCGATCCAGACTCAGCCGAACGGAGCACCCTATGCGCGAAAATCGATTACGCACGTTGTGGCGGCAGGGAGAAGCTGCCCTGTGCGCCTGGCTGTCGATTCCAAGCAGTTTCTCTGCTGAGATTATGGCGCACACCGGTTTTGATTGTCTGACGCTCGATTTGCAGCATGGGTTGATCGACTATCAGGCGGCCGTGCCGATGTTGCAGGCGATCTCGACGACGGGGGTGACGCCGCTGGCGCGTGTGCCCTGGAATGACCCGGGCGTGATCATGAAACTGCTTGACGCCGGCTGCTACGGCATCATCTGCCCGATGATCAACACCGTCGATGAGGCGGCTGCCTTCGCGTCCGCCTGTCGCTACCCGCCTGTCGGCATCCGCAGCTATGGCCCCAAACGCGCCATGCTTTACGCTGGCGACGACTATCCGACCGCCGCTAACGACACCGTGTTGGCGATTGCGATGATCGAGACGGCAGCCGGATTGACCAATGTGGATGCCATTGCGGCGCTGCCTGGCATCGATGCGCTCTACATCGGGCCGGCAGACCTGAGCCTGGCGCTTGGCCGCAGTCAGCGCACCGACCAGACCGACCCTGTTTTGGTGGAGGCGTTAGAGACAATCCTGGCGGCGGCGCGGCGCCACGGCAAGATCGCCGGTCTGCACACGGCGACGCCTGCTTACGCTCATGCCATGATTGAAAAAGGGTTCCAGTTGGTTACGGTGGCGACCGACGCTGGCTTTCTAGAGGCGGAAGCGCGTCGAGTCGTAAAGGCTGTGCGCGGCAACCATGATTTTGGTCAGGCAGCCGCCCCATATTGAAGCGGCGCCGACCCAACCCATATCCAGGTTGCGCTGGGCAGGAGGTGTGGTTATGCATCGCAGGCGATCAACGCCTTCAGCTCAGCTTATTGGGGAATCAGCAACTCTTGCCCCACAACAATCGTGTTGGGATCGTCCAGCCCATTGGCGGCCATGATCTGCTCAACGGTGACGCCATAGGTCTGCGCAATCTGGGAAAGGCTTTCGCCAGATGCGACCCGATGTCGAATCCCGCGCGTCTGGAGCACCTGTTGTTGAGTTACACCAGGAATGAGCAACTTCTGACCAACGCGCAGCATGTTTGGATTGGTCAAATTGTTCGCTGTTGCCAGGTCTGTAGCATCGACGCCGTAATCGGCGGCAATGGTGGAGAGCGTTTCCCCTGGCTGCACAATGTGGGTGACGCCTGCTGGGGTGTTTGCTGTGGCGCCGCCCGAAGTGGTTGTGGCGCTGTCGCCAGTCGTGTCGGCGCCTGACGTGGGTGCAGCTACGCCAGGGATAAGCAACTCGGTGCCTGCCGCCAGATTGTCGGGGCTTTCCAGCCCGTTCACTTCCACCAGGGTCAAAAAATTGACGCCATATTGCGCCGCGATCGTCGTTAAGGTTTCGCCAGCTTTCACGATATGTTTGAAGGGTTCTGGCGTTGGCGTTGGCTCCCCTTCAGGCACGCGCAAAATCTGCCCGGCGAAAATATCGTCATTAGGGAGGTTGTTCAATTCGCGCAATTGCTGTTGGGTGACATTGAATTGCGCCGCAATGCTGCCGATCGTGTCGCCCGCCTGCACTGTGTATTGAATCAGCGCACCGCTTGCGCCTGAGGCAGGTGTGGCGGTTGCTGTGAGCGTGGCGGCCGGCGTCGCCGTTGCTGGGGGCTCCACCATTTCGACCACCGGTTCCGAGCTGGTGCGCGTGGGCGCAGCGCTGGCGTCGGGCGTGGCGGTCGGTTCGGGTGTGGGGCGCTCGCGTGTACAAGCGGTCAGGAGAGCAGCCGTCAACAGCAGGATCAGCAGGAAATGGATACGCACAGATTGACCTCCTGAATGTAGGTGCAGGCACGTTTGGCAACAATTATAGCAATTGCGGCAACAATTTACAACTGGATGCGCCAGATGCCCCTGGTTATCGCAGCGTTTGGAATGCAGCCCCTAGCGCCAGGGCCAGAAAAATCAATCCGCCCAGGCTGAAGAAGGGCATAAAACTGGCGAACAAGAGACTGGTTACAAGCCCACTGGCCACCAGCCCTACGATAATGCCGGCCAGCGTGAAGTGGCGAATGTAGCGCCCGCGCCGTCGCCCTACCGAGTTGCGGATGATCTGCGCCAGCGCCGCGCCTGCGCCCGAACCGACCAGCGCGGCAATGATCCAGCCAAAGAAGCCCGTGATGCTGAACAGAAACGCCACGATCGGCCAGGCCACCAGCGTGATGCCGGCGGCTACGGCAAAGGCGATCCAGTTGTCGCCGGTCATCGCATTATAGAAGACATTTTGCTGCTCACGAATGCACTCCTTGCAGCGGTAGCCGACCTCTGTGAGCACGGCGCACTTCAGACAGATCGGTTTGCCACACTTGTTGCAGCGCAGCAAGGTCTCGGTGTCGGGATGGTTGGCGCAATACATAACGGGTGGGGCGCCGGCGGCGTCATCCAGCGTTGGCTCTGTCATGGTCTTGGTTCCTGTCGGTTACTAAATTGTCCACTGCATCTTGTCCATCAGCGTCTGGTAGAAATAGCTGCGGTCGCGCACGCGGATGAAACGCGCCAGATGAGGGCTGCCTACCACCAGCACCTGATCGCCTTCCTGCACTTCGACTACGACCTGCCCATCGACGGTGAGCATGGGCGGATAGTCGCTGGTTGCTTGCATGCGGATCGTGGCGCCTTCCGCCAGGATGACGGCGCGATCCATGCTCAGATGCGGTGCGATCGGAATGACCAGAATGTTGCGCAGTTCTGGCGGCATGATCGGCCCACTGACCGCCAGCGCATAACCGGTGCTGCCAGTGGCGGTGCTGACAATCAAACCATCACAGGTGTAGGTTGTCAGGTGTCCGCCATCCAGTTCGACGCTGATGCGCACTACACGCGCCAGGTTGCCGCGGCTGAGCACGACATCGTTGAGAGCGTCATAGGTGCATATCACCTCGTTGACCCCGGTGGCGGCATTCCGGCGTTCGACGTGCATGCGCACCATCAGGCGCTCTTCCACCCAGTAGCGTCCTTCCAGGATCGCCGCCAGCGGCGCTTCCCAGTCGTTTGGTTGCACTTCGGCCAGAAAGCCCAGCCGCCCCATCTTGACGCCCAACATCGGCACAGCATAGGGCGCACCCATGCGCGCCGCACGCAGCAGGGTGCCGTCTCCGCCCAGTGTGATCAGCAAATCCACCTGGGGCAAATGAGCGGTTGTTGTCTCTAAATCCCACGCCGATTCGTGCCAGATGTCGGCAACGCCGGCGGCTTCCAGGTAGCGCCCGATGGTGCACGCCAATTCCAGTGATTCTGGCTTCTTAGGATGGTGCAATATCCCGATGTGTGTGAAATGCGGTGAACCGTGCCTGGTCATCCCTGCCTCACTCGACTGATGTTCGACTTGACGTCGTGTCCAACCTTATCACGAAGTCGCAGCGGAGACGAAACTGCGGTATGATGAAAGCATGACACGCGTTCTTATTATTTCCGATATCCATGCCAACCTGGCGGCGCTCGAAAGTGTATTGAATGATGCAGATGGGCGCTACGACGCCATCTGGTGTCTGGGCGACGTGGTTGGCTATGGACCGAAGCCTAACGAGTGTATCGAGCTGGTGCGCGAGCGGGCGGCGCTGTGCGTGATGGGCAATCACGATTGGGCTGTGCTCGACAAACCAGGCATCAACGTCGATGACTTCAATCCACAGGCGCGCCACGCCGTCTTGTGGACGCGCCAGGAGTTGCACGAAGAAAATCGACGTTACCTCGAATCCTTGCCGTCCGCCCCACTTCATCCGCCCGGTGCGCCTGGAATTCTGGTGACGCACGCCAGCCCGCGCGAGCCGGTGTGGGAATATATCCTCACGCCGTCAATCGCACTTGAGAATTTTGCTGTCTTCGAGGACGCTATCTGCTTTGTCGGCCACACGCACAAACCCGCTATCTACCGTTGGCACAGCTTCGAGTCCTTCGATGAGAGCAGCGCCACCCATACGATGCAGCGCATGGCAACCGTCGATTATTTGCAGCCGCGCCTGGAAGCAGCGCTCCGTCTTGATGTGTCGCCGACGCAGCGGCTGATCATTAACCCTGGCAGCGTCGGCCAGCCGCGCGACAACGATGCCCGCGCCGCCTACGCGCTGCTTGACCTGGCGGCGATGACCTGTGAACACGTGCGCGTCGCCTACCCCGTCGAGCTGACGCAGAGCCAGATGCGGGCGGCGCGGCTGCCCAAACGCCTGGTGGATCGCCTGAGTTTTGGCTGGTGAGCGCCAGCCTCAGCTCGTCCGCTGGCGTTCCGGCAACACCTCTGGTTCGATGCGATTGTACATCTCGAACCAGTCGGGCAACTCTTGCGAACGCTTGAGCGCAGCATCGCGCTCTTCGCGTCGGCGGTAGTCATCCATGCGTTTGAGAATTTCCTGCGCCACTGCGCGTGGGTCGGGCACGGCGTAAAAGATGAACGCCCCGGCTTCCGCCGCCGTCTGGCAGGTGACGTTGCCATAGTTGAAGAGCCAGTGCAGCGGCGACGGCACCGACATCCACACATTTTGAATGCGCCCCAACCCGGCGCTCATGCGGTCTTCGGAAAGACCCAGAGGCACCCGATCAACGTGGGCGATCTCGACGCTGCTTACTTCGTAGGTGTCGTTGCGCCAGTCGGCCACCACCCAGATCACGCGCGCCAGGGCGATCAGCGTCAGTACAACGCTGAGCACCGTTAGAGCGTTCAGCAGTGGGCGGCTCTCCTGAGGCGCGCCGTAGAATTCGCCCAGTGGGGACAGGATCGCCAGTAACAGCAGCCCGCCAAAAACAATGAGTGGAAACCAGAGCCGGGGAATCAAGACCAGCCAGTGTTTGCGCCAGATGATGCGATCCCCTTGTTGACGGCGCAGGCGTGTGTTCATGCTGTCCGCCACGCGTTTGCGCCAGCCGCCCGGCGCCGGCGCCGGCGCGCCGCCGTGATAGACGCGGCTGGGCATATCGACGCCCAGCCCCAGCCGCGCCTCCAGGACGCGCTGAATCGTCAGCTTGCTCTGGGCGGTGGTGTGACGCCGACGCTGCTCGCGTTGTTCGATAATTGTGGAGCGCAGGTCGCGAAAGCGCGCTGTGTAATCGAACGAAATTGTGCCTACTGTTGCTGCTGTCGCAATCGTCATCGTGCCGTAGTCGAGCAGTTTGCCCAGCCAGTCGCTGCGAAAATCGACATTCTGAATGTGCTCCAGTGGCGCCTCCTTGCGCCATTCGTTGACCAGGAGCACTTTTTCCTGGTGCATCACGCGGCGATTGGTGATCACCAGCCAGTCGTTGAAATAATCGATCGTGCCCCACGCCACCGCAATGCTGGTCATAACTATCAAAACTAGAATGATCACGCGCAGAATCAACTGTTCGCCTGGAATCAGCGAAGCCAGCACAAAGAAGACCACCAGAAACGCCAAAAGGATCATGCCGGGCAGATTCTTGCGCAAGAAGGCCATCCAGTGGCGTCGGCTAAAGATGATCACCTGCTCGCCGGGTTGCAGCCAGTCGTACTTTTCCCTGATCTTTTCTTGTTCCGTTTGGGGAAGGATGGTGCGCGTCGTGCGGATGTTGAGCTGGGCGCGCAGGTTGACGCCCAGTTGCGCCGAGATCGCCTCCAGGTCGCGCCAGTGAAAACGCAGCCACAGACTCTCCGGTTGCGCCTCCACGGTCGATTCCTGCGACACCTGCCCCAGAAGCGCCAGCTCGGCAAAGTAAGTTGGGCCGACGGCCAGCGCGCTGTTCAGCTGGCTGCCTGTCTTGTCCAGCGCCCGGATGGCCGCCTGCCCCTCCAGCAACACCCACAGGCTGTCGGCCTCCTCGCCTTGTTGAATGAGGAGGTGGGTGTTGGGAAAGTAGAGGTGGCTGACGAAGCCGGCGATCTGTCGCTGCGTCTCGTTGCCCAGGTTGCTAAACACGGTGAGCCGCTGGATGGCGGCCTCGCGCGTTGCCATTTCTTCGTCGATCACCTGGTCGGCGTCGAGACCGGTGATGCTGACAAAACTGTGATAGGGAATTGTGTACAGCGTGGTGTGCGTGGTGGAAGTGGCGCTGTGCGTCATCAATCGGTTGCCGACGCCCAGCCCAATAAAGCGCGCGGCGCCCACAGCTGCACCGAAGATTGCGCCATTTCCCAACCAATGGCTCGGTTGTCCGGGCAAGTCAAGCCTGACCTGTCCCTCATGGATCAGATAGAGCTTGTCATTGGCGTCACCGGCGCTGAAGAGGCGCTGTTCTGGCAGCGTCTTGCTGCTGACCGTCTCATCGGCCAGAAAGCCTGCCATGATCGGCCGCCAGGTCGGCGGCACCGCCAGCCGCGCCATAAAGGGAAAGGTGCGCAGGCGGTCGGCCACCGACTGGGAAAAGAGCCGGTCGCGAATCTTGGGGAAGTGGTAAATCAACCGACTGAACGCTTGAATGTCGATGGACAATAACCGACACAGCTGATCGCTGCGGGCATTGGTGCGATAGGCCTCGTCGAACAGAAACTCCAGGTGGCCCAGCAACTTGCCCGGTCCGATGGTGCGGGCAAAGCGGCGCAGGCGCCGACCTTGCTCATCTACATCTTCGCGGAATTGGGTGATTTGCCCTTCCAGCAGGATGTAGATGGCCGTGATCGGTGAGTCTTGCTTGTACAGCGTGCGAAAGGGCAACAGATCATGCGTATACACGGCGCCCGCCAGGATCGGCGCCCAATCCTCGCGTGGGATGTCGGCCAGAAAGGGTAGCGCAAGGACGCGTAACTCATCGGCTGTCACTGCAACCCCAGACGACGCTTGGGCAGTGCTCATGGCTACAGCGCTTCCTTGATCTGTTCGGCGACCTTGCGCGTGACGCCGGGCACGGCCATCAATTCCTCCACCGTCGCCGCGCGCACGCGCGCAAGGTCGCCGTCGAAGTGTTTCAGGATTGCCTTACGCCGCTTGGGACCGACGCCGGGCACGTCGTCCAGGCGCGAGCGCACTTGTTCTTTGGCGCGCAGGTTGCGGTGATAGGTGATGCCGTAGCGGTGCGCCTCGTCGCGGATGCGCTGCACCAGATGCAACGCCTGGCTGCCGCGCCGCAACCACACCGGGTCGGGGGCATGCGGGCGAAAGATCTCTTCCTCGCGTTTCGCCAGCCCGATGACGGGAATCCGTTCCAACAGGCCAAATTCCTGCAAGACTTCGACGGCGACGCCAAGCTGACCTTTGCCGCCGTCGATGATGACCAGGTCGGGCGCAATGCGCCAGCTCTCATTCTCCTCGCGGGCGCGCTGACCGGGATCGGTTTCCGCCTCCGGTTCGACCAGGCGGCGGAAGCGGCGGCGCAACATCTCGCGCATGCTGGCGAAGTCATCAGGCGCGCCTTGCCCACCCTTACCGTGAATCTTGAAGCGCTTGTAGGCGCTTTTGGCCGGCGCGCCTTTCACAAAGACCACCATCGAGCCAACGGTGTTGGTGCCTTGCAGCGTGCTGATATCGTAACACTCGATGCGCGTGGGCGCAGTTTCGAGATGCAGCACCGATTGTAGCTCGGTGAGCGCCTCGGTTTGGCGATTGGTGTCGGCGGCGCGGGTGGCCTGTTGTACGCGCAAAAACTCGGCGGCGTTTTCCTGCGCCAGTTCCAACACTTTGACCTTGTCGCCGCGCCGGGGCACGCGCAGCTCGACCTTGCCGCCGCGATGGTCGGCCAGCCACTCCGCCAGTACGGCATGATCAGGCGGCAACGCCTGGAGCAGGATCAACGGTGGCACGAAGGCGGCGTTGTCGTAGAACTGTTGGATGAAGGCGCCGATCACGACCGCCAATTGCCCTGCGCCCGTTGGGTCGGCTTCGGCGGAGTCGCTTTCGGTTGGCGCGTGAACTTCATTCTGCTCCTGCAGCTGAAAGACTTCGGCGCCTTCCAACATGAAGCTGTCGCGCCCGACCATACGCCCATGCCGCACCATGAAGACCTGCACCGCCGTGTCGCCGGTGCGAGCATCCTGCGCCACCGCCACATAGTCCAGGTCTTCCAGCGACGCCAGCACGATCTTCTGTTGCTCGGCGATGCGCTGCGCCGATTGGAGGCGGTCGCGGTAGATCGCCGCCAGCTCAAACTGGAGATTCTCAGCGGCGCGCGTCATTTGCTCCTGCAATTGGCGCAGCACTTTGTCGCTGTCGCCCTCCAGGAAGTGCATCAACTGCTGGATCGTCTGGCGATATTCCTCTCGCGTCTGCGCGCCGATGCAGGGCCCGCCACAGAGCTTGATGTGGTAGTAAAGACAGGGACGTCGATCCTGACCGGTGATCTCGCGGTCACAATCAAGATACGGGAAGACGCGGCGCAGGGCGTCGAGCGTTTCGTAGCAGGCGCGGCTGCTGGTGTAGGGGCCGAAATAGCGCGCCCCATCCTTGCGCATTCGCCGCACGACCTGGATTTTGGGGAAGTCGTCCTGCCAGTTCACCTTGATGTAGGGAAAGGTCTTGTCGTCCTTGAGCCGCACATTGTAATGCGGCTGGTAGCGCTTGATCAACTCATTTTCCAGGACAAGCGCTTCCAACTCGGTCTTCGTCACCCACCAGGTGATGTCGGCAATCTCGGCGACCAACGCCTGTGTGCGCGGTGTGTGGTTGGCGGAGGCGTGGAAATAGCTGCGCACGCGGTTGCGCAGGACGACAGCCTTGCCCACGTAGAGCACGCGCCCCGTGGCGTCGAGCATTTGATAGCAACCGGGGGCGGTTGGCAGGGTGTCCAGCTTCTGAGCGACTTTTTCAGGAATGTGACCGTTCATGGCGCAGATTTTACCACGATCGACAGGCAAAATCGATGCAAACCACCGGCAGCTGCGCCGGTGCGCCACCTTCCCGGAAGCTCAATGGAGTTTAAC
>DGFH01000310.1 GCA_002391565.1 Anaerolineales bacterium UBA3905
TGATTTCTAGATTGTCACGCAATCTCCCCAGCAGCCAACCTGGGGATCAGTCGGCTGCCACCGCCTGGAGATCACGTTCCCAGACGGTGTGAAAAAGTTGTACACCCAACCGCTTGCCGCGTGTCTGCAAGGCGCGAAAATCGAGCTGGTCGGCGCAGATCAGCACGATCACGTTCGAGCCGCGGCGGTAGGCATTGTGGAGCGTCCACAGCGTTGTCTCATCCAGGTGAGGCGTCACCACAATCAGGGTGGCGCCCCAGGGCAGGTCGGCGGTGTGACGGGCGATCAGAGCGGGAAGAGGTTGAGCGGCGCTGTTGAGCTGGATGCGCGCCAGCAAACGCCACACACCCATCAAGTGCTCGCGCCCGGTGCGCGGGGTGATGGCAGGCGGCGCGTTGCTGGTCGCCAAAGGATCGCTGCCATTGGCGACCAGCCCGACAGCCTGGCGTTGCTCGCTGAGATGGCCGGCCAGTGAGGCCGCCACCGAGATCGCCCACTCGCTGGCGCCAAGCAACACGCGCACTGGATAGGCCGCGCGGTCGAGATCGAGCACTATCGACGCCGGCAAGTCCTGTGAGGGCTGAAACTTCTTGACCAGCAAGGCATCGGCGTGTGCGGTGGACTTCCAATGAATACGGCGCAGACCATCGCCCACGGCATAGGCGCGGACGCCACTCAGCCGCGCCGGGTCTTCGGTCAACTGACGACGCGCGCCCAGCACACCAAAGGGCATTCGGCTGGGCAACCCCAGGCGCTCCAGCGGTACGATCTGCGGATAGACGATGAATTCAGCGCTGCCAGCTTCCTCCCAGAGCGCCTCAGCAAAGCCAAAGAGATCACTGGTGCGCAGGCTGAGTGGACCAACAGTGTAATAACCGCGCCGCCGGCAGTAGAGCGTGTAGTCGTGCACCAGCCGGCTACGCCCACCCAAGCTGACGATGGTGCGATAATCGTCTTGATCCTTCAGTTCCAGCGGCACAGCTTCCTGGATTTGTAGCCAGGGCAGAGGCAGCCAGCTCCGATTTTCCAACTCGATGCGCACGGGTGCATGTTCATTGGTGAAGGCATACCGGGCAACGCGTCGCGTCATATGCAAACGCGCCAGGCTACGACGCACCCACCAATGGCTGAAGACCCACACGCCGCCGACGACATAGACCAGGTAATACGCCCAGTCCATGCGCATCAGGGCAGCGACGAGAAAGATCACCAGCAAGGCCCAGAAGATGTTGTGCATGAGGACGCTATTGTTCGATGCTGCCCAGGTCAAGCGGCGTCTGTTCAACAATCTCGGCGATGATTTCCGCCGCCTGGCGTCCGCGCAGAGCACTCTCCGGGCGCACAATGCAGCGATGGGGCAACGCCAGCGGTGCAATCGCCTGGATGTCGTCGGGCAGGACAAAGGTGCGCCCGGCGATGGCGGCGCGCGCCTGGGAAGCCCGGTAAAGCGCCAACGACCCGCGTGGGCTGGCGCCTAACGCCAGGTCGGGATGGCTGCGCGTGGCCTGGATCAGCGCCACGATGTAGCGCCGCAGCGAGGGATCAACATGGATCGCCCACACCTGTTCGGCCAGCCGTGGCACGGCATCGCCCGGCGCCACAGCGCCGATCTGCTCGATGGGGTGGCGCCCGCCCAACGCCAACAGCATCGCTTCCTCTTCGTCCGGTGTGAGGTAGCCAAGCTGGATGCGAAAGAGAAAGCGATCGAGCTGCGCTTCCGGCAAAGGAAAGGTGCCTTCAAACTCAATAGGGTTTTGCGTCGCCAACACCAGAAAGGGCCGTAGCAGCGGGCGCGTCTCGCCATCCACCGTGACCTGCCGTTCGCCCATGCATTCAAGCAAGGCGGATTGGGCGCGCGGCGTAGCGCGGTTGATCTCGTCCGCCAGTAAAATGTTGGTGAAAGCCGGGCCAGGCATGAATTGGAAGCGCCGCGTCTCCTGGTTAAAGATGCTGACGCCGGTGATGTCGCTGGGCAACAGGTCGGGCGTGCACTGGATGCGCCGAAAATCACCGCCCAGGCTCAGCGCCAGGGCGCGCGCCAGCATCGTCTTGCCCACGCCGGGGACATCCTCCAGCAATACATGGCCTTCACACAATAACGCAATGATCAACGTGTCGATCACTGTCTGTTTGCCGACGATGACTTTCTGAACATTGGCGCGGACAGTTTCCGCAAAATACTGGATTTCGCTGCTCATGCTTGTGATCGCTTTGGTAGGCGCTGGCGGCGGACATATCGATGCATGACGTCAGTATGCCCCAGAATGCAGAATTTGTCAGCCTGCGAATCATGGGAGGCGCCCCATTTCCTTTGACGCCGACGCCAGCCTGTGCTATGGTATCGCTAATTCATGCCCGCGTAGCTCAGTAGGATAGAGCGAGGATCTCCTAAGTCCTAGGTCGCTGGTTCAAATCCAGCCGCGGGCGCTCATCCTTCTGACAGAAAAGCAGCAACAGATGGCCACCGGTCTCATCGTACATTTAGAGATTGTCCCTGATCAACGCGAGGCCTTCGTCGAGATTGCCCGCGCGCACGGTGCACGTTCGCTGCGCCTGGAAAGCGGGCGCTGTCTGAGCTTCGAGGTCTTTGTCCCGGTCACCAGCGCGACGCAGGTTATTCTCGTCGAAAAATATGTCGACGACGACGCCCTTCAGGCGCATTGGGATTCACCCCACATGGCGGAGTACAGCGCCCGCGTCGAGGCGATGATCACCAGTCGCACGCGCTATCGCTGTCTTGTTTGACTCCATCCGCTGTTCGGCATTACTCGCCTCAGAACGATTGCGGAGGCAGAACCATGCCAGGCAAAAACGAGCTTGCCCCGAATGTGGACGCCACAGACATGGCTGCCCAGCTGCGCGGCGCAGCACAGCACAACCCTGAAGCACAGCCTCCATCCCTGGCGCTGCTGTGGGCGCACATACCCGCCGCCGTGATCGTCACCGACAACGATCTGCGGATTCAGAGCTGGAACGCACACGCAGAGACGATGTACGGCTGGCGCGCCGACGAAGTCAAGGGGCGGGACATCGACGAAGTCTGCCAATCGCGCTGGAGTGACGTAGCGCGCGCCGAGGTGCAACGCATATTGCAAGAAAGCGGCGCCTGGCGCGGGGAGATCGAGCAGCGCCACCGTGACGGGTCATTGCTCTACGTCGACGCCAGCGTGGCGGCGTTGCGCAACGAGCAGGGCGACATGATCGGCAGGGTGGCGCTGCATGTCGACATCACCGCGCGCAGACAGGCATTCCAGGCGCTGGCTGCCAGTGAAGCCAACTATCGGCAGGCAATTAGCGCCGTCGGCGCCATCGCCTACAGCCTCGACTATACTATCAACCGCTACACTTTTATGTCACCTAACGCCGAAGAACTCACCGGCTACCCACTGGCGACGTTAACGCCGGACTTCTTTGACACCTTAGTCATTGACTCCATTCCCACCGGCCCTTTCAGCGGGATGACGAACGAGGAAGCTACGGCGCTGATCCGTAGCGGAAAGGGTGGGAACATATGGCACTGCGACTACCGCATCCGCACCCATGACGGCAAAGAACGGTGGGTCTACGATGCCTCGGTTCAGATCATGGGCGAAGATGGCGTCCCCATCGGCGCGGTCGGCATTTTGCAGGACATCACCGTGCGTAAACAGATGGAAGCCGCCCTGCGCGCCAGTGAAGCGCGCCAGCGCCAGCTGGCGGAAGCGTTGGAGCAACGCGTTCAGGAACGCACCGGCGAATTGCAGGCGCAGCGCGACTTCGTCAGCCAGATTATGGATGCGCTCGGCCAGGGGCTGGTCGTTGGCGATGGCAAGGGGCGCGCCATGTATGTGAACCCGGCGATGGCGCGCCTGCTGGATACACCGCAATCTGCGTTGATCGGCGCGCGCCTGACGGACTATATCGCCCCAGAAGACCTGCCGATGGTGAACGCGTTGTTTCCAGCGCGCTTGCGGGAGGAAGATTTCCAGTTCGAAGTGCGGATGCGCACGCGCAGCGGGCAGATCAAACCTGTGCTCGTCTCGACAACGCCGCATCGACAGGAAGGCGCCGTCATCGGTCGCATCGCCCTGTTCACCGACCTGACCGAGATCAAGACCGCCGAAGCCAGCCTGCGTCAGAGTCGCGATGACCTGCGTGCCGCCAACGTTGCGCTGGAACGTGCACTACGCCTGAAAGATGAGTTTCTGGCCAGCGTGAGCCACGAGCTGCGCACCCCGTTGACCGGCATCCTGGGGTTGTCGGAGGCGTTGCAAATGCAAATTTACGGCGCACTCAATGAGCGTCAAATGCGCTCGGTGGAAACGATCTGGGAGAGTGGGCAACACCTGTTGCGATTGATCAACGATATTCTCGATCTCTCAAAGCTGGCCGCTTCACAGTTGGACATGGTGTTCGAACAATGTGATGTGGTGGATATCTGTCATGGTAGCCTGTCGCTTATCAAGGGGATGGCGCAGAAGAAGCAGCTTAACGTCGATCTGCTTATTGAACCGTTAGATATGAGCGTACGCGCAGACCCGCGTCGCCTGAAGCAGATGCTGGTGAACCTGCTCAGCAACGCCGTCAAGTTTACGCCAGCAGGCGGCAGCATCGGACTGCGCGTGCGGGGTGACGCCGACCGACAGATCATCACATTCGCGGTGTGGGACACCGGCATTGGAATCGCCGCTGCCGATCTCGAACGCATCTTTGTCCCGTTCACGCAGCTCAACGCTGGCTTGACGCGCGAATATGCAGGCACCGGGTTGGGGCTGGCGCTGGTGGAGCGGATGGTGCGGACGCACGGCGGTTCGGTCAGCGTTGAGAGCACGCCAGGCATGGGCAGCACGTTCACCTTGACCCTGCCCTGGACGTCGCAGGCAAAACCTGCCGCCGCTGCGCCTGCATCCGAGGCGCACACTGCCGACCTCACACCCAAGCCCAGCGCCGACGTGCAACTTTTGCTGGCTGAGGATGATCCACTCAATGCAGAGATGCTGATCGAATATCTGACAGAGGCTGGCTACCGGCTCATTCACGCGCAGGACGGTCTGGAGGCAGTGCAACAGGCAGCAGCGCTTCATCCAAATTTGATCCTGATGGATATCCAGATGCCGCAAATGGACGGTCTGCAAGCGATCCAGCAAATCCGGCGCCATCCTGATCAGCGTGTGGCGACTGTCCCCATCATCGCACTGACGGCGCAAGCCATGGCGGGTGACGCCGAACGCTGTCTGGCGGCTGGCGCCAACGCCTATCTGGCCAAGCCTTTTCGCTTCACCGATATTCTTCAGTTGATCGGCAGGCATCTACGGAAAGAAACGCCATCATCGTAAACAACGCCAGTGCACGTTGCCGGCGAGACATCGTGCACCATCTACTGTGATCGTGGGAAGTCGCCGATGAAGCTACGCACAGTGATATAACATCTGCGCTGAGCGGGAGCCACCATGCCACCCGATGAGGGCGCCGTGTTCAGCATCTGGCGTGCAGCGCTGAACACGGCCACCATTTCACTCTGCTCAGCCCTCGATGGCGCGCAACGCCTCGACCACTGGCTGTGCCTCGCTTTCGAGCGTGGCCTGCACCTCAGCAAAGACTGCCGCCACCTCCTCCGCCTGGACAGTGATGCGTTCGAGACCCTTGCCGATGATCTGATCGCCATTTGGCACGAAAACGCGCGCCGAGTCCTGCGGTTGCGTCAGGGGCAACTGATCGACAGCTGTCTTGAACTGTGGGTATGTCTCAAAGTACGTCTGCATCTCCGGCAGATCGAGGGCGCTCTTGCGCACGGGCATGTAGCCCGTGTTCTGTGACCAGAAGGCCGTTGATTCGGGACTGCTGGCATAGGCAATGTACTGCATGGCGGGCGCCTGCTTTTCTGCCGGCGTCCTGGACAGGATCGCCAGCCCGGCGCCGCCGGTGCAGCAACCAAAATACTCCTTCTTGGGCAGGAAGGCCGTGCCAAACTCGAAGGTGGCGTTGGCCTTGATGCCGCCCATCGAGCCAGTGGACATCATCGCCGCCGCTGTCAGACCGCCGATGAAGTCGGCCTGCACATCTTTGCTGGGGCGCGCCCACTTGTAGGTGTGCACGGTGTCTTTGTAGAACTGACCGGCGGCGACAGTCAATTCGTCGGTCATATGCATGGTGAAATCGGGATCGCTATACTTGCCCCCCCACTGCCAGGTCACCGGCTGGAAGAGCCAGGCAATATAGCTGGCGCCATCAGGGTGGGTGAAGGCGGCCGTCTTCATCTCTTCGCCTTCCATCTCCAGCAGATTCGGCGCCCACTCCATGAACTCGTCCCACGTCTCCGGGCCACGATCGGGTAGACCAGCCGCCGCCCATTTCTCCTTGTTGTAGTAGAAGAGCGGGGTGCTGCGCGCAAAAGGAATCCAGTAATGCACGCCTTGACGCACGCCTTCGTTGATCAGCGAATCCTGGTAGTCGTTCACATCGACGCCCTGCGCGTTCAACAGATCGTCCAGGGGAAGCAGCGTCTGATTCAGATAGAACTTGAACCACCAGACATCGCTGAGCAGCGAAATGTCGGGGGCAGTGCCAGCCTGCAAAGCCGCCGTGACCTTCTGTGCGGTCTCCTCATAGCTACCCTGGAACTGATAGTCGATGACCACGTCGCTCTGGCTTTCGTTGAAGCGTTTGACCAGCTCGGTCTCAGTCTCGCCGTTCTTACCGGTGAAGCTGCTCCAGAACAGAATAGTAACCGCCTCCTGCGCTGGCGCGGCGGCGTCGCCAGCCGGGGCGGCCGGCCCAGGCGCTACTGGTGCGGTGCAACCTGCCAGCGCCAATACGCCGGCGCCTACCGTCATCCCTTTGAGCAGTGTGCGGCGAGAAATTGTCTTTTCAGGCATAGTGTTCCTCCAGGTGAATGTTTGAGCAAAACGTTGAATGGAAAACCAGGCGTGCTGCGACTCAGCCTTTCACGGCGCCAGCCGCAATGCCATCCACGATGTAGCGTTGTGCATACAAGAAGACGATCAGCACCGGCAACACGACAAAGATCGTGCCCGCCATAACGACGCCCCAATCAATCGTGCCTTCCTCCACCATCAGCCAATAGATGCCGATGGGCAACACGCGCATCTCTTTGGTGTTGGTGACAATGAGCGGCCACAAAAATTCATTCCACTTGGCGACGATGCTGAGCAACGCAAATGAGACAATCGCCGGTTTGGCGAGCGGCGTCACCACGCTAACCAACGTGCGGATGTGGCCAGCGCCATCGACGCGCGCGGCATCCATGATTTCGGTGGGCAACGTGCGGTAATACTGACGTAGCAAGAAGGCGCCATACGCCACCGATGCGCCGGGAATGATGATGCCTTGATAGGTGTTGATCCAGCTCAGGCGCGCCACGGTCAGATAATTAGGTAAGATCGTCACCTGCACCGGCACCATCAGCGCCGCCAGCAGCAGTAGAAAAATGTAGCGTTTGCCTGGAAAGCGCAAAAACGCAAAAGCATAGGCGGAGGTCACCGCAAAAAAGACCTCAAAGCCACTGCCAAAAAGCGTCACGACAAACGAGTTGATGTAATAACGGCCAAAGGGCGCCGAATTCCAGGCTTTGGGGAAACTCGCCAGCGTCGGCTGGGTAGGAATCCAGGTCGGCGGCACAGAGTAGATTTCCTGCGGCGTCTTGAAGGCGCCACTGATCATCCAGTAAACCGGCAGCCCGATTAGCAGCACACACAACACAAGCCCCAGGTAAGCCGCTACGCGCCCAATCAAACTCCGCTGCTGACCAACCCAATGGGTCGTCGTGGGCTTATTTGTCTTGATAGGTGCTGGCTTCGTCTCGGCAGCCAGATTTGTTGTACTTGCCATGTATTTATACACCGTTTCTTGTAACGGCCGCTACACCGCGCACGGCTCAGGCGTAGTGGACATTGCGATCTTCGTAGCGCATCTGCACCAGCGTGAAGGCAAACATGAGTCCAAACAATAGTACGCTGGCGACGCCGGCGCGTCCGGCATTGAAAGCCACGAAACCTTCTTCATACAAGTAGAAAACGAGAGTGGTCGTAGCATTGACGGGGCCGCCATTGGTCATCACTTTGATGATGTCGAATGCCTGAAAACTGGTCAGTACGGTCGTTAGAATCAGGAAGAAGACAACGGGCGACAGTCCCGGCAGCGTAACGGCGCGAAAGCGCGACCAGGCGCCGCCGCCATCCACCACCACAGCCTCGTACAATTCACGCGGGATCGCCTGCAGACCGGCCAGATAGATCACGACGGCGTAACCAATCGTCTTCCACACGTGGACGATGATCACCGCCGGCATCGCCCAGGCGCTGTCAAGCAGCCAGTTGGGGGAGTTGAGGCCGATGAAGCCTAACAATGCATCGATCAGCCCATAGCGCGGGTCGAAGATGTAAATCCACACAATGCCAATGGCGGCGCCACTCAACATCACCGGGCTAAAGACGATGCTGCGCACAGCGTTGCGTCCGCGCAAACTCTGATTGAGCAACAGCGCCATCAGCAACCCCAACACAATCGTAAGCAATACGCTGGCAATCGTGAAATAGAAGGTGTTGAACAAAATCAGCCGAAATTCGGGTTGCGTGAACAGAAAACGATAGTTGTCGAGGCCAACCCAAATCTTCACCGGCGCCAACATATCCCAGCGCACGAAGCTGAGATAGCCGTTATAGAGTAGCGGCCAATAGGTGAAGATGGCGAAGAGCAGGATATTGGGGCCAACTAACAAGAAAAATAGCCCCCATTCCCGACGCTCCGCCGGGG
>DGFH01000282.1:0-6624 GCA_002391565.1 Anaerolineales bacterium UBA3905
AGATGTGTATAAGAGACAGCGCGCGCATGGTTGCTCACCAGCTCGAAGACATAGTACGACGGATGCTTGAGCAGCTCGTCGCCGCGCGTGTGCAGCCAGGAGATCACGTTGACGATCTGCGCGACGCAGGCGATCTTGAGCACATGGCTCTTGCGCAGGAAGACGTTGAGCCACTGTCCGACGACCAGCGCATCTTCCAGGTTGTACATCTCCTCCGCCAGGTGCGGCGCCTCGGTCCAGTTCCCTTGCAGCGGGTCGCCCTTGTACCAGACCTGCCACTCGTCCCAGGAGAGGTAGATGTCGTGTTTGCTGCGGCGTTTGGCTTTGACGTAGCGCAGCACACCTTCCAGCGTGTCGACAAATTGCTCGAACTGCACGGCGCTGGCGAGAAAGCTGGCGGTATCGTTGTCGCGGTTGCCGGCGTAATAGTGCATCGAGAGATAGTCCATGTGCTCCCACGCCTCTTCGAGCGCCACGCGATCCCACTCCGGGTAGGTCGGCATCTGGTCGTTGGAGGAGCCGCACAGGATCGTCTGGATCGACGGATCCATCCAGCGCATCAGCTTGGCAGCCTCGCGCGCCTTGGCGCCATATTCGTGCGCTTCCAGGTGTCCCATCTGCCAGGGGCCATCCATCTCATTGCCGACGCACCAGTATTTGACGTTATGAGGCGCGGCGTAGCCATGCTTAGCGCGCAGATCAGAATAGTACGTGCCTGACGGCGTGTTGCAATAATCGACCAGGTCACACGCTGCCTGGATCGTGCCGGTGCCCATGTTGACGCCTAGCATCGGCGCGGCGTCGATAGCCTTGCAGAAGGTCATGAATTCGTTGGTGCCGAACTGGTTGGTTTCCAGTGATTGCCAGGCCAGCTCGCGGCGGCGCGGGCGCAGCTCTTTGGGACCGACGCCGTCGAGCCAGTTGTAGCCGCTCAGGAAGTTGCCGCCGGGATAGCGGATCGTCGTGTACTTTTGAGCGCGCAGCGCGTCGAGCACATCGGTGCGTAAGCCGTTTGCGTCGGCGTGCGCAGATTTGGGATCGTAGATGCCCTCGTAGACGCAGCGCCCCATGTGCTCGGCAAAGCCGCCAAAGAGCAGCGGCGAAATCTCGGCGATGGTGCGGTTGCCGTCAAGTAAAATCTGTGCAGTTTGGTGTGACATGAGTTCGGTTCCTATTGATTCAATAAGGTCGCTGATAACGCAAAGGCGCAAAAATATACTTTCTGCGTCTTTGTGTCCCTGAGACTTAGCACATCTTTGCGTTGAAAGCGTTGGATTTACTGGCCGGCCATGCCGGTCGTGGTAATGCCGGCGATGATCTGACGTTGGAAGATGACGTAGAAGATCAGCACGGGCACCGAAGCCACAAAGGCGCCGGCAAAAGCCAGCCCGCGCTGAATGTAGCTACCCTGTTGAAGCACGACGAGACCGATCGGCAGCGTCAGGTTCGCCTGTTTGTTGAGTACGATCAACGGCCAGAACAGGTCATTCCAAAGGCCGAGAAAGGTGAAAATCGAGAGCGCCACCAGGGCGCCGCGCACTAGCGGTAAACAGACCTGCCAGTAAATGCGGAAGCGGTTGGCGCCATCGACGCGGGCAGCATCCTCCAGTTCACGCGGCACGGCGTAGAAGTGCTGACGCAACAGGAAAATGCCGGTGACGGAGGCCGCCGCTGGCCACCAGATCGCGTGGTAGGTGTCAAGCATGCCGAGCGAGCGTAGCAGCAGGAAGGCGGGAATTAAGGTGATGGCCGCCGGAATCATGAGACTAAAGAGTAGCAAGGAAAATAGAAAGTTCTTGCCTGGAAACTCAAGGCGGGCAAATGCATAACCGCTGAGCGAGGAAACGATCAAAATGATGATTGTGCCAACGCTGGCAACCAGGAGACTGTTAAAAAACCAGCGCCCCAACGGCAACAGCGGGTCAGCAAAGATCTTGTTGAAGTTCTGGAGGGTTGGCGGGATAGGAATCCAGCGGATTGGCAGCACAAATTGGTTGGCCTCGGTGGTGAATGCCATCGAGAACATATAGAGCAGCGGAATAATAATAATGAACCCCAGGGGCAAGAACAACAGCCACATCAGGATTGCCTGCCGGGTGTCTTTGCTGATGAACCGTGTCCGTGTCGTGCGGTGGGTGGTGGTCATGGTGCTCATGGGTGAAGCGGTTCCTCCCAATACGTTAGTACTCGGCGCGGCGGCGCATGAGCGAGAACAGAATAATTGTCACGACGATCATGATAAGCGCCAGGACAACGGAGATTGCCGACGCGTAGCCGTAGCGGAAGTATTTCCAGGCCGTTTCATACAAGTACTGCACGACTGAGCGCGACGCATTGCCTGGACCACCGCCGGTGATGATGTAGGGCTGGGCAAAGACTTGCATGTGGGCAATAAACTGTGTAACGACGACGAACAGCATCGTCGGCATGATCAAGGGAATGGTGATATGTCGGAACGCCGACAGCACACCGGCGCCGTCGATCTTGGCTGCCTCATAAAGTTGCTCTGGGATGCCGTGTAGACCGGCAATGAAGACGAGCATAGGGAAGCCAAAGGTCCACCACACTGTCGTCAATGACAATACGGGAATGATTAAGGTCGGGTCACTGACCCAGTTCACGCGGGGGAAGCCCATCACGTTGACAAAATAGTAGTTGATGATGCCGAGCTGTGGCTCCCACACACGGATGGCGATGATGCCCAGCACGGAGACGGAGAGGATGCCAGGGGCATAGAATAGCACCCGGAAGAAGTCGCTCCCCGTGAAGCGGTGCTTCAAACCAGCGGCCACGATCAACGCCAGGGTCACATTGATGATCACTGTCAAGATCATGAACCAGAATGTGTTGCGCAACACCTGCCAGAAGACGGCATCATTCATGAGCGCTTGATAGTTGGCAAGACCCAACCAGCGCTGATCGGTCAGCATGATCTTCCAGTCGTAGAGGCTGATTTGCAGCCCGCGAAAGATCGGGTACAGCAGGAACACCGAAAACAGGAAGAAATGTGGCAGGATGAACAAATAGTTGGGCAACTGGTTCTTCAGGGTCTTCCAACGACGGTTCTTTGCTGTGCTGGAAGAACGCTGTGACGCTGTGGCGGCAGTCGATGTGGCCATAGTGAAGCTCTCCAGGGTCGGGCGTGTAGAGTGGGTGACAGTGCACCACGTGTGCGCACTGCCACCCAACACACTCAAAACGAACGATTAGGGGCGATCCAGGATGGCCTGAACGGCCTGGTTGCCCGCCTGCAGCGCCTGGGTGACGTCGGCGTCGCACGTGGCGAGTGCATTGCCGATCGCCGTCTCCCACGCCGTCTGAATCTCGATGAAGCGCGGGCTGGCTGTGTCCGTGCGCCCAAACTTGTTGAACTGATCGGCGGCCACAGCAACCGACTTGATCGCCTGGACTTCGGGCAGCGCCTGCACCGACTTGAGCGCAGGCACCTGACCGCTATTGGCCCAGTAGGCGCCGTTCTCAACCAGGTACTTAATCAGCGCATAGGCCTGCTGGCGACCCGTTTCATCCACGCCAGTCGGCACGGAGAAGATGTGCGAATCGAACTTCACAGCCTGCTTGCCATCCGGTGCGTAGGAGTTGAGGAACATCGGTTCGGTCACAGCAGCCACATCCGGTCGGTCGCGCATGTAGCCACCCGTCCAGGTGCCTTCCCACCAGATCGCAATCTGGTTATTCTGGTACGGTTCGCCACCATACGGGGTGCCGGTCTGGTAAGGGTTCATGACATGATACGTGCACATCAGATCCTTAATATATTGGATCGCCGCAATCGACTCAGGGCTGTCCAGCGTCGCCTTGGTGACGTCCTCATTTACAACACCGCCACCGAATTGCCACAGGACGCTCGGCACGGTGAAGCGCGGCCAGGTCCACCAGGTCGCCCACACCGCAACGTTGTCTTTGTCGAAGCCTTCCTCATTCGGGTGCTTGCCATTCACGTCGGTCGTGACCTGCTGCGCCCAGGCAATGAATTCGGCGCCATCTTTGGGCAGCACAGTGGGGTCAAGTCCGGCGTCTTTGATGACCTTGGTGTTGACCCACGCCATCCAACCATGATTGTCAAACGGCACAGCCATGGTCTGACCTTCGACCGAAATTCCTTTGATGAGCACGTCGTTGAATTGATCCTTGCCGATGCCAGTAGTGTCGTACCAGTCATCCATCGGCTGCATCAGACCTTCTGCCGCCATCTGCTGCACTTCTGCGGCGTGGAAGATGACGAGATCGGGCGGCGTGCCCGCGGCGACTGCCGTCGGGTACTTCTGGAAGAAGAGATCCCACGGAATGCCCTGCGACTCGAAACAGGCATCCGGATTGGCCTCTGCATATTGCTGCAACATTTCGGCAAAGACGGCGCCATCGGAGCCAGTCAGACCATGCCACAACCGCATGGGATCATCGCACTGGCCGAAGGCGTTCACGACCGGGGTAGGCTCAGGGGTGGGCGCGTCGGCGGCAGGCGCCTCCGCGGCAGGCGCTTCCGCCGCTGGCGCTTCTGCTGCCGGCGCCGCTGCACCGCCGCAAGCGCTGAGCAGCATGGCCAGCACCATCATGAGGGTGAGACCAAGGGACAATCTACGCATTGCTCTTTCTCCTTTGCGTCTACTGGAAAAACATGGATACGACTCTATGTTGGAAAACGCAGCTAGATGACTGCGTTGCAACCAAAACCCGCATCGGTCTGTTGTTTGACATAACTTACACCGACTCGCGCACGATCAGGCGACATGGCACCTCAAAGCGGCGCCCCGGCCCGCTGTACTTGCCAAAAATGCGTTCAAATACGGCGTTTGCCATCACACGTCCCATTTCCGTCGGGTGCTGAGCGATGGTGGTCAGGCGCGGACGCACCCAGGTGGCTGGCGGAATGTCATCGAAGCCGAGCACCGCTACATCGTCCGGCACACAGCGCCCGGTCTTTTGCACTGCTTCCATGGCGCCGAT
This sequence comes from Anaerolineales bacterium UBA3905, assembly GCA_002391565.1. Classification (GTDB taxonomy): domain Bacteria; phylum Chloroflexota; class Anaerolineae; order Caldilineales; family Caldilineaceae; genus Caldilinea. The sequence goes on from DGFH01000282.1 coordinate 4,966, forward strand.
CGCCATCAAGTCATTGATCGCAAAAACGGCTGTCGGCGGCTTGGGCAAAGACAAAAAGACATTCATGGCATGTCCGCCACTCTCTGAGGACCAATCCCCGATCTCGAACAGTTCCGGGTAGATCGGAATCCCCGCCTGGCGCAAAGCCTCCAGGAAGGCGCCGCGTCGACGTGCACCCACTGAAAAGCTGCCTGTCACGCCGATGAAGCCAATGCGCCGGTGCCCTCGTTCGCGAATCAGCCAGGTGATGGCTTCCAAGATCGCATGCTCATCGTCGCCATAGACCGTGTCCACTTGTGGGTGGTTGATGTGCTGGCCCAAGGTTGCCACTGCCCCACCCGTCCGCACCAACAAACGATCGATGTCCGCTTCTGTCAGATGATAGGGCACCAGGATGATGCCGTCCACCGGCCGCCGAATCACCGACTCGACAAAAGCCATCTCGCCCTCGCGCGTGTGGTCGGTGTTGGCGATCATGACATCATAGCGATGGGTGCGTGCTGCGTCCTGTACTGCGCGCACCATCGGGTGATAAAACGGGTTGGCTATGTCGGCGACCATCATCGCCAGCATGAACGTTTTCTGCCCGCGCAGGCTGCCCGCATAGAGATTGGGATAGTAGCCTAATGTTTCGACCGCCTCCATCACCCGTTGCCGCGTCTCTTCACCGATCGGGATGCCATCGTCGGCGCCGCTCAAGACGCGCGATACTGTGCTCTGCGAGACGTTCGCCAATTTGGCGACATCGCGCATGGTGACAGCTCGTTTGCGCGGCGAATCCGACTGTTGCATGACGTTTCCTTTATGCAATCGTATGCGGTAATTCGTAGTCTAGCATACGAATTTACCAATGTCAAGAGGCAATTTTTAGCCGAGGTCTACTTCACGTTTGGGACAAATTGCGCCGCATCGATGAATCAATTCACCGACTGATAGCTCAAGTCCACTCAAGTGGACTGGTATGGCGGCGTCCAGTCGGCTGATGGAGTTTAACCAATCGATTCGTAGATTCGGCTTCAAGCCGGACGTGTCCGGTTAGCCACGCCATCACACCGGAGGCAATGACCTGGAGAGGACGCTCTGTGCGCTGAAGGCGGCAACGTCGATTACCAGAGCATTTTGTAAATCCTCATGAGCCGACTTCAGGTTTTAGCCTCGATTTGAATTGAAGGCTATGCGCTCCAGACATGAAATACACCCTTTTTAGCCCGGCTCCGCCTTGTGTTGGGGCTAAAGTTTGCGGCGCTATCGCTGCCTTGACACCGGTAGGGTGTGTGACGGGGATTCACACAACGCAATCAAGGAAAATTTCGCCTGAATTGGGTTGCTGCTTATGCTGCGCGACTGGCCGTCAGGCCGGCGACAAAGCGCTCGAGTGTCGCGGAGACTGCACCAGGCGCAAGGATGATCTCTATCAAGTAGAAGCGTCCTGGCGTCGTCACGGCCTCCGCCAGGGCTTGCGCCAGTTCTGCGCGCGTGGTCACACGTTTCCCGATCCCGCCCAGATTCTCTGCCAGCGCAGCGAAGCGCCAGTCGTCCAGGTCGTTGAACTGGCTCTCCGGTTGGAAGACGCGCAACATTTCCCAGCTCCGGTTATTGAAAAGGAGCACAATCGGATCCCAGCCATATCGGCGGCAATTGCCAAGCTCCCAGCCTGTC
>DGFH01000282.1:6754-24880 GCA_002391565.1 Anaerolineales bacterium UBA3905
GCTCCCAGCCTGTCATCTGAAATGCGCCGTCGCCGACCAGGATCAGAGGACGCCTGCCTGTAGCCGCCTGTACGCCCAAACCCGCCGGTACGCCATAGCCCATAGTGGCGTAGTAACCGGGGGCTACCAACTCGGTGTTGTCCATTTCCAACGCGGTGAAGAAACAATCGCCCATGTCCGACGCCAGCGGCATCCGTCCGTGCGCAGCAAAGAGATCGTTGACGCCGCGCGCAATATCGGTGGGTGTGATGGGCTGACCGTCAGGGTGAAGTCCGCGTGGGTAAGTATGCGTTACGGGGGACGTGGCCGCCACGCGTTCGGCGCGTGCCAGCAGTGCGTCGACAAACGCCTCTAGCGTTATGTTAGGGTAGATATGATACCCCAGGCTGACGGCGCCATTTTCGGCGTGAATTGCCTGCCGTAGATTCAGCCGACGACTCGATACGCCAAAGTTGGTGTCGGAGACAATGACGCCGAGCAACATCAGGGCGTCCGATTGCTCCACCATCGCCGTCACTTCAGGATCACCCGCCATGCCTATGTAGGTGCCCAGCACCGGTGCGTTGGAGTTGGCTAACAGGCCGCGCCCCAGAAATGAGGTCACGACGGGCACGCCGAGCACTTGCGCCAGCTGTGCAACCTTTCGCTCCAAGCCAAACCGCCGCACTTCCACGCCGACCATCATCACCGGCGCACTGGCCCGCGCCAGCCGCAAAAGCACCTCATCGACGCACGTTTGCACTGCTTCGGCGTCAACCGGTTCGGGGGGTAAAGGCGTGACCGGTGCGCACTCCGCAAAGATTGCGCTGCGCGGCGCCTCGAAGTAGACAGGACGCGACTGCGTCACACAGTTGTGCAGCACACGTGCAATCATCTCTGGCGCAGTGCGGGGATCATCCAGACGCGCCTGGTCGCAGGTGATCTCCCGGAAAATCTGAAATTGCGAGTCGAGTGACTTCACCTGATGATGCAGCAGCAACCCGCGTCCTGACTCGGCGCGGCCTGGCGCACCGGAGATGACCACCACAGGGGCCTTCTCCGCATACGCACAGGCAACCGCGTTGACCAGGTTCAGCGCGCCGGCGCCATAAGTCACGGCAGCCACCGCCGGTGCAGAACGCAGTCGCGCCGCTGCATCCGCAGCAAAACCGACGCCCGGCTCATGGCTAAGGGAATAGAAGGGCAAGATGCCGCTCTCCTCGATCACCTTGAATAACGGCAAGGCAAAGTCTCCGGGAATCCCGAAAATCTCGCGGGCGCCATGATCGCGGAGAGCATAGAGCAGCGCTTCAGCCAGGTTCATTGGATGCCCCTTTCTGGTTATGCTAATCATTGTGTTGGAAATTGTACAGGAAGCGCAGTCGGGCGTTGCATTCACTATCATTCACCATGATCGTAGCGGAATGCCCGGTGAACTGCAACTTGTGTAAATGCACAGCCTTCGATTGATAAGGTTTCAACTGAATCCGGCTAATCGACCAATAGCGCTGGCATTTTTTTGTTTTCCTTGTCGCTTATGGGGCATCTATGATATAATGCTGCCGGAACAGATGTTCGGCTGCATCTTGCAGGTGACGGCATGGCGACCAAATCGAACAAACGCAGCAAACCTACCAAAAAACCAGCGGCGCGACCAAAATCAGGTGCGCCGCGTAAGTCTGGCGGCGGCAACGATATGCAGCAGATCAGCCGCGCCGTCTTACGTCCGGAAGTAGGCGGGGTGTTGCTGGTGTTGCTGGCAATCTTCACCTTGCTCAGTTTGTTGACGGCCAGCCGCGGTCAGCTCACCGGTGGGTGGATCGACCTGCTCAAGACGCTCTTTGGGGTCGGCGTGTGGGGCGTCCCCTTTGTCCTGGGCGGCATCGGGCTGTGGATGGTGATTCGCGCCGTTGACCAGATGCCCAACCTGCCCTGGCAGCGTCCAACCGGTGCACTGCTGCTGTTTGTGAGCCTGATCACCGCGCTGTCCTTGTTGCTGGAGCCGGCTGTACGCGCCCGCGCAGCCAGCGAGGGAGATGCCGGTGGGCAGGTTGGTCTCTTCCTGGCTGAGGCGCTGGAGCGCACCCTTAGTCGGCCTGGCGCCTGGGCCTTCGTCACCTTCGTGCTTGTGTCGGGCGTAGTGCTTGTTTTTGACCGCGCTCTGGTTGCTGCCTGGTATGCGCTGCAGGAGCCGCGCAGCGCATATCGCGCCAAGGAAGACGCCCCGCTTGCTTCTTCACCGCCATCGCAGGCGCCATGGTGGCGACGCATCTTCGCTCCGCCTCCGGCGCCACAAAATGAGCCATTGTTCACGCCCCCGCCAGCCGCCAATCTTGTGCGGCCAGAGCCAACGCCAGCGAGTAGAAGTAAACCGGCGGCGCCCGTCACAGAGGCGCCGCCGCGCACGGTCGGTCCAAACCTGCCACTGACCAAACCTATCGAGGAGTTGGAGCGCCGACCTGCGCACGTCGTTGGCGGCGCTGCGGATTGGAAACTGCCCGCCATCGATCAGATTCTCAGCGACTATGACCGCGTGGCTGACGACGACAACCACATCCGTATGCAGGGGCGTTTGATTCAAGAGACGCTGGCGCTCTTTGGCGTGCCCGCCGATTTCGAGGGGGCATACAAAGGGCCGTCGGTGACGCAATATCTGATCAAGCCGGGCTACGTCGAACGCAAAGTCGGCAATGAAACGCAGCGCGTCAAGGTGAAAGTGGCAAAGATCGCCGCCCTTGCCAACGATTTGGCGCTGGCGCTGGCCGCCGCCAGCGTACGCATCGAAGCGCCCATCCCTGGCACAAACTATGTGGGCGTCGAGGTGCCGAATCAGGCGGGCAACATCGTCGGTCTCAAGGAATTGATGGAGAGTGAAGTCTTCACCGAGAAAAAGCGCACCCTGCCCATCGCGCTGGGCGAGGATGTCAAAGGGCAGCCGATTATCGCCGACCTGGCGCGCATGCCGCACTTGCTGATTGCCGGCGCCACCGGATCGGGCAAGTCAGTCTGTATCAACTCGATCATCGCCTGTCTGCTGTTGACTCACACCCCCGACACGCTGCGCCTGCTGATGATCGACCCCAAGATGGTCGAGTTGAGCGTCTACAACGGCATTCCACACCTCCTGGGGCCGGTCGTCACCGAGGTTGACAAAGCGGCGGGTGTGCTGCTCTGGGCGGTCAAGGAGATGGAGCGCCGCTATACGCTCTTTTCCAAAGCCAATGCCCGTGATCTTCCGCGTTATAACGCATTTCTGGAAAAGAACGGCGAGAAGCCATTGCCTACCATTGTCGTTATCGTCGATGAGATGGCGGATCTGATGATGGCAGCGCCCGAAGAGGTTGAGAAACATATTTGTCGCCTGGCGCAGATGGCGCGTGCGGTCGGCATTCACCTGATTATCGCCACCCAGCGTCCCTCTGTTGATGTCATCACCGGCCTGATCAAGGCCAACTTCCCCTCGCGCATCGCCTTCGCTGTCACCAGCCAGATCGACAGCCGCGTGATCCTTGACATTCCTGGCGCCGAGCGCCTGCTTGGGCGCGGCGACATGCTCTTCATGGCGCCCGACGCGTCGAAGCTGGAGCGCATCCAGGGCACGCTGGTCACGGATGAGGAGATCGGCAAGCTAGTGCGTTACTGGCGCAATATCAACACGCTGGATGGCTTCAGGTCGGCGGCGCCTGCCACTCTCGACCTGCCCGGGGCCTCTATCGTGACGGAAGCCACAGCGAAGCGGTCGGAGCCAGGGGCGTTGGCGTCGCCGTCGGCAACCATGCCCATGAGCCAGCCGCCATTGTTCGAGCAGATCGAGCAGTTGCGCGCCGCTGAAGCGCGCGATGAATTATTTTACGTGGCCGTCAACATCGTGCGCGAGCATGGGCGCGGCTCGGTCAACTTGTTGCAACGCAAGCTGCGCATCGGGTACACACGTGCGGCGCGTCTCGTCGAACAGCTGCATGAAGCAGGCGTCCTGGGGCCGGATTTGGGCGCCGGACGTGGGCGAGAATACACTGGCGATGATGGCCCGTCGAAGCCGCGCATGGACGAAGTAGACGCCGTCAACCGCGTGTGGGATGACCTTCCCGTTGACGCAACGCCGCCCGTTGCCGGGTTTAACGCCAGCGGCGAAGCCGACGATGCGGCGCCCCTGGACGATGTCGGGCGCACGCGCACCTGGGAGGAAGATGTGCCATGGGACGAAGACGACAGCGCGCCGCCCCCTATCCGCCCGGCGCCCTCGTCCTCCCCGCCGCCAGGGAAGCGACCCGCTGCGCCACCCACTGTCTGGTTTTGAGGGGTGAACTGCGAGGGGCAAGTTGTGTGACGCGTTCCTGACGGGCGATGACTGACGCCTGACTTCACAATCCGTTCTTCAATCTTCAAAGGGGTCTTCCCATGTACGACCTGGTCATTCGCAATGGTCTGATTATCAACAGCGACGGTATCGTGAACGCCGACCTGGCGATCCAGGATGAGCAAATTGCCGCCATTGGGCTTGGGTTGACGGGCCGGCGCATCATCGACGCAGCCGGTTGTTACGTGATTCCCGGCGCCATCGACCCCCATGTGCATCTGCAAATGCCGCTGGCGGGGCGCGTCAGCTCCGACAGTTTTCTTACCGGCTCCATTGCAGCGGCGTGTGGGGGAACGACAACTGTAATCGACTTTGTCGAGCCGCAGCCAGGCCAGTCAATGTTAGCTGCACTCGAACTGCGTCGCGCTGAAGCAGCCGATCAGGTCGCTATCGACTTTGGCCTGCACATGACCATCCCCACCTGGCACGCCACCACGCCGCATGCGCTTGACGAGGTTCCTGCCGCCGTCGCCGCTGGCTGCCTCAGCTTCAAGATGTATCAGGCTTACCAGGGCATGATCCTTGACGACGTGGCGCTGCTGCGCGCACTGATGGCCGTGGGCGAGGCAGGCGGACGCACCGTGCTCCACAGCGAGACCGGCCCGGTGCTCGACGTGCTGCGCGCCGATGCACTGGCGGAAGGTCACACCGAACCGATCTGGCATGCCTATACGCGGCCGGCGCCACTTGAAGCCAGCGCCGTTCACCGCGCTGCGGAGTTGGCCGATCTGGCAGGCTGCCCGCTCTATATCTTTCATGTTGGTTGTCAGGAAAGCGTCTGGGAGATAACCCAGGCGCGGGCGCGCGGCATCGATATTTGGGGCGAGACCTGCCCGCAATATCTGCTGCTCACCGCCGAAGAACATCTGGGCGGGTTGAACGGCGAGTTGTACGTCTGTGCGCCGCCGCTGCGCACTGATGACGATACACAACTTCTCTGGCAGGCGCTGGCGCAGGACGATCTGCAGGTGGTGAGCACCGACCATTGTCCCTGGACCGCCGAAGAGAAACGCCAGCCCGACTTCACGCAAATTCCCGGCGGTGTGCCAAGCATCGAGGCGCGGCTGGCATTGGTGCATCACTTCGGCGTCAACCAGGGCGTGCTGACGCTGGAACGGTGGGTGCAGGTCTGCGCCACCAACGCCGCTCGCTGGATGGGGCTAGAGCGCAAAGGACGGTTGGCGCCTGGTTGCGACGCGGATGTAGTGATCTTCGATCCACAGCGCGTCAAGTACATCGCCCCGGACACGCTGCACGAGAGCGCCGGTTGGACGCCTTATGAAGGCATGGAAGTCACCGGCTGGCCGCGCACTGTGCTCCTGCGTGGCAAAGTGGTCGTCGAGGATGAGCACTACATCGGCAAGCCCGGCGACGGACGTTTCGTCGCACGTAGATAATCTCCAATCTCCAATCTCGCAGCAAATAGTGGAGATTGGAGATTGCCATCACACCCCTCGCATCTTGTCGCACACGCGCTTTCTCTTCCGTGCTTCCGTCATGGTCATGGCGCTCAACGGCGTCAGTCGCCTGACCGGCTTTGTCAAGCTGTTGCTGATGACGCGCACCTTTGGCATTGGCGACGACGCCGACGCCTACGCCGCCGCCAATCAGCTGCCAGAGTTGCTCTTTGCGATGCTGGCAGGCGGCGCGGTGGCGGCAGCTTTCATCCCTGTTTACACTGGCTTGCTGGCGCGGCGTGGCGCAATGTCGGCGGCGCGCTTCGCCAATACCATCGTTGCCTTGACGGTGGCGGCGCTGGGCGGGTTGGGGCTGCTCGTGATCGTCAGCGCACCGTGGCTGACCGCACATCTGCTCACGCCCGGCTTTTCGCCCACACAACAGGCGCTCACTGCACGGCTCGTGCAAGTGCTGATGCTGGCGACCTTCTTCTTCGCGGTTGGCAGCATCTACGCCAGCATCCTTCAGGCGCACGATCACTTCTTTGCGCCGGCGCTGGGCGGCATCCTCATCGACCTGGGGCAGATCGTCGGGATTGCGCTATTGGCGTCACAGCTTGGCATCGCCAGCGCAGCATGGGGATTGGCCGGCGGCGCCCTGCTGATTCTGGCGGTGCAGGCGCCTTTTCTCTGGCGGCTAGGGCTGGACAACCGGCCGGCGCTGGCGCTGCGCACAGAGGGCATGGCCGAAATGGCGCACCTCTTCTGGCCGCGCCTGGTGACGATGGGCGCCGGCCAGGCAGTCGATCTGGTGGTGGTGCGGCTGGCGTCAGAACTGGCGCCGGGCAGCATGTCGGCGTACTTCTACGCCGTGCTGATTATGGCGTATATGCCGCGCGGCCTTTTTGCGCAGGCCATCGCCACTGTGATCTTTCCGACGATGGCGCGCCAGTACAACGCCGCGGATCTGGTCGGCTTGCAGGCGACGACGACGGCAGGGTTACGCGCCACACTCTCGCTCGTCATCCCGGCGGCGGTTGGGATCATCGCGTTAGGGTTGCCGGGGATGCGCTTCCTCTTCCCGGGTGAGGAACTGGACGGCGCCGCGCTGTCGATGGTTTTCTCTCTGACCGCCATCCTTGGCGTGCGGCTGATTAGCGACGCCAGCGTTGACATCTTGTCGCTGGCTTTCTACGCACGTCACAATACGCGGCTGCCGATGGTCGCCAGCGTGGCGTGGATGGCGACTGTCTTCGGCTTGAGCTATGCGCTCGTCCGGCCTTTGGGCATCTACGGGCTGGCATGGGCGTCGGCGCTGGCGGCGTTGGGGTTGGCGGTGGCCCTGCTGATTGTCGTCTGGCGTAGCAAGCACGGCATCGATGGGCGCGCCTTGGCGATCACGGTTGGGCGCGCACTCCTGGCTGCGGCGACAATGGCGGTTGCTGTGCGTCTGCTGAACTGCATCGACTTGCCGGAGATGGTTTTCGTGATGGTTGGGATGGCGGGAGGCGCAGCGGTTTATGTGAGCGTCTATGCGGCGCTAGGTGGTCGTGAGCCGCTCATGCTGTTGCGCCGCGCCAACCTGTAGAGATGGTGTGCAGGGCGCCGCTCTCCTTTCAATTGCCAACTGGCTGCAGCTATGACTTGACAGTTCAGCAGAGGTGATTGATAATAATTCTCAATTCATGATTGCCATTCTGATTTGCATGCATTCACAAGGGTCAATCGTATGGATCAACTTTTTCTCTCTCGCGTCCAGTTTGCCCTGACCGCCAGCTTCCACTTCATTTATCCGCCCTTATCAATGGGGCTGGGATTGTTGCTCGTCATTATCGGCATCAACTATCTGCGCACACGCGATCCGAAGTGGCGTCAACTCTCCTTTTTCTGGGTCAAGGTTTATGGCCTGGTCTTTGCTGTTGGCGTCGCTACGGGTGTTGTCCAGGAATTCGAGTTCGGTACAAATTGGCCTGAATATTCCCGCTTTGTCGGCAACATCTTTGGTAGCTTGCTGGCGGCGGAGGGCGTCTTCGCCTTTTTCCTCGAAGGCGGCTTTTTGGGGTTGATGCTCTTCGGCGGCAACCGGCTTGGCCCGCGCATGTGGTTGCTGGCAATTTTCATGGTGGCCTTCGGCGCTCACTTCAGCGCACTCTGGATTCTGATGGCAAACTCCTGGATGCAGACGCCGGCGGGGTATGTCGTCACCCAGACGCCGATGGGGACGCAGGCGTTTATGACCGATTTCTGGCAGACAGTCTTCACGCCCTCGTTCGTACCGCGCCTCTGGCATACCTGGGTGGCGTCGTGGATGACCGGTGCAGCGTTGATGCTGAGCGTGGGCGCATGGTTCCTGCTGCGCGTCAAACAGCACGCCGAGTTGGGCAAGGCCACGATCCGCGTGGCGTTGCCGGTCTTTGTTATCTTTAGCATCTTGCAGGTGCCTCTCTTTGGCGCCCGGCAGGCCGAAAATGTTACACAACATCAGCCAGTCAAGCTGGCTGCCATGGAAGGGATTTGGGAGGATACAACCTGCGCGCCAATGACAGTGGTCGGCTGGATCGATGAAGCCAATCAGAGGACATACGGCATCAAAATTCCGTGTCTGTTGAGCTTCCTGGCATACGGCGACATTAACGCCACTGTGAAGGGGTTGAATTCCTTCCCGCCGGATACGTGGCCGCCGTTGCAGATTACCTTTCAATCCTACCACCTGATGATCAATCTGGGCATGGTCTTCATTGGGATTGGGTTGCTGGCTGCGTTCTTCTTCTTCTGGGGGCGGCGATTGTGGCGCAACACTCCCGTATTGTGGATTCTCGTGCTTACCATCTTCCTGGCGGAGGCGGCGACGATGGTCGGCTGGTGGACGGCGGAGTTTGGTCGCCAGCCATGGATCGTCTGGGAATTGCTACGCACGGTGGACGCCGGGTCACCGGTGCTGCTAGGGTATCAGGTTTTGATCTCTAACGGTATGTTCATCTTGCTTTATGCAATTCTCTTTGTGCTCTTTATCTTCCTGCTGAACGAGAAGATTCAACACGGGCCGGAGCCATTGGCGTCGATGGAGGAACGACCGGTGAACGCATTGCCTGACACCTTCCGAGAAATCTTCCGCCGCCAGGCGCGCGCATAGGAGGCAACAATTATGTGGCTCAATATTGTCTGGTTTGCGCTTTTTGTCATCATTATTGCCGGTTACCTGATCATGGATGGCTTCGACCTGGGCGTCGGCATCTTGCATCCATTTCTTGCCAGAAACGATGAGGAGCGCCGCGTCTTTCTCAACAGCATCGGCCCGGTGTGGGATGGCAACGAGGTGTGGCTGGTGCTTGGCGGCGGTGCGCTCTTTGCTGCTTTCCCACTGGTCTACGCCTCGCTTTTTTCCGGCCTCTATATTGCGATGATGCTCGTGCTGCTGGTGCTGATCCTGCGCACAGTCGCCATCGAGTTTCGCAGCAAGCGTCCCTCGCCGGCGTGGCGCAGCTTTTGGGATTGGATCTTCTTTGCGTCGTCGCTGGGCATCGCGCTGTTGCTGGGGGTGGCGTTTGGCAACATCCTTGACGGATTGCCCATCGCCGCTGATGGCCACATCCGCGCTAACCTTTTCGACCTGCTGACGCCCTCCGCGTTGCTGGTCGGTGTGACGACGATCTTCATGCTGGCGACGCACGGCGCTATTTACCTGAGCATGAAGGCCAGCGGTGCGCTACTCGACCGCGTCAAGCGTTGGGTGCCACGACTGATGATCATCTTCTTCATCTTCAACACACTGCTCGTTGGAGTGACAGCGCTGTTGCATGAGGCCGTCTCCGACCGCTATTGGCAGCAGCCCTGGTTGGTGATCTTGCCGGGGGCGGCGCTGCTTTCGGTGATTGTGGCGTGGCTGATGGTGCGCCGTGAACAGTACTTCGCGGCTTTTCTCTTTTCCTCGACCATGATTGCCGGTTTGCTGATTTCTGCCGCCGTTGGTCTCTACCCCAATCTGCTGGTTTCGACGCTCAACCCGTCATACAACCTGACGATCTTCAATGCGGCCTCGCAGCCGAACACGCTGACGGTTATGTTGATCATGGCGTTGATTGGCATGCCTTTTGTGCTCCTTTACACGGCTGGCGTTTATTACATCTTTCGTGGGCGAGTGCAGATCGGGCCCAGCAGCTATTGAGCGCAATGCTGAGAGCGACCCAGACGTCGCGTCTGCTCAAACAAAGTCCTGCCGCGCGCCGGTCACTCGCTTGGGCGACCGGCGCCGGTTTTATTGCAGGCGCCATGCTGGTGGCGCAAGCGTGGTGGATCAGCCTGATCGTCGATGCAGTTTTTCTGCGCGGGCAGACGCTGGCTCAGGTGACGCCACTGCTAGGTGTGTTGCTGGCAAGCCTGCTGGTGCGCAGCCTTGCCGTCTATGTTGAGACTGTGTTGGGGCAGCGCGCCGCCAACGAGCTTAAGCAAACGCTGCGGCAGCGTCTCACTACCCACTTAATCCTGCTTGGCCCGCTGCCGCTGCGCAACGAACGCGCTGGTGAACTGGTCAATACCATTGCTGAAGGGGTGGAGGCGTTGGATGCATACGTCGCCCAATTTCTCCCAGCCCAATTTCTGGCGGTGTTGCTCACGATCTTCATCCTGATCGTCGTGCTGATCCTCGATCCATGGACGACGCTGGTTTTGCTCTTTGCGGCGCCTATGCTCCTGCTGATGCTGGCGCTGATTGGTGGGCGCGCCAAAAGCCTGACCGAACGCCGCTTCCTCGAACTCAGTTGGATGAGCGCCTTTTTTCTCGATATGCTGCAAGGGTTAACCACGCTCAAGCTGTTTGGCCGCAGCCAGGAGCAGGTCGAGACGATTCGCCGCATCAGCGCGCATTATGGCAAGACTACGATGGAGGTGCTGGCAACCGCCTTTCAGACTTCGCTGGTCATGGAATGGGCAGCGACTGCTGCAACGGCGCTGGTGGCGTTGGAGGTGAGCTACCGGCTGATGGCAGGACAACTCCACTTTGCGCCAGCGTTGGCCGTGCTGTTGCTGACGCCAGAATTCTTCTTGCCGCTGCGCACGCTGGCGATTCGGTATCATGCCGGCGCCGCAGGTAAAGCCGCTGCCCAGCGTATCTTTAGCCTGCTGGACATGGAAAATGAAAGTGTTTTGACGCAAAGGCGCAACGATGCAGAGATGCGCAGCGGGCAAGTCGCGCATAACAATTCCTCGGCGCCTCTCGGCGCCCCTGCGCCTTTGCGTCAGAGCGTCTCCGATGTTATGCGCCCCCCCTCATCGATCCGCTTTGACCGGGTGACATTTGCTTATGAGGGGCGACCCGCGCTGCAAGATTGTTCTTTTGTCATTGCACCGGGTAGTCGCGTGGCCCTGGTCGGCGCCACCGGCGCAGGCAAGAGTACGATCGTCAATCTACTGCTACGCTTTGCCGAACCACAGCAAGGCGCCATCTGGGTCGGCGACGCACGCCTGTCCGAGCTTGACCCGGTGCAGTGGCGAAGGCAGGTGGCGTGGGTTCCGCAACATCCTCAGATCTTTCAGGGCACAGTGCTCGACAACATCCGCCTGGCGCGTCCAGAGGCATCGCTGCCAGAAGTGATCGCCGCCGCTGAAGCCGCCTACGCCCACGCCTTTATCATGGCGTTGCCACAGGGTTATGACACACGCGTTGGCGAGCAAGGGGCGCGGCTCAGCGGTGGGCAACGTCAGCGGCTGGCGCTGGCGCGGGCCTTCCTAAGAAATGCGCCTCTGTTGATCCTGGATGAAGCCACCGCTCATCTCGACGCCGAGAGCGCACAGGCGATCCAGGGCGCCATCGAACGCCTGGCCGCAGGTCGCACTGTGCTGCTCATTGCCCACCGGTTGGAGCTGGCTGCTGGCGCCGATCGGGTGATCGTGCTGGAACAAGGCAGCATCGTCGAAAGCGGCGCGCCTGCCGACCTGCTTGCGCACGACGGCCCCTATCGCCGGCTGGCGCTTTCCCTGGCAGGAGGTGCGCCGTGACGGCCGCTGCGCCTGTTCATCGCGCCTCGCCCTTGCCGCGCCTGCTGACCTTTCTGCGCCCCTTCGGCTGGTGGGTGGCAGCGGGCATTTTGCTCGGCTTCGCCACAATCAGCTCCAGCGTTGGGTTAATGGCCGTCTCCGCATATCTCATCTCCAAAGCTGCGATTGCTGTGGATGTAACCCAGCTTTCGCTGGCAATTGCCGGGGTGCGTCTTTTCGCCCTTACGCGCGCGCTTTTCCGCTATGGCGAGCGCTATGTCACCCATCTGGCAACCTTTCGCATTTTGACGGCGCTGCGCGTCTGGTTTTACCGTGCCATCGAGCCATTGGCGCCGGCGCGCTTGCTGCAGGTGCACAGCGGCGATGTACTGGCGCGCATCGGCGCTGACATCGAGACATTGGAAAATTTCTACGTGCGCGTGGTGGCGCCGCCGGTCAGCGCCGCGCTCGTCACCCTCTTTGCTGCTGCGCTGCTCGGCGCCTTCGATGTGTGGTTGGGCATAGCGCTGGTGGGTTTCCTGGCGTTGACGGGCGGCGTATTGCCTTGGGCCAGTCGCCGTCTCAGCCATCGCGCCGCCGCTGCAACGATTGCCCAACGCGGCGCGCTCCACATAAATCTAGTGGATATGGTGCAGGGAATGGCCGATCTGATTGCATTTGACCAGGCAGAAACTCAGCAAGTGCGCGTGCTGGCGCAAAGCGCCGCGCTGCAGCAGGCGCAACTACGCCTGGCGGAAGTGCGCGGCCTTGCCAATGCGCTCACGGCGCTTTTCACCGGGCTGGCCGGGTTGACGATGCTCTGGCTGGCGATTCCATTGGTCACTGCTGGTCGGCTTGAGGGCGTCTATCTGGCGCTGCTGCCGTTGACGGCGATGGCAGCTTTCGAGTGCGTTCAGCCGCTTGGTCAGGCATGGCAGATGCTGGAGTCGAGTCAGGCTGCCGCCCGCCGCCTCTTTGCACTGGTCGACACTCCCCCGGCTGTCGTCGATCCGCCCATGCTTGCGCCGGCCCCTGTCGGCGTCAGTTTGGAGACGCGCGGACTGCGCTTCCGTTACCCGCCCACGCATGATAGTGAGCCGGTCGACGTTTGGGCGTTGGATGGTCTGACGTTTGCGGTGCGCGCCGGTCAGCGCCTTGCTATCACGGGGCCAAGTGGCGCCGGTAAGTCCACGTTGATCGCGCTGCTTTTGCGTTTTTGGGATGTGCCGCCAGGATCGATCTGGTTGGACGGTCGCGACCTGCGCGACTATGCTGCCGCAGATGTGCGTGCATTGTTTGCCGTCGTGCCGCAGGCGCCTTATCTCTTTCACACAACGATCCGCGACAATCTGCTCATCGCCAATCCAGATGCCACCGACGCCGACCTGGTCGCCGCCTGCCGCACAGCCCAGATCGACGACTTCATCGCTGCGCTGCCGGCGGGATACGACACCTTGCTTGGCGACAACGGGCTGACTCTGAGCGGTGGCGAGCGCCAGCGCCTGGCGATTGCGCGCGCACTGCTCAAGCCGGCGCCGATTCTCGTCCTCGATGAGGCAACGGCGCACCTTGACGCCATCACAGCCGCGCGCGTCTGGCAGGCGCTAGAGCCTCACATGGCCGGACGGATCGTGCTGATTTTCGACCATAATCCGCTTGCCCTGGCGCACGCTGATACGGTTATCCAGATCGCCGGAGCGGCGCCCTGACGCTCTGTCTACGGTGCGCCGCCTTTGACTATGCGCCAGGCATCGAGAAGTGTACGCGCAGAGGTGCTGCCGTAGATAAGCGCACGCCCTCTTGCAGGCGCAACTTGCCCGCCGTGTTGGTGAAGTCGACCATTGCATCGCCTACGCGCACCATCGTCGCCGCTTGCCCCGCCGCCAGTGGCAAGGTCAACGCGTTCAAGTCGAGATGTCCGTAGAGCACGCGCAACTCAGCGCGTTCCGGCGTCAGCTCGAACTCGCCCCAGCCGCTGTCCAGCGACCAGAAGCAGCGGAAGCGCCCGTCGATCATGCGCACCGGGCGGAAGCCGATCTCCTTGCGCACCATGTCGAACTCAAAGCCGGCAAAGGCGTTGAGCAGCGCGTAGGAAGCCATCGAACGCGCATAGTTGCTGCCGCACTCGAATTCGTTCCAGGGGTTGCGTCGTTCGCCGTCGTAACGCCGCCGCAGCGCCTCCACGCAGGTCATGCCCTCATCGACCAATCCGTTCATGATCATGTGGCTGGCGGCGGCGTACTCGAAGCCGTTCATCGTCTCCTGCGAATAGGGCGCCGGGATCGTCGGTTTGGTCGTCCCGGCGGGCCAGGCGCAGATGACCAGGCCGCCTTCGTCGTTGAGGCAGTAGATGCGGCACGGGTTGTAGACCTCGCCCATCACCGGGATGAAGTTGTACTTGAAGATGGCGGCGCTGGCAGCGCGCACCTGCACCGGGTCGAAGATGTCGCCCAATCCGTAGAGGCTGGCGTGCCACTGCCCTAACACCTGGTCGATGCTCGATCCGTCGCCGATCTGGTATTTGATCTCCTGATGCTCCTCATCCCAGTATGCCTCCAGCGTTGAGCCGCCCATCAACACCAGTTCATCCTGGGCGAAGGCTTCGACGATGCTGCGGTCGTGCAGGTCGATGCGCTGGATGTAATACTCGCCGTTGAAGAGATTGGCATCCGCCCAGGCTTTGCCGCGTGCAAAGATCGCCCGATATTCGGCAGCTGTTTCGTCATCGCCCAGGTGCTCCGCCATCTCGGCGCCGGCTTTGAGCGCCGCCAGGTACATGCCAGTGAGCCAGGAATTTGGCCCAAACAATTCCATGTCGAGCGTATGGTGCTGGCGTCCCCACAACACGCCGGTCTTGTCCGGGTCCCAGCGATCTTCGTTGTTGGGATGCCAGGCGAACTCGATCGATTGCTTGACCGCAGGCCACAAGTTGCGCAGCCACGCGCTGTCGCCGCAGATTTTCCAGTCGCGATAGGTCTTGAGCACGCCGCCAAATTGCCCGTCGGCGCACGGCCGGAAGCCCCACAGCCCCACGCCTAATGGCAGTTGCAGGCGAAAGTCCATGCCGCCGTCGTGCCGCAGGTTGTAGCGATAGTCGGCGACGCGCATTGAACGCTCCAGCGCCGGGAAGAGGAAGGGAACCGCCTGCTGGTAGTTCCAGACATGCGTGCAGCTTCCTTCGCAACAGCCGGCGTCAACCTGGCAACCTTCCCAGCCGTAGAGCGTGCCATCCTCCAGGCGCAGCACCGTGGGCGACTTGAGGATCGCCAGGTTGGCGGAGATGGCGTCGATGGCGGCGGGCGGCAGGCTGGAGGCAAAGAGCGCCTGTTGAAAGCGCGCGGTTTCGTCATAGAGACGATCCCACTGTTCGAGCGCGTAGCGAGCACTGGCTTGCGAGTCGGGCCAGAGCGTGGCGTAGTAGTTCTTCCACGTGCGGTTGACGCCGGGCGGCAACTTCTGGTCGCGCTTCCAGTAGTTCTCGCAGATCGGGAAGTTCCAGGCGATCACAAAGCGCACGCGGCGCGTTTCACCGGGCGCCAGCCGCAGATGCACCGCCAGCAAGCCCTCGTTGCCCTCGCCGGCGCGCGCCAGCGGATAGGTGCGGTTCTGGAACAGCCCGCCCGCCGTGAAGTCCTTCCAGTAGACCTCCAGGCTGTCGAACCAGACGCCACGGAACCAGTATTCTTGCCAGCTCAGCGTCGCCTCATCGTGCTGCCCGCCGCTGTTCAACCCGCTGTCGGTCGCCAGCGTCAGGTCGCCGTAGCGCGTCGATTCCGGCTCGACGCCGTCGGAGGTGAGATGCAGCGCGTGTCCCCACGCGTGGGCGTGAATAGCGTTGCGGTTGTTGGCGGGCAGCGGGTTGCGCAACACGCCAGCGAGCGTGTAGTCGAGCGTCTGGTCGGTCGTGTTGGTGAGCGTGTATTCAAAGAAGGCGGCAGGCAGGCTCGAATCGCGGTCGTTCAACGGGATCAGCGGGCTGAAGGCGCGCAGCGTCACCGCGCCCGGAAAGTGCGCATCGTCGAAGGTCAGCGTCGCAATCGGAAACTCGCCGCGGAACTCGACCCCCTTGAAGTGTGGCAGACCGGTGAGATATTCGCGGCGCGGCCCCCAGCCAAAGCTCTGAAAGTGCGGTAGATGCAGTTCGCCCTGATAGGGAGGATGCAGGTCGCCGTGCAGCACGCGTGCATCAAGCACTTTGCCCTCCGCCTCGGCGCGCACAGCAAAGTGTGAAAAGCCGTTGACGCTGCCCTTGTTGGGGCGGTTGAAAATTTCCCAGTCGATCAGGCGGCCGTTGCCCGCCAATCCAATCGCGCCCGCGCCAATGCCGCCGAGCGGAAAGCTGATCTGTGTGGTCTTGGCGTCGCGATAGATGAAGTCGGTCATGAGGCGCCTCCTACGGCCTGTAGTGGATTGTTGTCAATTTAAATACGATGCGTTGGGTTGGGAGCTTCCGGCTGAAAACACTCGAAGCTTGTAAACTGAATGTCAAAATCGGGGTGTGGAGACAACTCGTGCAGGACGCTGCGAACGGTCGATGCCAGCAAATCTGGCGCGGCCTGAACACGCGCATTGAGGGTGAACGTCAATTCACTCGAATATGCGTTGTCTGGCCGCAGATCCCAACCGATTGGGCCTTGAGCGTGCATGAGACTCGCTTTGCAATCCGCTTCCGGTGTGCTGGCATACACCTTGATGTGAGCTATCACAGACTGATGCAGACTGAGCGATCGCTCCAGCATCTGTAACAGATATTGAACCCAGTTTGTTGCTGAAAATGGCTGGCTGGCAGAAACTTTGCCGCTGGCATTGAGCCAGCCCAGGGCCGCCTCGCCAGCCGCGTAAATGCTGTAATCTACGTCGAGCTTGCGGTCGGCGGCGGTCGTGGTGTTTAGAACGCTATCCAACCACGCGTCCATTCCCACTCCGGTTTTGGCTGAAAGCGGAAATATGCGAAGGTCGCCATGACGCATCAACTGTGAAGTCGTCGTTTTGCCATGTTCAACCGCGGCAGGTAAATCTTGCTTGGTGAGGACGACCAGTTCGGCTTCGGCGACCTGTTGTTGGATCAGGTAGTCGATTTCTGGCAGAAAGCGGTCTTGCGCTCGCAGCGGATCAACCGCAATGGTGAGAGGCGCCAGGCGAAATCGCCGCGCATGTTGATGAAGCAGCGGTCGAATCACCGTAGCCATCAGATCGGTGCAACTGCCAACCGGCTCAGCCAGGATCACATCGGGCGATGTCTGACGGTGCAGTTCCATAAGCGCCTTCTCCATGTCCGGGTAACGGCAGCAGAAACAACCGCCCGACACCTCCACAACGGCCAGCCGGCTGCGTCGTGCGAGGGCGGTGTCCACCAGGTTTTCACCCTGGTCGTTGGTCACCAACCCAACGCGGAGACCTCGCGCCGCCAGACGCTGCGCTGTCGTCAAAAGAAGCGTGGTCTTGCCGGCCCCTAGAAAGCCGCCGACCAGGATCACAGGGATGGTCATGGGGTCGTCGATTCAGCGTGTACAACCAGGAAACAATTGTTGACGACAAACAGGGCAAAACAAGCCGGCAAAATCAGGAGCAACCCTAGACTCAGATAGATGACGCCAAAGGCCAGCAGAACCGCCAGCGCCGCCAACCCCAATGTGTTGACCACATACCGCGCCGACAAGATCACGCTATTTTGCAGAGCGTTCGTCACCGGTGCATCGAACAATGCGAGCAGTGGCAGCGCATAAATGGTCACGATCACTAGAATCAGGCAAGCGAGCAGAATGAGCAACACCCAAACACTCGATGCCAATGGCGTCAGGTCATCGTTTGGCGAGAGGGCGAACCAGAGCGCAGTTGCAAGCGGGAATGCACCGACTGCGCCTAAGCGCAGACTGTCCAGCCAACGATGACGAAAGCCAAAAAGCAGGAGGGATGCACTGCCTGTATAACCACGTGCGAGCACCCCTTCATAAGCCAATAGCCCCACCCATGCCGGCGAAACCAGACCGATGCCGCAGAGCAACGCAAGCCAGGGCAGCCCAAGCACAAACAGGACAAAGCTGGGCGCAGAGGCGACGCTAAAGAAGAACGCCCCCAACAAGATTTGCGGCAAATTCTCCCATAACTGCATGGCTGTCATCGGGAGATAAGTGCGCGAGTTGAGTTCGGTCTGTCTCCCATATTCATTTGATGTTCGTGTGAGGTGCGACGGTCGACTTGGCGGCATTCGATTTCCGCTATTTACCCTTTCAATCCAGTGACTGCAATGCCGCGAATGACGAAGCGTTGGGCGAGCAGGAAGAACAGCAGCACCGGGAAGATCGAAATCATGACGCCTGCCAACACATGTGCACGATTGCCTGTGCCCATGTAGCCGTTCAACATCACGATGGCGATGGGAAAGGTGTAGTTATCTTTAGCTGTCTCTTATACACATCT